>DCGO01000105.1 GCA_002314605.1 Lentisphaeria bacterium UBA1776 | reverse complement strand
GGCTTCGTGGATGTGGTCCACATCGTTCTCGGTCAGCAGCACGGGTTCCAGTTTGAACTCCGGATTGAGGCCCCGGTAGCCGTACTGGATCCCGTAAACCACCGGGACCCCGTACTGCTGCCGGAGGGTCCGGGTGAGAAATTTGATGACGTCATTCAGGCCCGGGCACAGCCCGCCGGCGGTCAGAATGGCCGCCTTGCTCCACGCCGGATCGTGGAAGATCTTCTGCCGGGGGCCTGCGGACTCGAAAGCGGGAATGGGCGCACCTGACTGGATGCCCAGCATCAGATCCCCGGTCTGGTTATCATACGCCACATCGGCATTGTCCGGAACAAAATCCATGTTGGTGATGGGAGATGTGATGCCCGGTGTGCCGAGGCTCGTAATGGCAAAGTCCGATGATTTCATTTTTTTTCTCCATTTCAGATTTTCAGTGAAACAGCATACAGTCGCCGTAGCTGTAAAAACGCATTTTTTCCGCAATGGCCCGCTGGTACGCCGCCAGCACATGTTCTCTGGCTGCATAACAGGAGACCAGCATGAGAAGGGTACTCTTGGGCAAATGAAAATTGGTCAGAAGCATGTCCGCCACCCGGGGGCGGTAGGGGGGATAGAGAAAGATCTCCGTCCGTCTGTGGCCGGGTTTCAGGTGTCCCGCCTCATCGGAGCAGCTCTCCAGTACCCGGACCGTGGTGGTCCCCACCGCCAGAACTTTGTGCCCGGAGGCATGGGTTTCTTCAATTAATTTCACCGTGGATTCGGAAAGAAAAAATTCCTCTTCGTGCATTTTGTGCTGCGACACATCTTCCACGCTGACGGGTTTGAAGGTCCCCGGCCCCACATGGAGGGTGATAGCCGCCTGACGCACCCCTTTTGATGAAAGTTCCGCAAGGATCTCCGGGGTGAAGTGCAAGCCTGCCGTAGGGGCGGCCACTGCTCCGGGTTTGGCGGCAAAGATGGTCTGATAACGCTCGCTGTCGGCATTTTCGTCTCCCCGTCTGATGTACGGGGGGAGCGGCACATGGCCGTAGCGGGTCTGGAAGAGCGTGTCATCTCCGGAAAATTCCACTTCAAAGGCTTCTTCATCGTACCGGCCGATGACCGTGAATGCATCTCCGCAGGGATTGAGATTGCCCTGACCGTCCAGCAGCACGGCCCGTACCCTGGGCAGGGCACGCTTGCCGGGTTTCAGCAGGACCTTCCAGCGCCGATCCCGGAGGTGTTCCACCAGCAGGAGTTCAAATTTCGCCCCATCCGGAAGACCGTTTTTGCGGGCGTACATCCGGCCGTGGAGGACCCGGGTGTCGTTGAAGATCATGGCATCTCCCTCCCGGAGAAAATCCGTGATCCGGGGGAAGGGGAGTATCTGCGTTGCTCCGGTGCCCCGGTCCAGGGCCATCATCCGGGAGCCGTCCCGCCGCTCCGCCGGATGCTGGGCGATCAGCTCTTCCGGAAGGGTGTAGTCAAAAATCGATGCGGAGAGGGGCATGGTTTCCTACCTCCCCGGATGGTTCATCTCTTCCCGGATCCGGCGCAGAGTGGCCAGTTCTTCCGGCGTAAGAGAGTTGACTCCGGTATTGGAGATCTTGTCCAGCAGCCGGTCCACTTCTCTTTGCGGGACGGGTTTTCCGGGGGCGAATGTGGCCTGTCCGGTGCCGGTCCAGCGGTAGGAGCCCGCATCGTAGCTCCTGCTTTCTCCGGAACCGGAAGTGCTTCCCCGGAAAAGTTTTGTCAGGGGATCCCACGCCAGGGGGACCCGGGCCAGTTTGAGATAGAGCCACCCTCCGAGGAATCCCCCCAGATGGGCCAGATGGGCGACACCGTCATGCCCTCCCATGGCGCTTACGATCTCAATAATGGTGAAGACGATGACCATGGTGCTGGTTTTGATGGGACGGAAGGGCATGAAGATCATGAAGAACTTCCGGTCCGGCTCCAGCATGGCGGCGGCGAGGGTCACGGCATAGACGGCCCCGGATGCCCCCAGCAGGGCGAAGGGGGTGGCCCAGTTGAAGGCCAGAAACAGGAGATTGCCGGCGATGCCACCAATGATATAGAGCCACAGCACCTGCAGCGGTTTCAAGTGAGGCGCCGCCAGGGAGCCGAAGAGGTAAAGCCCCCACATATTGAGGACGATATGCCAGAAATCCACATGGAGAAAGGCTGCCGTGACCACCCGGTAGAGCTGAAACTGCTGCATAGCGGGACCGTTCAGCACCATTTCCTGTGCGATGGAAGGCGACCCCGCGGCAAGAAGATAGACGATCACATTGGCGGCAATGAGTTTCCAGATCATGGACATGCCGCCGGACGGCGCACCGTTTTCCCGATTCATATAAGAGCGGTCGTAAAGACCCATTTTTTACCTCACAAGTCAAAATCCACTATGGAGAATAATATACACCATCCATGTGTTCTGCGCAAATACGAAATGTGAAATATGAAATATGAAATATGAAATGGCACGTCTTCCGGTCCGTCTGCTGCTGCGGGATGTCCGTTTCCCGCGTGACGGCGGTACGCCTTGCGCTGGGCGCAAGCTGGAACAACCGGTGACCGGCGGCATGATCGCCGCCGGTCCCGCAAGTCCCATCCTCTCTTCGCGGGTCAATAGGAGATCTGAAGCCTCAGTCCCGTCCATGGGGAAGGCGGACCTTCCGTTTCGTCCGTGCGGAACGCTCTTCGGCGGCGGCGATCCGGATGGAGTCGCGGGTGCTTTTCGGCATGCATTGTTCCGGCTCCGTTTTTTTGCGGATGCAGTCCGCAAAATACGCGATCTCATTGAAATACGGATTGGTGTCTTTGTCGAACCTGACCTCCTCCGTCTTCCGGTCGGTCCGGTAGATATTGACCTGCGTATCATTGATGATCTCGAGGGTCGCTTTCCGGAAGACCGCGATCCCGGAGCAGAACCATTTCCCCTTGCACCAGCTTCCCTCCGAATTGACCACCGTTTCACCGGCAAAATAATAACTGCTCATCAGGTCATCTATGCCGCCGGTGTCCCGTTCGATCCCCTGGGTGTAAACCGCTTCCGGCACACCCAGGAGACTGTTGATGAAGTCGGTGTCATGCAGATGCAGGTCCAGCAGGGCCCCGCCGCTTTTCGCCGGATCGCGGTACCAGGACGTTTTGGGGAGGGTGCTGTTCCTGCGCATGTCCAGCCGGAGAAGCTGCCCGTATTTCTTTTTGGCATGAATTTCCTTCAGAAAACGGTAGGCGGGAGAAAAGCGGATGCACTGGGCGATCATGAGTTTCCGTCCCGTTTCCCGGGAGACACGGATCATCCGGTCTGCCTGGGCGACCGTCCTTGCCATGGGTTTTTCGCAAAGGACATGATATCCGTCGCGCATGGCCCGGATTGCATATTCCGCATGCAGGTGACAGGGAAGACAGATATCAAGCATGTCGAATCTGATCCCCCTGCAGAGTTCCTCGTAGGAGCCGAAGGTAGCGATGTCTTTCAGGGAAGAGTCGCCGCTTTCCCCCAGATTGATCTCCGCCTTTTTCTCCTTGAATTTCTCCGGGTTGCAGTCACAGACGGCCACCAGTTTCACATGCTGCTGTTTCGGGTAACAGGATGCGTGGAAATGGCCCATTCCGCCGTAGCCGATCAGTGCCGCTCTGATTTCCTTCGCCATATTTCACCTCATATTTTGGTTTTGAGAAAATTCAGTGCCAGACGGATATCCCCTTCCGGATCCGGGCCGCATTCCCGCTCGATGGTGAGGAATCCGTCATATCCGCAGTTTTTCAGGGCGGCAAGATAGCCGTCCCAGGGAACCTGTCCCTGTCCCAGCGGGACCTCTTCAAATTCCGCTCTTTTTTCCGGAACTTTGCGGGGAGTCCCGTCCGCATCATAGACTCCGTAAAAAGCGGCGGGAGATCCGGGATAGAGATTGTTGCCGTCCTTGGCATGCGTGTGAACGATGTATTCCCCGAGGACTTCCACCGCATGGACCGGATCGACACTGGCGACCATCCGGAGGTTGGCCGGATCAAGGTTGACCCCCAGTCCTCTGGAGTTGACCGCCCGCAGGAGATTCAGCAGCGTTTCCGGTTTTTCCGGGCCGGTCTCAATGGCCAGAACCGCATCGCATGTCGCCGCATATTCGGCACAGGCCCCCATGGATTGGACCATGATGGAGAAAACTTCGCTTGCCGGATCGTCCGGGACGACACCGATATGCGTAGTCACCACATGAGAACCCAGTTTGGCCGCATTTTCGATGATCGTCCTGAAGACCTCGACGCTTTTCCTCCATTCACTTCTGACCCCGAACCGGACGCCGGAGATCATGCCGCAGACGGCGGAGATCGCAAGCCCGTTATCGGCGCACATTTTTTTGATTTCGGCGAGGCGGGCGTCGGTGATCCCCAGCGCATCCCGGGTGGTATTGATCTGGATCCCCTGCAGGCCCATTTCCGCAAATTTTCCGACCGTGATTTCCAGCGGCTGATGCAAAGAGGAATCCAATGCACC
The DNA here is from genome assembly GCA_002314605.1 of Lentisphaeria bacterium UBA1776. Classification (GTDB taxonomy): domain Bacteria; phylum Verrucomicrobiota; class Lentisphaeria; order Victivallales; family Victivallaceae; genus UBA1776. The sequence continues at coordinate 20,756 of DCGO01000105.1, read as the reverse complement.
GATCTTCATGATTTCCATTCTCCTTTATTTTGCAAAACTGTTTGAAAAATGATCAAACACCGTTAAATTTACACCTGAATCAAAGAATTGAAATGGATAAAAACAGCATGAGTAATGACAAAAAAACGGACCCGCAGGTCCACCGTCTGCCGGCCGGAGGATTGCGGGAGATCCACAAACAGTACGGATTGTGGATCTTCCGGGGCGGGAACGGCACATCTGTACCGGATTCCTACATGAAACTGCCGCAGAAAAGGTACTTTGAATTTTACTCGATCTCCCACATGTATCAGGGTGAGGGGCGGCTGTGGCTGGAGGACGGCAGGGAATATGCCGTCCATCCGGGGGACTGCGTGATCATGACTCCCGGAACTTTGAACCGGTACGGCGGGATCGGGGGCGAGCGTTACTGTGAAGATTTCCTGAACTTCTGCGGTCCCGTTGCTGATATGCTTGTGCGTGCGGGGGTGATTTCCTGCGGGGTGTTTCCCTTCGGACACATCCGGCGGCTGCCCGTTATCCTGGAACATGCCTCCGATCCGGCGGTGAGTTCCCAGATCCGGGCCAACATCGAGCTGCAGAAACTGCTGGTGGAAATCTATCTGCAGCGGGACTCCCGGGCGCAGACCGGATATCCCCTGCTGGACGACCTGCTGAAAGAGATCCGCGAAAATCCGGAGCGGTGGTGGAGCGTGCAGGAAATGGCGGAACTCTGCAATTTGAGCGTGGATCAGCTTCGCAGAGTCTTTTTTCAGCGGACCGGGATCAATCCGAAAACCTACGTGGACCGTCTGAAGATCAATCATGCCGCCGAGTTTCTGATCAACTTTGACATGCCGGTCGCGCAGGTTGCGGAACATTTCGGTTATCAGGATCCCTATCATTTTGCCCGGCGCTTCAAAGCCATTCTCGGGATCTCTCCGGGACAATACCGGAATTCCGTGGCGGTGGCCCGGGACAAAAGCATATTGCCGCAGGCCGGACCTCTTCAGCGCAGCCGGGGGAAAACGGGGTAGATCCGCAGGAGCATTTTCTTGCGCATCACCCGGTGCATTTTTTCGGGCGGAACAAATTTCAGCTGGAACATGGAAGCCGGTTCCGCCAGAACCTCGCCGGAAAACGTTCCGTCCGGCTGGAAAAACTCTCCCCACAGATCGGGATGTTGTTTTCTGAGTTGTTCTGCCGTATCCCGCCGCAGGAGGACGGCACCGCCCTCCCGCTTGGCCCGGGCAATGAATTTCCGGAAGTCGTCAATTCCGAAACAGGTGACCGTGTCGTTGAAGAACGTGCGGGTCTCCCGGGTGTTGGGAGAAACGCTGTACAGCCGTGCCGGGCGCTCCAGCTTCAGATAGTACACCATGCTGGAGTAATCCCCCCCCCAGAATGCCACGTTTTCCGCCGGGATCTTCTGGATCGTCAGGAGCTCATGGATCTCTTCGCAGAACCGCCGCTCGGTGCGGAAAGCGGGATCTGCGCCGAAGAGCGGCATGGCCACTGCTTGAACTGCGGTCATGACAAGCCACAATCCTGCGAAGACCCTTCCGAGGTCCGCATTTTCCTTGTCCTTCATCCGGAAATAATAAACGAGCATGGCAAGGCCGAAAACCGGGAGAAGCAGTGCAAAGATGAAATATGCCCTGGGCGTCTGCATTTCCGCCGGCACGATGAAGTTGCGGAAAACGGTGAGAAGCAGCAGGGGGGCGCAGAGTGCGGCAGTCCCGATGACAGGCATCAATAAAACGATGATCTTCAGCAGAAGACGCGTGATTTTGCCGGTCCAGTCCTGAACGTGTTCACTCAAATAGACCCCGCAGAGCATGGCGCAGAAGGGTACTGCCGGCAGGATGTAATAGACCCGGCGGGACCGGGAAGCGGAAAAGAGGAGAAAGATGAGAGCGATGCTCCCCAGGAGCCAGAGCTTTTCCCGGGAGAATTTTTCCCTGCTGATGGTCTGCTGCACGTAGCGGGCCAGCGCCAGAATGAAGACGGGGGTCCAGGGGATCAGCAGCCTGGGCAGGTGTTTCAAATAGATCCAGAAGGGTTCCGACTTGTGGTCCCACGGGTTGAACACCCGGACGATGTTTTCCCGGAAGACCAGCTCGATGCCGCTGGCGTCGTAATTTTTACGGGAAAGAGATTCCAGGAGGAAGGGAACCGCATATATGGCAATCCCCGCCGTAACTCCCAGCAGATTTTTCCAGTTGAGGTGGCTTTTTACGGTCCGGTTGACAAGCATGTCGATCCCTGCGATCCCGGCAGGAAGGATGATCGCTCCAAGTCCCTTGGTCTGGACCCCGGCGGCGCAGATGCTCCAGAAGAGGAGATAGCTCCAAACGGTCCTTTTTTCCCGGACGGCGAAATAGACGGCAAGAGCCCCCATGATGGCGGCAATCTGTTCCATATCCGCCTCGGCGGACCTGCCCCAGTAGGCAAAACTGTATGCGGTGAGCAGTACCCAGCCTCCCCACAGCGCCGCCCGTTTCGAGAAAAGCCGATGCGTGATCCGGACGGTGCAGAAGAGTGTCAGGAGTGCGGCCAGCGCGCTGGGGATTCGGGCACTCCACGCCGTGACTCCGCCGGTAAAGAGGGAAAAGAGACAGATGAGCCAGTAGGAGACCAGGGGTTTGTCGAAATAGGGCTGTCCGTTGATGGAGGGGTGGAGATAATCCCCTGTCTGCATCATTTCCCGTGCGATGGCGAACCAGCGGCCCTCGGAATTGATGATGCTCCCGGTTCCGAGACAGCAGAAGAGCAGGATGACTGCCGCGAGATACAGCCAGAAAAAGGGAGATTGAATTTTACTTTTGAGTTCCATAATGCCTTCTCCACACGGGGGCGTCACATGAATACCCCCGGTTATAATATAGCACGCAGATGAGGTTTTTTCCACTTTCCGGACAGGCGGACTTCCGCATAGGAATAGTCACGATGCCGGAAGCGTTCTCATTTCCGTTTCCGGTGCCGGATTTGAAAAATGCGGAGGGCGGACTATGGTGCAGGCAGAACCTGCAACAAGGGGGGGGAAAAGTTATGGTTATGGAAAATTTTCTGATGGACGGCGTGGATCTCCGGTACGGACGGATCGGGGATCTGGGAGCCGTCGGTGCCGTCGTGCGGTCGGCGCTGGATCACGCGGGCATCGAATGCTGCCGCAGCGATCCGGACCGGAATATTGAAGGAGCGGCATCGGCGGCGGGACTCTCGCTCATGCAGCTCCGGCAGCTCATTTCCAGGACGCTGGAATCCCAGGAAAACCGCATTGGGGGTGCGTGGGAAAACAGTCTGACCGGGGATCTGACGGATTTTCTGGTCCGCACCCATCACGCCTGTCTGCGGGAAAAACTTCCGTTTATCCGCAGTCTCTTCCGCCGGGCGCTGGAAAGCCGCCGGAGCCGCCGGGCCAAGCTGGAATTTCTTGCCGCCAATTTTGCCATGATCGACGCCATGATCCGGGAACACTTCTATCTCGAAAACAACGTGCTTTTCCCACGGGCCGCCGCCGGTATGGAGTCCTGAGTCTTCCGATCTGACTTGCAAAATCTCCGGGACATGGTATTTTTATGAAGGAGATTTGAGCCAAAGCAAGGAGGCGGACTATGGAAGGACTGATCGATCCGGTGTGCGGGATGACCGTAGCGGAGCCGGCAAAGATTTCCTGCGATCACCTGGGAACACGTTACGGATTCTGCTGTGAACACTGCCGGGAGAGATTTCTGGCCGATCCGGCGAAGTACCTGAAGCCTCAGGCGGAACCCGCGGAAAAGCCGGACGGGGCCGGGACGGTGTATTTTTGTCCCATGTGTCCCGGCGTGGAGTCCGACCGCCGGAGCGCCTGTCCCAAGTGCGGCATGATGCTGGAACCGAAGCTCTCTTCCGGAAGCATCCGGGCGGCGCTGGCGGCACGGACGGAAGAACGGTGCGAATACCGGCTCCTTGTCTGCAAATTCATCCTTTCTCTTGTGCTGACCGTCGGGATGATCGGCGGCATGCTCTTTCTGAAGGAGGCGAATATGCCGGGCTGGCGGATCTTCACCGGATTTGCCGCTGCCACGATCCTTCTGGCATGGCCGGGGCGTTTTCTGCTGGTGCGGGGGATCGTGTCCATCCGGACACTGCACTTCAATATGTTCACGTTGATCCTGCTGGGGATCGGTGCGTCATATCTGGCCAGTATCGCCGATCTCATTCTGGCACCGTGGCTCCCTGAATCCATGCGGGATGGCGGATGGCCGAGGGTCTATTTCCAGGAAGCGGCCATGATCGCCACCTTGATCCTGTTCGGACAGGTCCTGGAGGCCCGGGCCCGGGCCAAAACCTCCGAGGCACTGAATGCCCTGCTGGATCTGGCGCCTCCGGTGGCCAGCCGGATCCGTCCCGACGGGAGTCTGGAGACGGTGGAACTTGACGAGGTTCGTCCCGGAGACCTTCTGCGGATCCGGGCGGGCGAGAAAATTCCGGTAGATGGTACCGTGACCGGCGGCCTTGGCGCGGTGGACAAATCTCTGATGACCGGAGAATCCATGCCGGAAAGCTGCGGCAGAGGCTCCGCCGTGATTGCAGGGACACTGAACACCTCCGGGAGTTTCGACATACGTGCGGAGAAGTTGGGAGATGAGACCATGCTGGCGAGGATGATTGCGCTGGTTGCCGAGGCGCAGGCAAGCCGGCCCCCGGCCAGGCGTCTGGTGGATACGGTTTCCGCCGTTTTTGTCCCGGTGGTGCTCCTGTGCTCCATCGGGGCTTTCGGGGTGTGGACATGGGGATACGGCAATCTGGAAATGGGTTTTTCAAGCGGTATTGCGGTACTTCTGATCGCCTGTCCCTGTGCATTGGGGCTGGCGGCTCCCATGTCCATTGTGGTGGCCATCGGGATTGCCGCGAAGCACGGCATTCTGGTCCGGGACGCAGGGACGCTGGAGGCCATCCGGCATGTTCGCAATGTGATCCTTGACAAGACCGGCACCGTCACGGAAGGCCGTCCAAGACTCATGGAGATTCTGACCGACTCGAAGCAGTCGGAGCGGGAGCACCTTCTTGCCATTGCCGCCGCCGTGGAGCGTCACAGCAGTCACCCGCTGGCGAAGGCCGTGGCGGAGGCCGCCGAGGAGCGCCATCTGGCCATTCCGGAAGCAGTCGGCTTTGCCGCCGTGCCGGGAATGGGGGTATCCGCCAGGGTGGACGGTGCGGAGGTCCTGATCGGCAGCGGAGAGTGGATGAAAGTGCATCAGGTGGATATGACCAGTCTGCCATCCGGCATGGAACGGGTGCTTTCTGCCGGGGAAACGGTGTTTTTTGTGGCGGAATCAGGGTGCCTTCTGGGGGCTCCCGTGGTCTCGGACCCCGTCCGGCCGGAGACCCTGCCGGCGGTGGAGGCTCTGCAGAAGCGGGGGATCCGTCTCACGCTCCTTTCCGGGGATGACCCGAAAACTGCCGCCGCCGCCGGAAGACAGTTGGGGATTACGGATGTCGTTGGTGGTGTTCTGCCGGAGAAAAAGTACGAAATCGTCCGGGCCCGTCAACGGGAGGGCATCACGGCCATGGTGGGGGACGGCATCAACGATGCAGCGGCACTGGCGGCGGCGGATGTGGGGATCGCCATGGGCGGCGGAGCGGATGCGGCCATGAAGAGTGCCGGCATGACTCTCCTCGGCCGGGATCTGGGGGGATTGGTCCGGGCCATGGATCTGGGGACGGCGTTGGGCCGGAACACCCGTCAGAATCTCTTTTTCGCCTTTATTTACAATATTCTGGCCATTCCGCTGGCTGCGGGAGTTCTGTATCCTGTTTTTGGCTGGCACTTCAGCCCGGTGATCGGGTGTCTGGCCATGAGTCTTTCAAGCGTTTCGGTGATCGCCAATGCTTTGCGGCTGAAGCGCATGGCGGAAAAGCAGGTGTATCATGGGTGAGTTCTGCGACCTGTGTCCCCGGCGGTGTCACGCCCGGCGTCCGGTGTCCGGAACATTCGGGGAAAAGATCCCGGGGGTCTGCGGCGTTCCGCAGAATCCTGTGGTGGCCAGGGCGGGACTGCATTTCTGGGAGGAGCCGGTCATCAGCGGCACCCGGGGAGCCGGGACGGTGTTTTTCAGCGGCTGCAATCTCCGCTGCGTCTTCTGTCAGAACTACGGCATCAGCACCGGAGGATCCGGGATCGAGGTCACCCCGGAACGGCTCCGGGAGATCTATTTTGAATTGATCGGGCGGGGTGCCCACAACATCGATCTGGTGACGCCCCAGCATTTTTCCGATGCGGTCCTGACCAGCCTCGAAGGGGAACTTCCTGTACCGGTCGTGTATAATACCAATGGTTACGATGCGGTGGACACTTTGCAGCGTTTCGAGGGAAAAATTCAGATCTATCTGCCGGATTTCAAGTATTTCGACAATGCTCTCGCTTTCCGTTACAGCGGGGTGAAGGATTACCGGGAACGGGCCGCCGAGGCGGTCATGGAGATGTTCCGTCAGACGGGACCTTACGAAATCGGGCCGGACGGTCTGCTGAAAAAAGGGGTGGTGATCCGGCACCTTCTGCTTCCGGGGCATGTGGCGGACACCATTCAGGTGATCCATTTTGTGGCGGAACACTTCAAGCCGGGAGACATCATGTTCAGCCTCATGCGGCAGTACATGCCTTTCGGCCGGGTTTCGGAGACGGAATTTCCGGAACTCAACCGTCGGGTGACGTACAGGGAATACTGCCGGGTCAAGGCGGCTCTGCTGGATTCCAGCATTACGGACGGGTATTTTCAGGGCGGGGGTGCTTCCAGGGCGGAGTTCATTCCGGTTTTTGACGGCACCGGAGTCGAAGCGCCGCAGGGAGCGGCGCAGATTTGAAATAGTATCGTGATGCAGGGCGGCGCGACCGTCCCGCGCCGTACACGCAGCATTTGAGGGCCGGACCGGCTCTGTCCTCCGGATCTTCCGGAAAAACTTCAGGATACCCTTTATTTTGCGGCTTCCGCCGTGATGATAGAGCCCTGATCAAGGGAGGCGGAACGCCGCCGCCAAGTCGGATCGTCCAGGTCTTCCCCGTTCCAGATCACCGGGGTGGTCCGTTCCATGATGCCCTTGGAGGGATTCTCGAACGCAAATACCTGCTGGTTTTCATCGCTGTGTTTTCCGGATCTGGAACGGGAACTCCTGACTTTTTTCTCCTGCGGAACTGCCGGGTGCTCGGCAACGGCGTTCATTTCCTCCTGATCATCGAAATTGACGGCAATGGCGCACATCATGACCCGGTCTCCGAAGGAGGGTTCCACCGAGGCCCCGGAGAGGACCGCCGTGCTGCTGCCGAGGTATTCTATGGCAGTGTCGAGGGTCTGCCGTACTTCGCCCAGAGAGAGGGTGCTGCCGCCAATGAGGGAGAAGATCACCGCATCGGCTTTGGCCAGCTTGTCCGCTCCGCCCAGAAGGGGGGACTGAAGCATCTCTTCCAGCGCTTTCAGACACCGGTCCGTCCCGTTTTCCCCGGTCCCCTGGCCGATGCCGATGCTGCAGAAACTTTTCTTTCGGTGAAGCATGGCCGCCAGATCCGCCGTGTCCGGCGCCAGGAGATTGTTCTGGGTCAGGAGAAGGGCGATACCGTAAGCGGTCCGGGCAAATTCCTGATTGGCCATATCGTAGGCTTCCAGCACCGGCGTGGTGGGGGGGAGCACCGAGTACAGAAGATCATTGGGCAGCGCCAGTACGGCATCCGCCCCGCTCAAAAGGTCCTGCCGTATGGTGTCTTCCGCCGCCTGTCTCCGGCTGTGCCCTTCCTGAGTGAAGGGCAAGGTCACCAGAAAGATCACCGGAATGTTGTTTTTCCGGCAGATGCTCTGGATGATGCCGGCGCCTCCGGTGGCGGTCCCGCCGCCGAATGCCGCTGTCACCAGCAGAAATTCAGGGCGGCCGATCAGGGTTTCGATCTTCGCCCGGTCAAAGGCAAGCGCCCGCTGGCCATCGAGCACATTTCCGCCGCAGCCACGGCCCTGCCGCCAGTTGGAAGCGATCTGCAGCTTGTCCGCGTCCGGGATGCCGCTTGCGGCAAGTTTCCGTGCATCGGTGTCTATGGCTTTGATGCGGATCCCGGCGCTTTCCGGAAGCAGACTCCGGATCCGTCCGGCTGCCGCGGCGCCGACACTGCCGAGTCCCAGGATGGTCAGTTGATTGGGAGTGTCCATAATGTCCTCTAACAGGATTTGAGATATTTGCCGAAGATGAGAGCGTGATTTCTGCGGACATCTTCCGGAATCGCTTCCGGAGCGGTGGCGATCACATTTTCCAGGGCATGACTGCAGGAACAGGTGCGTTCCAGTTCCGCAAAGTGTTTGGCCACGCCGGAAACCAGCGCCCGGGCCAGTTCGGTATTGGCCGCCATGTTGCTCAGGATCATTTCCACCGTGACGGCCTCCCGGGAGCGGTGCCAGCAGTCGAAGTCGGTGACGAAGGCGGCGGTGGCGTAACAGATCTCCGCCTCACGGGCGAGCTTGGCTTCGGTGGCATTGGTCATGCCGATCACATGGAACCCCATGGTGCGGTAGAACCTTGATTCCGCCCGGGTGGAAAAGGCGGGGCCGGCCATATTGACGTAAGTGCCTCCCCGGAAGACCTTGCGGGAACGGTCGCTGCTTAAATGGATGGCCCGTTCCAGCACATCGGCGGCCAGAGCGCTCAATTCGGGGCAGACCGGTTCGGCAAAGGAAACATGTCCGGCAATGCCGTTTCCGAAGAAAGTCTGTTTGTCGGGGGGCATTCTGCTGTTGTCGAAAAACTGGTCCGCCACCACCACATCCCGGGGACAGATCCTCCGCCGCAGACTGCCTACAGCGGAGATGCTCAGAATATGGGTGACTCCCAGCATTTTCATGGCAGCGATATTGGCCTTGTAATTGATCTCATTCGGGAGCAGGAAATGTCCCTTGCCGTGGCGGGAGAGAAAGACCAGCTCGCTGCCGTCAAATTTCCCGGTCAGGAGCTCCGAGGAGGGGTTCCCGCAGGGAGTCGTTATATTTTGAGCCTGAACATCCGTCATTCCATCCAGGTCGTTGAGGCCGCTTCCGCCGATAATTCCAAGTTTCATCTCTTCCATCCTTGCTTTTTTTTGAAAGGCCCTTATTGTACGTACCGGGATGAAATATAATCTTTTTACCGCAGAATGCAATCTTTTTTTGAAAGGAGATTGAAAAATGCTTTGCGATATCTGCAAAAAAAACGAGGCGACCATCCATTACAAGGAGTTCGTCGGGGGGAAGCAGAAATCGCTGAACGTCTGTGCCGAGTGTGCCCGCGAGCATGAAAAATCCGCCGGATTGAACTTCGGATCGTTCAATCTTGCGGAAATGCTCTACAATCTGGGAAAACTTGCCGAGAACGGTCCAGCCTCTGCCGAACCGGAAACGCCCATGCCGGATCTCAAGTGTCCCCGGTGCGGGCGTACCGTCGCCATGCTGAAGAAGTCCGGCGGCCGCATGGGGTGTCCGGTATGTTATGCGGCCTTTGCGCCCATCATGGAAGACGTCCTCGGGCATGTTCAGCGGGGCCGGGTCCATGTGGGCAAACGGCCCGGGTGCCGCCGCACCGCAGACGGCGGCGCCGCTGCCGCCGCCCGGGTGATCCGGCTGAAACAGGAGCTTGCCGAGCTCGTCAAGGCCGAGAATTACGAGCGTGCCGCCCAGATTCGGGACGTTATCCGCGAACTGGAGAAAAATCAGCCGTTCCGCCGGGAATCCCTGTCCGGAGGTGAAGCATGATCCGGGATCCCATGACGCGGCTTCTGCAGAATCCGGTTGGATTTCTCGGGGATGTTGTTCCGGAGGAGGAGGTCGCCATCAGTTCCCGAGTCCGTCTGGCCCGGAACCTGAAGGAGTTTCCCTTTCCCCCGGCGGCGTCTCCGGAACAGATGACGGCGATACGGGATCTGTCCGCCGGAGCGGCGGCTGCGGGGCGCATGTTCGGGACCGGAGCCTGCCGGTTTGACGTGGCGGAACTTTCCACGCTGGACCAGGAGATCCTCTTCGAGCGGCGTCTGGCCAGCCGGGATCTTCTGACCAACCCCGTTGCCGGGACCGTGCTGGCGAGGGCGGACGAGACGCTTTCGGTGATGATCAACGAGGAGGATCATCTGCGGATCCAGGCGATCCGGCCGGGGCTTGCACTGGATGCCGCCTGGCAGGACGCGGACAGACTGGATACGAAATTCAGCAGCCGGCTGGAATTTGCCTTTGACGAGAAACTTGGCTACCTTACCAGCTGTCCCACCAATGTGGGGACCGGCATGCGTGCCTCGGTCATGCTTCATCTGCCGGGGCTGGTGATGTCCGGCAAGATCACTTCGGTGGTTCAGGGGGCTTCCAAGCTCAATCTGGCGGTCCGGGGCATTTACGGGGAAGGAACCGAAAATCAGGGGAATCTCTATCAGATATCCAACCAGTCCACCCTGGGGGAAAGCGAGACGGAGATCCTTTCCCACCTTGCAGGGGTGATCCAGTCCATCATCAACTACGAAAAGAACGCCCGTCTTTCGGTGCTGAAAAAGTCCAGATACACCCTCTTCGACCAGGTGGGCCGCGCCTACGGCCTTTTGCGTCATGCGTTCAAGCTCACGCTACCGGAATCGCTGCAGGCCCTGTCCAGTCTCCGGCTGGGGGCGGATCTTGAAATGTTCGACTCCGTTTCCGTGCCGTCCATCCATTTTCTGTTTGTCCGGACCAATCCGGCGCACTTGAGCCGGATCGCCGGGCGGCCCCTTTCCGGGGAGGAAGCCGATGTGGAACGGGCGAAGCTTTTCCGGGAGACGCTGTCGCAGCTCTCCGGCGGAAAAAACTGACTTGTGACCGGAGGAGAATATTCATGGCACGATTGGTCCCCGGCTGCCTCGCGCTCTACAAGAGCAAGGCCGCCATTGTCCGCGCCGTCAACGGCGACAAGCTGGAGATTTCCATTGCCGGCGGTTCATCGAAAAGTGTGCGGCCGAAGGACATTGTCTTTCTTCACTCCGGTCCCGTATCATCCCTTCCCCTGAAGGACTTGCCGGAACCGGATTGCGGAGAACTGGCCGAACTCATGGGGGAGGAGCTTCTTTCCTTTGGAGAGTTTCTGGAATGCGCCTACGGCGGCAATACGCCGGAAGCGGCGTGGAATGCCTGGAAGCTTCTTTCCTGCGGACTGTATTTTTCCGGAGATCCTGACTCCGGAGTCCGGGCGAAACCTGCACAGGATGTCGCCGCGGCGCTGAAAGCGCTCCATGCCAGAGAATCCGAGGCCGCCGCCCGGAGTGCGCTGATCGAAAGGATCCGTTCCGGCAGGATCGATCCGGAAAACGACCGGAGCGCGATCCGGGAACTGGAGCAGGTGGCTTACGGCGTCATTGAGAACAGCCGTCTCATGCGGGATCTGGGGATGGAATCCGCCCCGGATACGGCCCACATGCTCCTCCTGAAACTCAAGTGCTGGAGCGATCTCTCTGACCCCTGGCCCATGCGGGCGGGGGTGGAGGTGAAAGCCCCGGAATTTTCCATGGACGATGTGCCGGATGTGGAACGGCGGGATCAGACCTGGCTGGAAGCCTACGCCATTGACGACCGGGGGAGTGCGGATCCGGACGATGCCATCGCTTATGACGGAACGCATCTTCTGGTCCATGTGGCGGACCCGGATGCGGGACTTTTGCCGGGTGGTCCGGCGGATCTGGAAGCCCGGGAACGGGGGGAAAACCTTTATCTCCCCGAAGGCGTGACTCCCATGCTCCCGGAAGAGGCGACGGCAAAATTCGGTCTGGGACTTGCGGAAACGAGTCCCGCCTGGACCTTTGTGCTGGATTTTGCCGGAGACGGCAGGCCGGAACTGCTTGACTTTTTTCCCTCCATGGTCCGGGTTTCCCGGCACGATTACGATACCGCGCAGGGCCTTTTTGACGGGCCTCTGGCAGGCGCGGTCCCGCTGCTGGAACGATTCAAGGATTACCGCCGGAAAGAGCGGGCACTCTTCATCCGGATGCCGGAAGTGAAGGTCAAGGTGATCGGAAAAGATATTGAGGTTGTCCCCATTGAATTTTCTCCGGTCCGGGAAGTCGTGGCCCATGCCATGTTGGCCGCCGGATCCGCCGTGGCGCAGTATGCGGCGGAACACGAAATCGCCATGCCTTTTGTGATTCAGGCTCCGGCGGAGCTGGAGGAGATCCCGGCGGAGGATGCGGCGCTCTCTATTATGTACGCCGCCCGGCGGGCCTGTGCCCCGGGGGTATTGAGTCCGTGGCCGGGACGGCACGCCGGGCTGGGACTGGAGCCTTACGTCCGGGTCACCAGCCCCCTGCGACGGTACGCAGACTTGCTGGCTCACCGCCAGCTGCGGAGAATTTTCCGGCATGAAGCGCCCATGACGGCGGAGGAGATGGAAGCGGCCTTTGCTCCGGCGGAAGATGCCGGACTGGTCCGGACCCGGCTGGAGCGGGACGTGAATGAATTTTACAAGATCGTCTGGTTTCAGCGCCATCCGGATTGGCGAGGGGAGGCCGTGGCCGTTCAGCAGCTGGAAGGCGGCAGGTGTGCCTGTATGATCCCGGAATTGGCTTTTGAATTCAAGACCCGTTTCGGCAACGGGGACCTTCAGACCGGCAAACGTTATCCTGTTGAACTGGAATTTGCCGACCCGGTGACGAGGGTCTGCCGTTTCCGGTTCAGCAGGGAACTGGATTAAGGATCACTTCTCCGTCAGGAAACGCGGGTCCAGAAGATACTTTGTTTCCACATGCCGTAGGGACTGGAGCATCTGGGCGCGGAGGTGGGGGATGTGCGATGTCATGGTGTCCAGAAGCTGCCGGAAATACACCCGGTCCCCGTCTTCAAGCATCTGACTGTACGCGCATTTTCCCGCTTCAGGGTAGGGACCAAGCTCCTTTGCCGCCTCCCGGATGAGGGATTCTTCGGCAAGTACCAGAGGGCGGATGATCCGGAGTCCCGGACACGATTTGCTGGGGACATTGGGCCCCATGGTGGTGAGCCCCTGACCACGGACGGCGCTGATGAGGAAGGAAACGAGGACATCGTCCAGATGCTGCCCCAGTGCCAGTTTTCCGCAGTGAAGTTCTTTGGCAAGGGCATTTAGTTTCCCCCGGCGGATCCGGGAACAGAGAACGCAGGGGATGTTGTCCCTTGCCGGGTCCAGAGAGGAGGCCACGTCCGCCTTCGTTTCCCGGAGGGGCCAGTTCTGACTCGCTGCGTATTCCCGGAGCGCATTCATGCCGAAATCCGGAAACCCCGGGTCGAAAACCGCAAATTCCAGCTCGAAATCAACGGGTGCATGTTTCTGCAGATGCTGCAGCGTGCGGGCCAGTGTGAGACTGTCCTTGCCGCCGGAAATTCCCACAAGGATCCTGTCTCCGGCGGAGATCATGCTGTAGGTGCAGACCGCCTTTCCCGCCAGACGGCAAAGTTTGTCGAAGGCGGGTGTCGGGACTTTTTTCATCGCACCGGAAATTTCCCGATGAGGGCGTCCCGGGCGATGGTTTTGACATCTTCCGGAAAATCGGAGCGGATGATCCAGCGGAGGAACCCGGGATCGTTTTCGGCAATGTCTTTCAGCAGCCGCCCTGCATTCTTGCCGAAGTTCACAATTACATCGCCGTCCCGCCACTTAAAGCGGCGCTGGCGGTCCAGCGCATCCGGGTCCTGCATGTTACCGAAGGCCGCCAGTTCCGCCGCCGTCCTGGGAAGTTCCGGGTGTTTCGCGATCTGCCCCAGCAGAACCTCCCATGTGGCCATGGTATCGGCGTCGGCACTGTGGGCGTCCTCCAGCTTTTTGCCGCAGAAAAACTCGTAGGCCGCTGTAAGGGTCCGGGGATAAAGCTTGCAGAAGATGTTATAGACGTCGATTACCTGCCGTCCGACCATGGAGAAGGGGATCCCTGAACGGCGGAATTCCGCTTCCAGCATGGGAACGTCAAAATTGATGAGGTTGTACCCCCCGAAGTCGCAGTCCTCCAGGTATTCGCCAAGTTTCGGGGCGATCTCCGCGAAGGGCGGACACCCTGCCACGTCCGCATCGGAAATGCCGTGGACGGCTGTGGCGGAGGGGGGGATGGGCATTTCCGGATTGACCCTGCGGGTGTAGGACTTGCTGGTCCCGTCCGGCTGGATCTTCAACACGGAAATTTCAACAATGCGGTCGTGTTCGGCATTGACGCCGGTGCTCTCAATATCAAAGATCACCAGCGGGCGGCTGAGATTTATATCCATGGAAAATACTCCTTTGCAGAGAATATACTGCGTCAACCGCCCCGGGTCAAGCCACAGCAGGGAATTTTTCCCGCAGGGGGTTCCGTTTTTTTGTGCCGGTATGCGGAAAAAAGTTGTTTTTTTGCAGATTCAGCAGTATATTATGCAAGATATATCTTTATCAGGGAGATTTGTGTCATGAAGACGTTTGAACAGCTTTTCGCCGAACTGCAGCAGAAACAGTTCGCCGGTGACCCCGCGTCCGGGACTGTGAAGGAACTGCAGAAGGGCGTTCATTTTATCGGAAAAAAGATCGTGGAGGAGGCCGGTGAAGTGTGGATGGCTTCCGAATATGAGGGCAATGACCGCACCGCCGAAGAGATCTCCCAGCTTCTCTATCACCTGCAGGTGATGATGATCGCCAAGGGGCTGAAACTCGAAGACGTATACCGTTATCTTTAACCCGCAGGAATTCAGAGGTTTTTTTATGCTGCAGCTGGCTGTGCCGAACAAAGGAGCGCTTTCCGAACGCGCCGTTTCGCTTTTGACCGAAGCCGGGTACAAGTGCACCCGTTCCAGTCGTGAACTCATTGTCCGTGACGCGGAAAACGATGTCAATTTCGTTTTTCTTCGCCCCCGGGATATCGCCGTTTATGTGGGGAAGGGGGTCCTTGATCTGGGCATCACGGGAAGGGACCTTACCACTGACAGCAACGCTCCGGTGACGGAAATCATGCCGCTGGAATTCGGCCGCTCCAGATTCTGCTTTGCCGCACCGGCGGATTCCGGGATGACGGTGAAGGACCTGGATGGAAAACGCATTGCGACAAGTTACCCGGAGCTTCTGCGCCGGAACCTGGAAAAGCGCGGTCTCCATGCCGAGATCGTCAAGCTGGATGGTGCTGTGGAGATCTCCGTTCGTCTGGGGGTGGCCGATGCCATTGCCGATGTGGTGGAGTCCGGCCGCACGCTGGTGGAAGCGGGGCTTGCCGTCATCGGTGAACCCATGCTTCAGAGCGAGGCCGTGCTGGTGGCCCGTTCCCGGGAGATCGCCGATGCTCCGGATGTGCGGATCCTGATGGGCCGTATCAAGGGCATTCTGCTGGCAGACGCATACGCCATGATCGAATACGACATTCCCCGCGCTCAGCTGGCAGCGGTTTGCCGCATCACGCCGGGGATCGAGTCGCCCACCGTGGCCCCCTTGAGCAACCCAGAATGGGTGGCGGTGAAGTCCATGATCCGCCGGAGCGACAGCAACCGGATCATGGATGAATTGTACGCCGAAGGGGCGCGGGGGATCATCGTGACCGAGATCCGCGCCTGCCGCATTTGACCGTTTAACGAAGAAAGGGTGATTCCATGAGCCGTATTCTGGATTGTGCACGGCATGTTTTTGATGTGGAGATCGAGGGTCTGCAGACACTGCAGCGGGAGCTGGATTCGTCCTTTGAGACGGCGGCGGGAGTTTGTCTGGATACGGTCAACCGCGGCGGAAAGCTGATCCTGACCGGGATCGGCAAGAGCGGTTATATTGCAAAAAAGATCGCGGCGACGCTTTCGAGCATCGGTTCTCCGGCGGTTTTTCTGCATCCCATTGAAGCGCTTCACGGGGATTTGGGGATCATGCAGAAGTTCGATCTGATGCTGGCGGTAAGCTACAGCGGCGAGACCGAGGAGCTTATCGGCGTGATCGTCCCCGCCAAGCGGCTCGGAGTGAAGATCGTGGCCATTACCGGGAACAAAGAGTCCAGTCTGGCCAGACTCTGCGATTACACTCTGCCGATGCCCATTCCCCGTGAGGCATGTCCCTTCAATCTGGCGCCGACCACCAGTACCACGGCACTTCTGGCGCTGGGGGATGCCCTCTCCATGGTGATGCTCCAGGAACGGGGATTCACCAAGGAAAATTACGGGCGTCTCCATCCTGGCGGGGCCATCGGCCGGGCAGTGACCATGCGGGCGGCGGATGTCATGCGGGGAGGAGACCGTTCCGCAGTGGTTGGTCCGGATATGCTGGTGGAGGATGTTCTTCTGGCCATGACCGAGGCAAGGTGCGGTGCCGCCATTGTGGCGGATGGGGACCGGAAGCTGCTGGGAATTTTTACGGACGGGGATTTCCGCCGGTCCGTCAAAAAAGACATCGGAGTGCTGCAGTGCCGTATCAGCGAGGTGATGACGGAGCATCCGGCTTATGTTCATGCCGACGATCTGGCCGTGGAGGTCCTGAAAGTGGTGGAAGAGCGGCACATCAACGGCGTGATCGTGCTGGACCAGAGTGACCGGGTGGCTGGTTTGATTGATGTGCAGGATCTGCCCGGCATGAAGCTGATGTGATTTGAGTTCCAGGAGGAGACCCCCTGACATGATGGATGTCCGACGAATACTGTTGATCGCCGTTCTGCTGGCCGCATGGACGCTGCCGGCGGATGATGCCGAATCCAGCCGTCTGGCTACGGAAGCGGCGGATCTGGCGAGAGCTCGCGAATGGCGGGATGCAGCGAAGATGCTCGAAGAGGCCGAGTTTACGGCGGAGACACCGCTCTTGAAACTGAACTCCCTTCTGGGGCAGGCTGAAGCATGGCGGCGGTGCGGACTTCTGTTCCGGGAATACGAGGTCATCGAAAAAATTCTGAAGCATTATCCCACCCGATGCGATTTCAATTACTGGGTCAAGCGGGAGTATGAGATCGCCCAGGCATTTGTCACCGGCTACCGGGATCCGGCGTTCTGGTATCTGCGGTTCATTCCGTGGCTGACGGATGAGGACCGGACCGAGACGGTCGCTGAAAACGTTCTCAAGCACGCACCTTTTGCCGCAGCTGCGCCGGAATTGCGTCTCAGACTGGCATTTTATTACGATGAAAAGGGCAAGATCGATAAGGCCATCCGGCATCTGCGGGCCATTATCAAGGACTATCCGGAAGCTTCCCAGCAGAAATATGCTTTGCTGGCGCTGGGGGAGATGCTGTATTTTTTATCCAGGAAGGGGGACGGAGACGGCCGGCTGAATCGGGAGGCGCTGGAGGTATTTGAGGATTTCCGGAAACACTATCCCGGTGCTTCTGAAATGCCCTATGTTGACAAGTGCATTCTGGAAGGCAAGGACATTCAGTCCGAGCGGATGCTGGGGATCGCCCAGTTCTACAACCGGACCGGACGCAAACAGGCGGCCCAGCAGTACTTGAACCGGGTGCTCAAGGAATATCCGGACTCCCTTTCCGCGGCAGAGTCCGAGCGGCTGCTGGTCAAACTCGACAAGGAGTACACGCCGGATGAATTTCCGCCGGAGATCAAACCCCGGCTGCTCAGCAGTCCCCGCCGGGCTATCCCGGATGAGGGCCAGATCCTGCTGATCGCTCCGGAAAACAGCAACGGCAGGTACCTGCTGCCGATCTACGATCTCAAGAGCCCTCAGCAGGAGAAGGATAAAAAGTGAAAAGGTTATTTTTCTGTATGGCCGCGCTTGTTCTGTCCGGACTTTGCGGATGCGGATATCACATCGGCACATTCGGACACCCGCAGATCAAGACCATCGCCATTGCGGCGGTCAAAAACGACACCACGGTTTACAATCTGGCGTACCAGATGCGCAATTATCTGTCTGAACAGTTTATGCTGGACGGCACGTTGAAGGTGGTGTCAGAAAAGAAGGCCGACTGCATTATTTACATGCACATTACCGATGTGACTGTGCGGGAAGTCACCACGACCACCCAGTACGATGACAGAAACAATAATTTCCAGCCTGAAGAGTGGGCGATTACGGTCACGGCTGAGTATTCGGTGATCATCCCCGGCCGGAAAAAGCCTCTGATCCCTTTGCGTCAGGTGACGGGAACAGCCAACTTTCAGGCTCCCGGCGATACGGATTCCGCCAAGCGCCAGGGTGCCGGCCAAGCTTGCCGGGAGGCGGCTGTCATGGCAGTGGAATTTACGACCGAAGCATGGTAAGATCATGGCGGCTGGCAGGATATAATCATCCATTACGGGAAATACGGCAATGAAGATCAGTGTGGTCAAAACCAGTCAGTTGTATTTTCTGCTTTCATTTGCCGGCATGATTCTGGCGGGAACAGGGCTCCTGCATTTCTGCTGCACGGCACTGAACTGGATTGATGCCGGGTTCACCGCCACCAGCGCGGTCTGTGTGACGGGACTGGAAACGGTCAGAATCGCGGATCTCGGGTGGGCCGGACAGCTGGTGGTGCTGCTGCTGATCCAGGCAGGCGGTATCGGGATCATGACTCTTACGACTTCCATCATTCTGATGATGGGACACCGCTTGAGTTACGGCGGTGTCCTGATCATGTCCAATATTTCGGACCGATTTTCCAGGCAGGGGACCGAGGGACTTGCCAGGATGGTTTTCTACTACACTCTGCTCTGCGAAGGAATCGGGTTCCTGCTGCTTCTGCCGCTTTTCCTGCTGGGGGGGGGGATCACGCCGGTTCAGGCGGTGTGGTACGCGCTTTTTCATGCGGTTTCTGCCTTCTGCAATGCGGGATTGAGCCCGCTTCCGGCAGGGCTGGAAGGAATTTCCGGTGCCATCAGATTTGTGATCGCGTTTCTGTTCATTCTGGGCGGTCTCGGGGTCTATGTGGTCTATGATATTGTGACGTCCTGCCGGAACCGGCTGCAGCTTCACGCTCAGACCCGGCTGATTCTGGCCTGGTCCGCCGGTCTGCTGCTTGCCGGAAGTGCCGCATTGTGGCTTCTGCAGTTCAACTCCGGGAGACCGGTAAGTCTGCTGGATGCGTTTTTTCAGTCGGCGGCCTGCCGGACGGCGGGTTTCCGGGTACTGGAATTGGATAAACTCTGTGCCGGCAGCATGACGGTCATGGTGGTCCTGATGCTGATCGGAGCAGCGCCGGGATCCACCGGCGGAGGGATGAAGGTTACGACCTTTGCGCTGGCGGTGGCCGGTCTGTACAGTTCCTTCAAAGGCGCCAGCGGAGTGATCCTTTACAAGCGGACGGTGCCTCCGGAAAACGTGCTGAAAGCATTTGTGGTGCTGGTGACGTATCTTCTGCTGACGGCTTTCGGGTCGATCCTTCTGGCATCGCTTACGCCCTGTTCCATGCATTGGGCGCTCTTTGAGACGGCGTCGGCTCTGGCCACGGTGGGACTTGCACTGGACAATCCGGAAGCCATCACAGCCGGCGCCAAAGTGATGCTGATCGTTTTCATGTTTTTGGGGAGGGTGGGTTTTTTCACTTTCTTCCTGTTTCTTCTGGGCCGGAGCCGCCGGAGCCGGCTGGTCTATCCGGAAGAACGGATCGTGGTCAACTGAAGGATAGTTTTATGGCTGGAAATTCATTTGCGATTTTCGGATTGGGCGTATTCGGTGCGTTCCTTGCGCAGGAATTGAGCCGGAGCGGCAATCATGTGACAGCGGTGGACATCAATCCGGACCGGATCAACGATATCAGTTCCAAGGTCACCGAAGCGGTGGTCGCCGACGTAAGCAGTGAGGAAGTGATCCGGGAACTGGAGGTTTCCAAGTTTTCCGCCGTTATTCTCTGCATGAGTTCCCACTTTGAATCACAGCTTCTGGCTCTTACGCTTCTCAAACAGGAGAACGTGTCCAAGGTCTATGTCAAGGCGGGGAGCATTCTTCAGCAGCGCATCCTCTGCCGGCTTGGGGCGGATGAGATCATTCAGCCGGAGCAATCGGCGGCGGAACGGCTCTCCCGGCGGCTGTCGCTGGACAATATCACCGATTTTGTGGAGTTCAAGGGGTCGGCCATTGCGGAAGTGAGCGTGCCGGAGGATATGATCGGCAAAAGTCTCCGGCAGCTGGACCTGCGGAACAGGTCCAAAATCAACGTGCTGATGATCCAGAAGGCCCACAGCGCTCCGGAGAGCGTCTGGAGCCCGGATGCTGAACTGGAGGCCGGCGATATGCTGACGGTTTTCGGAGACAAGCGTTCCATGGTGGAAGTCTTTCATCTCAAAAAATAAGGAGGAGACCGTTATGAAAAGTGTAGAAGTCCGGCCCCTGTCCGTGGAGAAATTCCATCCCTACGGCGCCTATGCGCAGCTCATCAATCCGGACGCTATTGCCACCGGTCCCAAAGATGCGCCGATCGTCTTTTACCGGGATATGGTCCTGCCGGAATTCTGCGGCGGCACCCCGGCATTTTCCACTTGTTTCTGCGATGCGCGTCCCCAGGTGATCGAGTGCGGGGAGTTCCACAATCACACCTGCGAGGTCTCCATGCCTCTGGACAACGATGCTCTGGTCTGGGTCGCTCCGGCCGGAGCGTGCACGGACCGGGTTCCGGTGGAAGATATCGAGGTCTTTTATGTTCCCAGGGGGACGGTGGTGATGATCCGTCCCGGGGTGTGGCACCATGCGGCCTTTCCGGTCAACAAAAAGCCGGTCAATATGATGATCGTGCTGCCGGAGCGCTGCTATGTCAACGACTGCTGCTGCATCGCCATTCCGAAGGCGGATCAGCGGAAGATCTGCTGCAGGTAATTCTTTTGCGGCATCGGCGGCTTCTGAGGCCGGTCCTGCGGGACTGCTTCAGAAGCTGTTTTGTATGCGCGGCATGCGCATTG
>DCGO01000112.1:8706-14872 GCA_002314605.1 Lentisphaeria bacterium UBA1776 | reverse complement strand
TTAACAAAACTTTTGAAATTACCTCTTTGGACTTGTATTTCTCAAATTATGCGGTTATAGTAAGCTCAAGACAGGAAAATTCTCTTTGGAGGAGGTGAAACATGATTGAAAAGACGGAATTTTTTGCGGACCAGATGAGCAGGATCAACTTCAGCGGCGGCATGATCAGAATGGACTTTGTGAATCTGCCGGCAGGCAGTGCAGAAGAGCCTTCCGCCCCGCAGGATTTTCTCCGCATCATCATGCCGCCCAACGGCATGCTGACGGCATTCAATTCCATGCAGCAGCTGATGGATAAGCTCGTTGAAACGGGTGTTTTCCGAAAAAAAGCCGCCGCAGAGGAAGAACCGGCTAAAGCCCCCCGCAAAGCAAAGCGGAAAACCGAACCCGAGGCCGCTGCCAAAGCCCCCCGCAAAGCAAAGCGGAAAACGGAATCCAAAGCCTGAAGGAATGCCTTTCATTGAGCCGTATCGCGGAGTTTCAGATCTGCCGTGACACGGGAAAACCCCAGTTTTCCGAGTATGCCGAGAACCTTTTCCCGGCAGTCCGGAAGTTTTGCAAAGTCCGGTTCCTTGAGTTCGAGACGGACGCTTCGGAAATCCGCGTAACGCACCCTGTGTCCCCGGAACCCCAGCTCTGACAGGCCGTTCTCCGCCGTGCCGATGCGCCGGAGGATCTCTTCGTCCAGGGGCGTCCCCGCCGGGATCCGGCTGGCCAAACAGGCCGACGCCGGAAGATCCCAGTTGGGAAGACCGCGTTTCCGGGCCAGTTCCCGGACGGCCGCTTTGCCAAGTCCGCAATCCAGCAGAGGATGCAGGATTCCCAGTTCCTCCGCCGCATGCATGCCGGGACGGAAATCCCGGGTGTCATCGGCATTGGTCCCGTCCGCAAGATCACGAAAACCAGCAGCACCAGCCGCTTGAAGAAGCGCCGCATACATGGCTTTTTTACAGAAATAACAGCGTTCGCGCACATTGGCCCGGACCTCCGGGATACTCAAAGGCTCCAGCTCAACTTGCTGAACGGGCCACCCCAAACCGGCAAAGTGGCATGTAAAGTGCCGGTCACACTCCGGCAGCAGGACGGAAACTCCATGCAGTAGGAGAACATGTTTTTTTCCAAGGACTTGAATCGCCTCATGGGCCAGCAGAGCGCTGTCGGTTCCGCCGGAGAAAGCGATGGCAAGGGAAGAAAACCCGGCCAGATATTCCGTCAGTTTCTGCACAATCCGGTCAGTTCCAGATAAGCTTTGCCCAGAATATCCGCCATCATCCGGTGACCGAAACGGTCCCGGACCAGTCCCTGACCTCGGCGGCCCATGGCATGCATTTTTTCCGGATCATCCAGAAGTTCCAGGGTACGGGCTGCCACCTCATCCACCGCTTCCGGGGCGGTACAGAACCCGGTTTCGCCGTCAAGTATCACTTCCGGCGTACCGTCCAGACGGAACCCGACGGCGGGCCTGCCGCAGCCCAGACTCTGGACCACCGAACGGGGAAGCCCTTCATGAAGCGAAAGGTGCCAGAGCATATCCGATAAAATCAGGTGACCGGCCACATCTTCCGGCGAGATCAGCCCGGCAAAATGAAAATTTCCGGCAAATCCCGCCGCCACAGCAGCCCGTTCGAAATCAGGCCGCATAGGGCCGTCGCCGATCAAAAGAAAATGCACATCCGGGCGCCTCTTCAATACTTGCAGGGCGGCCGGAAGGACATATTCGTAACCTTTTTGCGGGGAAAGTCTTGCCAGTGTGGAAATCACCGGTTTTCCCGCCGGAAGTCCCAGCTTTTCCCGGAGCTCCGGCGAGGGAACGGCATTCAGAAAACGGTCGATATCCATGCCGGAATAGACCACCTGATATTTCTCCCGGGGAGCAATCCCGGCAGCGACACACTGGTCCACCATGGCCTGAGCCACGGCAAAGATCCGGTCCGAAACATTCCCGGCAAGGTGTTCGGCAAAGATGAAGAGTCTGTTCCTCCACGGTTTTTCGTAGGGATGAAAAGCCTGACCGTGAACCGTATGGACCACCACCGGAATCCCGGCGGCACGAGCGGCCAGCCGCCCGATGATCCCCGCCTTGGAGGTATGGGTATGGACCACATCAAACTTTTCCCGCCGGAAATAGGCTTTCAGGCGCCAGTACGCCATAAAATCGTGGTAAGGCGACAGTTCCCGCACCAGATCCGGGAGGATTTCCAGCCGGAAACCGTCCGCCTTCACCATATCAAGAAGCGCTCCTTCCCGGCCCGGCGAGGGACCGGTGACCAGGGTGACATCGTGCCCGTCCCGGCTGTGATCCACCACGGTGAACAGGGTGTTTTCCTGGGCACCACCGACAATCATGCGGGTGATGACATGACAGATCTTGAGTTTTTTCGTGTTATCCATGATATTCTACAATAGCACACCGTCCCTTTTTTTCAAGGAAAAACAGCGTTTTGAAAGACTTACGGCAAGGGATTCTCCGGTGATCGTCTCTCCCGGAAGCCGTAGGACCCGGACCCAGTCGGATTCCCGGGAAAGGGTGATCCGTGACGCCCGCCGGATCAGTTCCGCCATGCAGGAGTCATCCGGAAAATTCAGTGCCCCGGCAGTCAGAAAAAAATCGCAGTCCACATCCAGGATCCACGGCTTCCGCCAGTCAAGAACCTCTTTCACCAGAGGTTTCAGAAGGGCATCCCCCGTCAGGGCGTCCGCCGTGCAGCGGGCCCGTTCCGGATCATTTAGAAAAAAATCGACTTCCGGGATGGCCGGCCGGCGGACCTGAATGCCGGAGTGTCCGCAGGGCCCCTGCTGGGGAGAAAGGGCGATGATTGTCGCGGAGGAGAGGATGCCGCTCCGGAGAGCCCAGTCAAAGTGTTCATCATGGTGAAGTCTGGTGACAGCATCTGCCACCAGTTCAGGCTCTTTCCACCCGTCCGGGGGCGGGGCCAGAAGGCCCCGGCGCAGACCGGACAGGGTATCCGTGTGAAAATCCAGCGTCACCACCGCCGGAGCTTCAGCGCACTCTTCCCGGAAGGCGCGCCAGAAAGGAAGGACCTGATGATGCAGATCCGCCGCAGAAACCGGGGAGTGTTCCATGCAATTCCGAACCTTCCGTTTACAGCTGGATCGTCTTATAGGTGAAGTTCTTGCCGTCAAACAGGATTTCCACCATGCTGCCGTTGCGCGTTACGGATCCGGCACAGTTCTCCCCCCGGCCGGTGGCGTCCACCCGGCAGTAGGGCTTGTGGACGTGACCGCAGAGAGAAAGGTCGATGGCCCCGGATTCAATGAGGCGCCGGACCGGTTTCTCGCCGAAGAGCCGGTGGCGGACCCGCAAAAACGGATGATCCTCGAACATGGGGTAGTGGTTGACCAGGATTTTCGTCACGCCGGGGTGTTCCTGCGACCGGACGGCGATCCACTCTGCATCCCGGTGGTCCAGAAATCCCCAGGAACAGAGCAGATTGGAGGGGCGGCTGGTGTTCACCACCAGAAAATCGATGCCGCAGATCTCCAGCCGCACCGGCAGATCCGTAAATTCCCGGCCCCGGTTCACCTCGCGGTAGGTATCGTTGACCGCCTTCATACAAGAGGGACGGTGAACGTAACAATCGTGGTTGCCCGGAGTGTAAATAAGGGGGATCGAAGACTCCCGGAGAGGCCGCAGGATCTCCCGCATCACGGCAAATTCCCCCGGCTGCCCGGTGCTGGTCAGGTCCCCGGTGCAGACCGCAATATCGGGGCGGGTATCGAGGATGTATTCCACCGCGCGCTTGAACTTGCTCTGGTCGTGGCGGAAACGCCGCCGGAACCGGTAGTTGAAAACCCCCACCCAGCGTTTGTCCAGATACGCCATCCAGTCTTCCGCAGGGCCCCCTGCGTGAGGGTCCGAAAAGTGGATAATGCGAATTGCCATGAATATCCCTTCTGTTTCCGCCATAATATGCCACAGTTTCACCTGAATTGCAAATGCGCTTACGTTTTTCTCATTGCAGTTTTCCGTCCGGGGAGGTGCATTGTGGGCAAAGAGAGGCACAGGGGCCCCCGTCGCCTTTGTCTCCTTTCCCATGCTCGCTCCCTGTGCCTCGCGTGTCCCGTCCCTGCGTCCCTGCGTCCCTGCGTCCCCACTCATCCCCGTGCCACCGTCGCCTCCGTCCCCTGCGTCGCCTTCGTCCCCTTGACCATGCTCGCTCCCTGTTCCTTGCACCATGTGCTCCGCCGTCACGCAGGTCTCCCGATGGTTTTGGCGGAAAAAACGCTTCCGGACTGGAAAAAACGGCAGGGGAATGTATATTTTCAGAAACGTATTGATCTGCATGTCTACGGAAGGAGCCTTGACTATGGGAGATTGCCGAATTTCCGAAATCCGCCGGGAGACCCGGGAGACCCGGATCGAATGCACGCTGAATCTGGACGGGACCGGCATTGCCGAGATCCGGACACCGGTGCCGTTTATGAATCACATGCTGGAGCTCTTCACGAAACACGGCTTTTTCGACCTGAAAATCCAGGCTTCCGGAGATGTGGAAGTCGATTACCACCACACCCTGGAGGATCTGGGGCTGGTCCTCGGTACCGCCATCGCCCGGGCACTGGGAGACAAGCAGGGCATCCGCCGCTACGGAAGTTTCCTGCTTCCCATGGATGAAGCCCTGGCCCGGGTGGCCCTGGACCTTTCCGGGCGCCCCTGTCTTGTCTATGAAGTGCCCTCCCCCGCCGCCATGGTAAAGGATATTGACGTGCAGCTCTTCCACGAATTCTTTCAGGCGCTGGTGAATACCTCCGGCATGAATCTCCACATCGATCTCCTGCGGGGACAGGAGGTCCATCACGGGCTGGAGGCGGTCTTCAAGGCTTTTGCCCGGGCGCTGGATGAAGCCACCTCCGTGGATCCCCGGATCCACGGGGTCATGTCCACCAAAGGAGCGCTCTGATCCGCCTGCCTGACGGCGGAAAGCGGCGCGCCTTCCGCTAATCCAGGTCCTTCAGCCGGAGCGTGAACTCTTCCTCTGTGGTGCAGGAGAAATAGGGGTTGCTCTTCTTTTCCTCCTCCAGAGTGGATGTGGGTGTCGCACCGTAATCGTGGCCGGGATAGACGATGGTCCTCCCGGGAAGTTTCTTCAGCCGGCACAGGGAGTCAAAAAGAGCGTCGGCCCTGCCGTAGCCCACATAACTCACAAAAAGCGTATCTCCTGTCAGGATCCCCTGATCGTGATTGACCAGATAGCAGACGCTGTCCCGGGAGTGCCCGGGGGTGAACAGGACTTCCACAAAATCCCCCAGCTCGCCGATGGGAAGTGTCTGTCCGTCGATCAGGGGAAAGACGCCCCGGACACCGCAATTCGGGTGTCCGAGAACGGGAGCCGGAAAGAAGCCCTTGACCTGCTCCGTCTTTTCCGCGTGATCCGGGTGACCGTGGGTCAGAAGGATGTATTTCGGGTTGAATTTTTCCGGCAGGGCGTCCCGGATCACATCCAGCTCTCCTGCGGGATCAACCAGCACGGCATCTTCCCCGGCAGTCAAAAGATAACTCAGGTTATGGTCGAACCCGGCCACCTGCAGCTGACGGATGATGCACGCCATGTCACCCTCCAATGCGTTTCAGCAGGAAATCTTTGGCCAGCTGGATGTCCGCAGAGGGATTGTCGCCGCACTCCCGCTCAATGGTCAGGTACCCGTCGAAACCGGTTTTCTTCAGTTCCGCCAGATATGCGTCCCACGGCACCATGCCGGTCCCCAGCGGGACCTCCTGAAATCCTGCCGCCCGGGCGGAAATATTGCGGCGGCTTCCGTCCGGATTGGGCATTTCGTAGAATTTTGCCGCAGAACCCACATAAAGATTCAGAGCGTCTTTGGCATGAGTGTGTACAATATACGGCGCCAGCTGCTGCACAGCATACACGGGATCCTCGCAGGAAACCCCCCGCAGATTGGCCGGGTCCAGATTGACCCCGAGTCCGGGACTGTCAACGGTTTCGATGAATGTCCGCAGCACATCCGCCAGTTCCGGTCCGGTCTCAATGGCCATGGTGATCCCCATGGGGGCCAGATACCCGGCGATCTCCCGGACATTGCGCACCATCACGGGATAAAGGGGGTCCGCCGGACAGTCTGGAATGCAGCCGATGTGGCTGGTCATGACATGGACCCCCAGCCTCCGGCAGGCCTCGCCAACCTG
>DCGO01000112.1:0-8695 GCA_002314605.1 Lentisphaeria bacterium UBA1776 | reverse complement strand
GGGCGGCTTTTCAGCTGCCGCAGGGCCGCAAACCGTGCCGGCCACTGATGCGCCAGCTGAAAAGCCGCCCCCCCCAGATCCCCGCAGACGGCGCTGATCTCCATGCCGTGAGTTTGGATGAACCCGAGAAGGTCCGCCAGTTCCCCGTCAGAATAGAGCCAGAGATTTTTGTCTCCGCAGCTGCCCAGGGCATCCAGCTGGACACCGTCCAGCCCGATTCCGGCGGCCATTGTGATGTTTTCCCGTATGGTTTTCTTGAATGATTCCGCACGCACTCCGATTTTCACGGCAATTCTCCTCCGGATGAAAAAAGCACGGGGAACGCTCCCCGTGCACAGGTTGATGGTGAATGCGGACCGGTTACTTTTCCGGCATCGGCTCCGTGGGAGCCGTCACATCCCGCAGCGGGGGCGACTTGCGGGACTGGACCTTGTCCAGAAAATCCCCCATCTGCCGGTCGATCTTCCCCACGGCTTCGTCAATGACCTGATACATGTCAAAACCAACCGCAGTGGCCGCCGCATCATGGTTCTTGTAGGAAACCACGATATTGGCCGTAAAACGCCCCTTTTCCTCACTCAGCACGACCTTGCCGGAGGTGATTTTCAAACTTTCCCTGTCCAGCAGCTGTTCCATGCGGTCCTCCACCGTCTTGCGCAGCGCATCGGTAATGGGGAAATTGCGTCCGTTGATGTCCAGATTCATATGTACCTCCTTGTGGTTGCTTATGCTCCCGGTCTTCCGTCCTGTCCCGCCCGTTACATGGAGAACTGCGGACCCAGGTAGAGATCCTGAGCTTCTTTACTGTTTACCATAAAATGCTGGTCGCCTTCCAGCAGAACTTTGCCCTGACACATCAGATATGCCCGGTCCACCACCGACAGCGTTTCCCGGACATTGTGATCCGTGATCAGGATCGCCATGTTCCGGTCCCGCAGGCGACGTATGATCTGCTGCACGTCGTACACCGCCAGGGGATCCACTCCGCTGAAGGGTTCGTCCAGCATCAGAAACATGGGATTGGTGACCAGGGCCCGGGTAATCTCCAGCCGCCGGCGCTCCCCGCCGGAAAGGGTCATGGCTTTCTGCTTGGCCAGCCGGGTCAATTCCAGCTCATCCAGCAGCTGTTCCAGCCGGTTTCGCCGCTCGGTGCGACTGATGGCCAGCGTTTCCAGAATGGCCATGATGTTCTGTTCCAC
Organism: Lentisphaeria bacterium UBA1776; assembly: GCA_002314605.1. Taxonomy (GTDB): domain Bacteria; phylum Verrucomicrobiota; class Lentisphaeria; order Victivallales; family Victivallaceae; genus UBA1776. The sequence goes on along the minus strand of DCGO01000112.1, from coordinate 7,496 downwards.
CGTAAGTTTCCGGAAAATGGAAGGTTCCTGAGCCAGGTATCCCATACCCATGCGGGCACGCTTGTACATCGGCATCTGGGTAATATCCACGTCCCGGAACAGCACATTGCCGGATTCCGGGCGGATCAGCCCCATCACCATATAAAAACTGGTGGTCTTGCCGGCACCGTTGGGCCCCAGAAGGCCCACGACCTCGCCGGAACTTACATGCAAAGACACCTTATTGACTACCGTACGGCCCCGGTAGATCTTCACCAGATCATGGGCCTGCAGCAGCGGTTTGGTTTGTTCTTCTGTCATCCTTCAAAATTCCCCGGGAGTCCCGGAAACAATCTCCGGCTCCGCTATACAATAGCAGGCGTCCGTACATTTGCAAGCGTCTTTTCGCGGTTTTTGCGATTTTGGGGGGCCGTGGGACTTCCCAAAATCAGATCACGAAGTCAATGACAACGGCGGAATTGATCCGTCCGATAATCGCACCGGACACAGTTCAGCTCTCCTGTCCCAAACGTTTTCTGTCGATTTTTCCATTCTGCGTCCTGGGGATTGCGTCTGCAATCCTGATATCCTTCGGCATTTTGCCGCTTTCCAGACAAGTCTGCAGAAAACGCCGGAACGACTGCATATCAAAATGCTCCGCATCTTCCGCAACGATGTTCAGTTTCACGGCTGTTCCCGCAATGGCATCTTCTGCACCGAAACAGACGCAGTCCCGGATCCCCGGATAATGCATCACGATGTTTTCAACTTCCGCCGGGGCAACTTTAAGGCCGCCGCAGTTGATGATATCTCCCTCTCTCCCAATCACATAAATAAAGCCGTTTTCGTCTTTGTAACCAAGGTCATGCGTGTACAGCGTATTTCCCAGCAGAACTTCCGCTGTCCGGACAGGATCATTCCAATATCCCTCCATAACCGTGTCACCGGATACGGCAAGGTATCCCGGGTGTTCTCTGGAGGACCGGATTTCCCGGCGCTGATCATCGACAATGATGATTTTTGCGTGGGGAGTCGGGCGGCCGGTACAGTTCTCCATTCCGGGCAATTCCGCATAGTTGTATGCACAGCAGACGCTTCCCGCTTCCGTGGCGCCGTAACCGAAAATCAGTCTGGAGGCCGGCAAACACTGACGCATGGTCTCTTTATCCATTTCTGTCATAGGGGCGCTGTTGGTATGCACCACCTTGATCTGTCCGGAAAGAGAATGCAGTTTATCCTGGGAAACCAGAAGCAGAAAACGGACCGCCGCTGGGGGAAGCACCAGCGTGTTCACATGATACTGTTCGACAGCCCCGTAAAATCTTTTCAAATCCAAAAATCCATCCAGCAGCACCGCATGAGCCCCGCAGAGAAAGCAGGACCAGAGTTTCCGGAGCGCATTGATGTGATTCAGCGGAGAGGCAATCAGATAAACGGAAGCGGGATTGAGCCGGTCCATATACAAATTGTTGTCGGAAGAGGCAAAAACGGCACGATGGGATAATATCACGCTCTTTGACCGGCCGGTCGTTCCCGTGGTATAAAGGATCTCCGCCGGGTCATTTTCCTGCGGGAATTCCCATTGTCTGTCCTTGCCGGAACGGAGTTCAGCGCTTTTCAGGAGATCGGCAGGCGTGATGCATGATATGCCGTCTTTTTTTCCCCTCCCGATCGCCAGAACCGGCTGCATTTCTCCGGCAAGGCGGAGGAAAAGCGCAAGGGGAGCGTTTCTTTCGACCGGCACCAGCACACATCCGGCAAGCTGGATGCCCATTGCGGATACGGCAAATGACACGTCTGCGTCTGCTTCCACAAGAATATTTGCCCCCTTGGAGAACCCATGTGCGAGCAGCTGTGCGGCAACGCATTGCGCCTTTTGCCAAAGTTCCCGGTACGACAAAGTCTGCCGGGTATCCGAAACTGCGGGCAGTTCAGGATAACGTTCCGCGTTTTTTTCCAGAAATAAAACGACCGAAGGCATTGGTAAACTCCTGTTACTGTTCATACATGAATGCAACGGTCCCGGTTTTGAACAGGATCCCCAGCGAAAGTGCAACTGCGGCAAACAGGAAAACCGCTTCTCCCCATTGCCAGAATATTTGAAATGCCGGATTGATCTTCGGGTATATCTTCTTTTTCAGCCAGGGGAAAAACATCAGACATCCGGTGGTACCGATGGTCAGCAAGGGCCAATAGCTCTTCAGATAACGGAGGACCGGAGCCGATGGTGCATAAATGCCGTTTCCCGCCAGCATTGCCTGGAAATAAAGCATTGCCTGATCAAGAGATTTTGTATTGATAAGCGGTACTGTAAAAGAAAGAAACAGCATTACGCAGAACCAGCGGACGAGTTTATCCGCTCTTTTGTTTTTCAGGGATTTGAAATGAGGTTCGATGATCATGGCACTGCTGTTGGCCAGCCCCCAGATGGTGTAGTTCCAGTTCGTGCCATGCCAGAGCGCCGTAACCAGCCATACGCAACTCGGGACAAAAATATTCTGCATGGTTTTGGCGGTCTGATCGCCGACGTGATGCCGGAGCAGGAACTTCCGGAAACTTACAGATGGTCCCAGAACAATCGGGAAATACAAATAATCCCGAAACCATGCGCAGAGAGTGATGTGCCATCTTCGCCAGTATTCGCCGATGGATACGGAAAGATAGGGGTAGTTGAAGTTTTCCGGCATCTTGAAGCCGAAGATTTTCGCCAGACCGATCGCCATGTCGGAGTATCCTGAAAAATCAAAGTAGATCACAACCAGGAAAATACCGCAGCCGATCCAGGCATCCGACAGCGGCAGAAAAGAAAAATCCGATGAAAAGATCGATTTGACCATCACGGAAAGATTCGATGCAACGATCATTTTCTTGCAGAAGCCGATGGCAAAGCGCCAGATTCCTTCGCTGAAATCCTCCGGCGTGGTTCTGCGGCATTTGATCTGCGGTTCAAATTCATGGTAGGAAATGATCGGCCCCTGCTGCATTTTGAAGAAAATGGAAAGATACAATGCCGCATCCGGCAGTCTGGGCGCAGCTTTGCACTGCCCCCGGTAAATGTCCACAACGTAGGAGATGGAATGAAAAGCAAAGAAAGAGAGCCCTATAGGGAGCGGCGATAATGAGCCCGTGACAAGCTCCGGCAAGTCGAAAGCAAACCGAAGTTTCCCCAGCACGAGCAAGGTACTGACATTCATGACAACCGCGAGAAAAACTGCCGTATTCCCGATTTTTGTGTTCCTGCATCCATCAGCCATTTTTCCCAGCAACCAGGTAAGGACAATCATGAGCCCGAGCAGCAAAACAAAAACAGGCTCTCCCCACGCATAGAAAAAAAGGCTGATGATGAGAAGAAAAAGGTTCCGGAACATCAGATTTCTGCTCTGCGGCAGCAGAAAATAGATCCCCATTGCAATTGGCAGGAATAAAAAAAGAAACGGTGTTGATGCGATGCTCATGCTGAAAGTTCTTTCGATTTCATGCCAAATTTCCTTCAGAAGCAAGTCAGTACAATATCCGGTTTGGTCTGTTCAATAAACGATTTTATGCTTCCATCAAAATAACGGGGATCGACGATGTCGAGGTACTGGACGGCACAGGCCAGATACGGGCAAACCACATTGGCTTGAGAGTGGCTTACAACAAGCACTCTTGTTCCATTGGTGCAGTTTTTGTTTTCAATTTGTATCAGCGGCTTGTCTGAACATAAAAAGCAGCCGTACATACCGGGTAATTTCAGATAAGGCTGGACGATCAGCGTATCGTTGAATCCGCCAACCCGGTCAATTCCAAGACTTGGAATTTTCAGGTGGAAGCGGCCTTTCTTCCGCTGGTAGAACACTTCAAAATCTTCCGGCGGATCTCCCGCCCTGATGGCCATGCTCCCCATAAAGATGGAGGGATAACGGATCAACTTGAAATGAACCTCTTTTACGGCATCAACATCGGTTGCAATTCCAAACTCGTCATTCAGTTTTTTCGCGGTCGCTTCGGCTATCAGGCGTCCCGCAAAAACGTTCCAGTGATGATCCGTTTTGTAAAACCATGAATAAAAATCACGGTTGGCATTGAGCAGCACATCCTTTGCATCCAGGTACGGAATCCGGTTTTTCAGCAGAAAAGTCTTATATCGATCCATCATACCGGCATAGCCGCGAGAAATGCCGGGCGGAAATATCGTCACACTGTCATCCATCTTGGAGGAGGGAAGCAGCTGCAGCAGAGGGATGTTCCGTTTTTTCAGCCATATATTCCATTTCCGCACCGTTCTCCATGATTCCCGTGGCTGGAAATAAACACCGGTCAAATAACCGTTGGGGAGCCGGACTATCGGAAAGTCTCCATTTTCAATGAGAAAGGTCCCTGGGCTCTCCTTCCATATGCAGAAACGATGAAAGTATTTTAACAGAAAATTCCGGTTCGCAGAATACCATTTTATGGAAGATCGTTTGCGGCAAAAGGCATTCCGGTATGCCAGGATAAAACTCAGAAGACTTTGCCCTTCAGGAGTTTCAACCCCGTCTGCACCATCGTCAAAAGGATAAAGATCCCTGAACGTCCTGACAACCGGAACATCGGCCTTGAAAAATATTTCTGTCGATCTTCTCTCAAGATGTCTTTCAGCGCATGCAAAAATTGCGGATAACCCCAGCACGGTCATCAGGGCACAAAAACATGCCGCGAAAATGATTCTTGCATTGATTGTTCTCTTTCCGGTCATTCATCAGGCCTGTTTCTGAAAACTTTTCACCATTTTTTCCATGGCATCCACGGAATTGAAGTTCTCCCTGGTGATGGCGTTGAAGGTGATTTTGATGTCAAAGGCGATATCAAGTTCACAAACCAGCTGGATCATCGTGATGGAGGTGATGAACCCCTCATCCACCAGGGCTTTCGATGAAAGGTCAATCCCGGCGACCAGATTCTGCAGAATCTGTTCAATTTTTTCTGTCATGGTGATTTCTCCCGTCCTATAAAATATGATCCGCAGCACAAAAAACAATTAAAGACAGTGCAATGGTCCAGATACAGAGATTTTGCCGCCAGGTATATTTTTCCTTCAAAATGATCCGGGCGCCGATGATCGGAAAGATCGGCGCAGCCGCAAAAAGGATCCCCGTTTTCACAGCATCCCGTGAAGAAGCGCATAAATACAGAAGAGAAGAGGAATTCGCCACGCAGGGGTACCATATTGAGTACTTGCCGCCATCAAGGAAAGGAATGAACCACTTTTTCTCTATTTTCCGCAGAAAAAGTGCCAGAAGAAAAATCGGCAGGATTGTTGCAAAATGATTCGCCATGACATAGTCCACAATGCCGATGCCGCCGTCATCAAAAATCAGAGTCGTAATGAGCGTATCTCCTGCATCGAAAACCAATCCGGCCAAAAGGATCAACAGCCCGGTGATGATGCGGTGCCGCTCCTGCCTCATCTTTTTCCGCAATGCTCCCCGTCTGCGGCTGGCAAACAATTCGATGTTCGGCAATAAAAAAATAAAGGTCAAAACGAGCATTATGGGAATCAATCTTGCGGGATGCAGTATCTCGTGAACCGATGCCAGTCTCCCGCTGACCGTGTGGATGACAAGAAGTCCGGAAAAATAAAGAATGCCGGTTGTTCCGCTGACCGCAGATTCCACGGCCAGTCCGATATAGCGGAGGCTGATAAGATAAAGCACCCAGTATAAGAGAAAACAGAACTGATTGCCGAGGATCGGCGGATGTTCCCGCAGAATCCGCCACGGGGGCTCTCCGCTCTCCCCCAGTCCGGATGCAAACAGAACAAGACTGATGCCAAAGGCCAGGACCAAAACAGACAGCAGCATTTCCAGCGGTGCCGCTGCGCTGCCGGCATCAACTTTTTTCTTGCCCAGCAAATCACCCGCAGCAAAGGCAAGAAGACTGAAAACGGCAAAGAAGAGCCACATTACCGGTTTTCCCCTTCCCCTCCCTGCAGGATGGCATCCCACCGGAGTCCTGCGGGCATATTGAATTTGAAACCGATCAGCTGTTCAAACTCGTTTTTAACGCCGTGTCCGGCACACAGCTGGAAAAAGAATTCCCCGTTGGTATTGCCTTCGATGATGACCCAGCCGTGATCCGTATGCACGACATCCCAGCCGATATAGCGAAGTGTCGGGAATTGACCGGCAGCATCGGTCAGCATGGTTTTGAGGGCCTCCCATTCCGGCATGACAAAGCCCTTGATCTTCACACCGGAAACAGGGTGGTACAACTCTTCTCCGGCAATTCCGCTCATCCCGACGGTTGTTACCACACCGGTTTCCGCATCGATCAGCGCATCCATGCTGTACACCTCGCCGCACTGCGTTTTTCCATCGCCGCACATCATCCGGAAGCACGGGTAGAAAAAATGAATTTTGCCATGAACCGCCACGGTTGTCACCCGCAGAAGCGACATCTCGGACGGGTTGAACTGAGAAATAGCCTTTGACGGCACAATGAATTCTTCAAGGATAAGCTGGTGCAGAATGGGTCTTCGGATCTCAAAACTGGTGATGGCCCGGGCCTCGGCAAGCAAAGACCGAAATGTTTCGTGCAGATCGGTGCCGTCATCAATCTCCAAACGGTGAACGCCCTCGGCAAGTTCAAGGTTGACAGGTTTCACAAAGATCGACTTGTGCTTCGCCGCAAAATCGCAGAATTCCGGATAATCGCTTTCCCCGGCAAGCAGCATGGCATCCCGCCTGTAATACGGTTTCAGAAGGGTGTACGCCTCAAACTTGTTGTCGAGGAAATGGAGATCTTTGACGCAGTTCAGATGCGTCATATACGCATAGCGGCTGAACCATGACACATAATTCATCTTTTCTTCGTGTGTGCGGTGGGGAAAGTCATAACAGACGTATTCCGGGATGCTGGTCCCGTACAGAGCCTGACAGTAGATGGCACTGTAAACAGTTGCTGAAAATTCCTCCTTTCCGGACACACAATCTGCGTATTTTTTCCACAACCGGGCGATCATGGCATCGGAATAACGGGCCGGGTTCTCCATCGCGATTTGCCGACCAAGTTCCACGATCTCATCCGGATCTTCTGTGATAATCAAAAACGCACTTTTCATGAATTCTGCGCAATCTTCCCGGCTTCCGCCATTGTTTCATGACGCGAAATATCCCCATGACCCGATGTAATATACTCCATGAAGTGGTGTTTGTCAAATTCGGACGGTCGATTGCGCTTGCAAGGGATCAGAAACGGCGCTTTGCGGAGGCATGACCGGACGGCCCCCGACAGCAATTGCGAAACAGACTTCGCGTCTGCTTTGCAGCCGTTTCCGTCTGGCAAAATCATATCCTGAAGCGATGTGCAAATATGCGGAACTTGTTGCGTGAAGAACGCGCCGGCGACCGTTGCCCGGATAGACTTTTGCGGTCAGATCCGGACAAGCTGCGGGATCAAAATCTTTCGCGGACAGGGTCAACGCAAAAAACAAGAGGAAAAAAGTACGATATGTTTTTTCGCCTCTTCGTCTTTTTATGAAAAAACACGCTCAAATT
>DCGO01000006.1:13040-19891 GCA_002314605.1 Lentisphaeria bacterium UBA1776 | reverse complement strand
CCCCCCCCGCCTTTCCGCGGCCGGCTGCCGGAAAAGCGTCCTTTCCCGGATGCTGCGGCCTCCGGCCGCCCCCCATGCGGGGAAAAGATCCGCACGGTCCGGGAAACGGACCGGGCGGGATTTTTTTGCTGTCTCCTGCGGAACGCGGGAGTTCTCCGCGTCCCGCAAGGGGAGTCGTTAGCGATCAGGCGCCGAGGTTCACAAACGTGATGAAAATCCTGATTCTTTCAAAAAATGTCAGANNCCTGTCAAACCAGTCAGACCTGCCCCCCGGATGCGATCTTCACCGCATCGGCCACCAGCTGTTCGATCTTATCCCAGGCGCCGGCCTTGATATCGGCCCCCTTGCCCAGCCAGGTGCCGCCCACCGCAGCGACCTGCGGAATGGCCAGATACTCGGAAGCATTATCCGCCGTCACCCCGCCAGTGGGCATAAACCGGATCCCAAGATGCTTGTAGGGAGCAATGATGCTGGAAAGCATCTTGACCCCGCCTGCAGCCTCCGCAGGGAAGAATTTCAGCATGGCACAACCCGATTCGTAAGCCTGCTCCACCTCACTGGGGGTACAGACACCGGGACTGAAGGCAAAGCCGCACCGGGCCGCCTCCCGGACCACCGTCGGATTGAATCCGGGAGCCACCGCAAATCTGGCACCGGACTCAAATGCCCGGTGAAGGTCCTTCACATTCAGCACCGTTCCGGCACCGATCAGCAATTCCGGAAACTGACCAGTCACCTCACGGATGACTTCCGGAGCAGCTTTGGTGCGAAAGGTGATCTCCGCCCCTTTCAGCCCGAGGCGGTTGAAAATTTCACAGATCTTCATCCCGTCGGCAACGGTCTCCAGCGCCAGCACCGGGACGATCCGGACACCGGCAAGCGCTTCCGCCGTATTTCTCTGAATTGCTTCAAAACTCTCCAACATACGCCTCCTTATTCAGTTATATCAAGCCATTTGATAGACTTCAACAGATTTTTTTTGATTTCGTATTTGATTCCCTTGACGGGCCCGAAAAGGACCACTCTGTCCGATTCCCCGTATATCATGCCAAGTTCAGCCTTGCCGTTATCCCGCCAGACGATCTCCGCATTCGGCACCCACAATTCAAATCTGGGAGGCCGGGAGATCTCCCCTTTGTTCACATTGACCGAAAAGACCTGCTGTTCAGGATTGGCCCGCTTGTGAACAAGCTTGATCCGGTAAGTTCCCGGCGCAAGATTGCCGATCCTCATCAGCTGTGTCTGCGTACTCCCCTCCCCCGGCCGGACCACCCCCAGCCGACGGTTGTTCAGAAATACGGTGACTCCAGCCGGGTAAATATTCAATTCGATTCCTCCGTGACTGGTCTTCAAAGCAAAATCGACCGTCAGTTTCCCGCCGGGGACAATCTTCACGGTCTTTTCCTGCCGGTCAAATCCCTGCAGCGATATTGCCAGACGATACTCTCCCGCCTGCATATCGTGCAGCTGTAGCGGGGTATTCCCGCGGACACGGCCATTGATGGTCACCTGCGCCCCGGCAGGAGAAGAAGTCACCGTCAGCCCTCCAGGACTGCTGGTCAATGTGCAGGGGAAACGCAGCTTCTTGCCCTGAGTCACACTGACGTGGGCGGCATAGGGCAAATACCCGTCATGCTCCAGCCGGATCTGGTGCTGCCCGATGACGATGGTGGAGCGGTATGGGGTCTGCCCCACCAGTTTTTCATCGATATAGAGCCTCGCTCCGGCAGGAGTACTGCTGACATAAATCTCGCCGATATTGCTCCGGAGATCCGCCTTGACAATCACCGGACGGGAGTCCCGGATCTCCCAGGACACCGCATTTTCCGCATAATTTGCACAGCGGAGCTGAGCCTCATGACGCCCCACCGGCTGATTGGTCAGGATGAGCGGCGTGGCCCCCAGCACCCGGCCGTTTATCGAAACTTCCACAGCCTTGGGCTGACTCTCGATCAGCACAGTCCCCCCTTCTTCCCGCATGGGAACCACCACCTCAGAGACTGTCAATTTTTCCCAGCGGACAGTATCGCCTTCCGCCATTTTTGCCGTTTCGATCCCGGATGCCGAAACCCGGCAGGCAAACCATGCGGGCCCGTACCCTGCTTTCTCCAGCCGGAAGAGATAGTTCCCTCCGGACATCTTGAACTGGTGCGGCAGCTGGAAAGCTCTCCCGGCCACCCACGCCCTGGCCCCGGCGACAGAAGCATTCAGCTTGAGCTTCCGCACAGCCGGTTCAGCCGTCCGGCGGGAACAGCCGCAGAGTCCCGCCAAAAGTACGGCACCGCAGAGAATCACCCGGAAATTCATCGGTTGCGCCCTCCCTGTTTGCGCAGAAAACTGTCGATCTCGATCCGCCAGGTACGGGCGGCGCTGAAATCAACGGAATCCGGATCGCTGAGTGCCATGATCTCGTCCAAAATCGGCGAAATGGCGGCAAACTCCCGCAGTTTCGCCAGCCGGATCCGCTCGGACTGCAGCGCGGCGATCCGGTCCTTGCGGATGCGCTCCGCTTCTCCCCAGCGTTTTCTGGCCCGTCCATACAAAGTCGGTTTGGGGACAAACGCCTCCAGATAATCCATGGCCAGTTTGAACCGCTGGATCGCCTCCCGCAGATTGGCGGGCCGGGCCTCCCGGTTCTGGAACAGCTCCTCCGCCTTGTCGTAATGCAGCAGAGCCTGTTCCTGCAGTTCTTCCGGTGTCATGGAGACCGTGCGCAAAGCATAATTTTCCGCAAAGAGATTGACAGCCTGCTCCATTTCCTCAAAAGCCTGGGGCCGGGTATTGTTCTGCACCAGCACTTCATGCAGCACCCCGCGGTCGCAGACCACCATCCGGCGCCGGTCCCGCAGACTTCCAGCCGCGACAGCCGCCGGCGGAGATGCGACGCTGAAAAACTTTTCCCTCGTCAGGACTGTATGGAAATGCTCGTAGGCATCCGCCTGAAACACAATCCCGTCCCTTACGAAACTGCGGGAACTCTTGAGGTCATCAATCTGGAACTTCGCCTTGCCGTTTTCAATATGCAGAACAAAATAAAAAACGTTATCGTCCGTGATGATGAGCTTCTCGTAATAAAGCATGAACCGTCCGGCATAAACCTTATCCGGAACTTCCGCCGGAGCCGTCAGGACCGGCCTTGCCTTGGATGAGTTGTAAAACACCGAGATCCCGATCAGCGCCAGACAGATCACCAGTGTATAATACAGCCGGTTGGAAAAACGGGACTTCCTCACCGGAGTTCCGGATTCCGCCCCCGCTTTTTCCGGGGCCGGCTTCTCCGTACCCCGCCCGCCAAAGAGACGCAGTTTTCCGTTTTTCAGCGCATCGGCAAGTTCTGCGCAGGAAACGCCGGTCCTGTCTTCCGGCGGGGGAACTGCAGGCGGTCGGACCGGTTCCGGCGGAACCGGAACCGCTGCAGGGACAGGCTCTGCAGGAGAGGACTCCGGTTCAGGATCCTCATCCACCAGAGACAGCACCACCGGGGGCCGGACAGCCGAGGCCAGTTCCGTAACCCGGATCATCTGGTCGCCGAATTCCACCAGATCGCCCTCCTTCAGAACACGGGGTTCCCGGATCCGGACCCGGTTGCACTTGATGCCGTTGGTACTGCCGGAATCTTCCACCATCCAGGTGCCGTCATCCGTCCGGTAGAATCTGCCATGATAGCGGGAAACCCCCTCCACCGGAAGATTGACAATATTGTCCAGCTCCCGTCCGACGGTAATCTCCGAAAGAGCCAGTTCCAGCTCTTCACCGGCCTTCACACCATTGACAAAAAAAAGTTTCATAGGATTTACAGATCCAAGCTTTCCTTCATACCGCCATGATTTTTCATCGCCCGGAGCGTCTGCTGATCCGGCGCCTGATCCAGCAGGATCCTGTGCCCCGGCTCCACTCCGTCCAGACTTCCGGCGGGAAACTCCACCGTCGTCACAGCCCCCCGCACCCCGGCATAGAAGCGCCAGGCCGGCAGTCTCCTCTCGACCTTGACCACCCGGCTCTCCCTGTCCAGAAACAGCACATCTATGGGAATGGCCATAAACAACGTATGCACCGCCTGACACCGTCGGAAGATCATGGCATCCATGCGGTCATGAAAGTGCCGTCCGATCATCCCCCTCAGACGCATCAGCGCACTTTCGGCGGATACCGGACTGCGCGCAAGGCATACGGCTGTGTCGAAATCATAGATCATATATGGAACAATACACCGTTTTCATCAAAAAAGCAACCCGAAAGAGCAGATTTTTGAGAATTACGGAAAACGGGAACGCGAATCCCCGTCTGCATTACTCTTCAAAACGGAAAGTTCCGAAGGCCTCCGGCTCATGATAGGTACCGCATTTGTGCCAGGCAAGCCAGTGCGGATGGGAGGTCCTGTCGGCACACTTGAAGACATTGCCTCTCCAGACCTGCCCGGCCAGCGGAAGGAACTTTGCCGCAGAGGAAAAGACCTCCCGGGGAACCTGAAGAGCGAGATACCAGACCGTCGGCGTGGAGATCTCGCCGGCAAGATTCCCGGGAAGAGAAGAATGGCGCCGGATCCTTTTCAGAAGTTCCGGCGGCATCGGAGTGTGAAGCTGCTTCCCGTTTTCAAAACAGTTCCGCCGCAAGAGAATCGTCCCGATGCAGTTTGACTCCAGATTGTAGTAAAACCGGCTTCCATGCGGTTGAAGGAAAATTTCCACCGCACTGTCAAGACAGACCAGCTGCTGATCTTTTTTGAAATCGCCCCGGATAAAACAGTCCTCCACCTTATACAGAATGAAGATCCGCTCCGGATCATACTGGATTTTGGCGGACACTTCAGGAACAAATCCAGAGGAAAGCCCGTGTTTCCAGTGCTCATATCTGAGAGACAACGCCGGAATATCCTTCCATGCGGCACTTTCCCAGCCATCGGTCAGCGCCACGGGACGGCGCCGTTTCCGGATCACATATTCCTCCGGTGCCGAGGCGCCGGGAAGAGCCCTGAGCACGCAGTAATAAGAATTCACCTCCCGTCCGGAAGCATCCTTCCGGGGAATGACCAGACGGCGGGCACACTTCTCCGGAGACACCTTCCTGGAGAGTTCCAGCTGCCATGCGGAAAACCAGTCCGGCTTCTGACGGATCCGGGCCACATCGAGCACGATCTCCGTCTCCCAGTGGTCCGGATAAGATTTCACCCGGGACCGCAGCCACAGAAATCCGGACTCTTCCGGTTTTTCCGCAGAACAGGATCCGGAAATGACTCCGGCAGGAGTGACCTGGATCCGGAATACGCTGTTCTGGCCCGTCCGGAGCCGCACCTCCAGAAAGTCCTCCGCCCGGCCCGGCTTCTCCGCAGCCGCCGGATCATAACATTTGGCGGCAATGAAAAGACTTTTCCGGTCCTCGCTGAAGGCCGCCGCAAATTCCGTTTCCGGACGCGTCCCCGCTTTCTCCCAGTACCGGTATTTGGACAAATCGAGATTGCATGGAGCATTCCAGACAAAAATATCTCCCTGTACGGTCCCGGATACCCCGGATGCCGCAAAAGAAACACCCGGGCACAAAACTGAAATGACGACCAGAACAGGGAAAAATTTTACCGCCATATTGATCCTCCATGCAGCAGCCAATACCCGTTTCAGAATATAGCCCTGCGCCGGTTAATGTCAAATCCAGCGGCAGACACGCCTGATTTTTTGTGGAAAAAAAGCTGTTTCCCTTGACAAAACCGAAAATCCGCTTATAGTTAATAACAGATATAACAGAGAAATGCGGAAAAAAATGATCGGTCACTCGAAACAGGAAATGGTTCAGAAGATGCTGGAGCAGCAGATCGTCTCCGGTGTCATGAAAAAGGGATCACGCCTTCCCTCCATGCGGCTGCTGGCGGAGCAATATGACTGCTCCACCATCGTGATCGTGAAAGCCATGCGGGCGCTGGAAAAAAAGGGACTGGTCCGGACCCGGGAGCGCAGCGGCAGCATGGTTGCAGATGCAACTCTCCCGGCCCTCAAGCATTTCGCACTTTATACAGACATCCGTCAGAGTTCCATGGACCGGTATTACGATGATCTGCTGGACATGGCTGGGGAAAATCACTATCTGGCCGCGCCGATCTTCGCCAACGGGGCGGAATCCTTGAAAACTCTGCTGGCGACCTCCCCTCAGAGGATCGCCATCGATCTGGGGGCGGATCAGCACGACTACCGGGAAATCGAAGAGATCGTTCAGGAGTTTGATCCGGTCTTTGTCAACCGTTTCGAATGGCACGATCAGGAACTGCCGGCAAGGGGAGTTCTGATCGACTACGAAGGCACCTATGCTGCAGCCCTGAAATATCTGCAGAAGCAGGGACACAAACGGATCGTCTTTGTGGGGCACAGGCAAGACCCGCTGCCCTTCAAACTCCGCTATCTTCAGGCGGCCGCCGAATCCAACGGTGTAAAATTTCTTTCGCCGGAATTCGACTACTGCTGGCATTTGGATTACGATGTGAACCCGGAACGCTTTCAGCGGCTCTTTTTCGGAAAAGAGCGTCCCACGGCAATTTTCGGGGCATCGGACATTCTGGTCTTCCGGGTAGCCAATCTGCTGGAATCCCTGGCCCCGGCCTACCGGGAACTGGTACGGATCGGCTGTCACGATGAGGTCTGGTCCCGGATCCCGGGATTTGAATTCTCCACCTGGCACTTCGATTTCCGGGATGTTTTCCGCCGGGCCATGGAGCAGAACCGGCCAAAACTGGAGTGGAGCCGCCCCGTATTCGTGAAACGTCAGCGGCAGAATATTCGCTATTGAGCCCAAGAAGGCGGCGGAGCCGCCCGACAGGGTCCGTAAAGTAAATTCAAAAAATCAGGGTACCTCTAAAAATTCAAAC
>DCGO01000006.1:0-12916 GCA_002314605.1 Lentisphaeria bacterium UBA1776 | reverse complement strand
AATGAATTTTTAGAGGTACCCATCACTTCCATGCAAGGATGAAACGATGAAACTGAAAAAAATGCTTGTTCTCGCCGCCGCAGGAATAGGAATGAGTCTTTATGCCGGGCAGAATCCGGTCCTCGGCATGTTCCCGGACGACATCACCTTTCACCTCTCCTATGACTCCGGCTCCGCCGACGCCGATATGGCTTCCGGCAGCGGAAAACCCGTCAAAGAGATCGTCAAGGCGGAGTTTCAGCCCGGCGGCGTCTTCGGCGGACAGGCCCTGAAACAGGGGTGTCTCTACTATGCGTCAAAAGATAATTTCCACCCCAATGAGTCTGGAACACTGATCGTCTGGGTCTCTCCGCAGGACTGGCCGGAAAAAGCGCCGGACCTGACTCAGAAGGAACCCGGCTTCGGAGTCTTCGGTTCCGGACTGGTCATGGGAAAAATGTATAACCACAAGGGCGGCAAAAGCGCACTCCATTTTACGGCGCAGTATTCCAAACGATCCCGGGGGGTGCATCTTTCCGAAGCGGGCAATGTCTGTCAGTGGAAAAACAGGAGCTGGCACCTGATGGTCGCGGTCTGGGATCTCTCGACCATCGCGCTCTCCGTGGACGGACGACCGCTGAAGGTCGGACAACTCAAGGAAAAGGCGCTGAATCACAGCCTCTTTGCAGTGGGCTCCCGGGACAGCTGCGGCTATCACATTGCCATTGATGAAGTGACGATCCTGAACCGGAAACTTACCAACGAAGAGATCGCCGCCCTCTACACCGAAGCCGGGAAAAACATTCAGAAATAAAAAGGGAAAAAATGAAACACTTTTTTGTTGCGCTTGCTGTACTCCTGTCCGCCGCATCTGTACTGGCGGAACAGGCATCGTTTGATGTGAATCCCGTCATATCGGTCCCGAAAATGGGTCCGCTTCCCGTAGATGCGGTCCTCTCGGCGGAGAAAATGCAGAAAATGACCGGCATGACGGGATATTCCGTCCAGCAGTCCATAGGCAAGGATAAGATGGGGGGCATGATCGTCACTCCACTTTCCGATTTTTTTGTCGGGACGGACGGAACGGATCTCCGCTTTTTCGCCAGAAGCGGCATCGGACCGTCGGGTCTGCTGGCCCGGGCCAAGCCGGGAAACGCAGGGACCTTCGCCTTCTTCGACGACTGCTTTGAACTGGTCATCTATCCCAGGCCCCACGATAAAAACTCCGACGGATTCCACTTTATCGTGACCTCCCGGGGAGCTTATATGGCGGAGTGCCGCAAAAACCGGATGCCGGTGGTGTGGAAACCCGAATTCCGGTACCAGAGCAAAGCGGATGACAAAAACAAAATCTGGAACTTCGAACTGGCCCTTCCTCTGAAACAGTTCGGTATTGCGGAGTGGAAAAACGGACAGGAGATCGGGTTCCGCGTGGTCCGCAACTGGCGGCGGCTGGTCTTCGGCAGCTTCGGTCTGCAGACGGCGTGGGGACGGGCCAAGTGCGAATTCTTTTCTCCCGCCGGGCTCCCGCTGGTCCGCCTGGATGAACAGGGGCCTGTGGTCCGCATGATCCGGATGTGCAATGACACGCGCACGGTTCCACAGCTGGATGTGGAGTTTTCCAATCCCACGGCAAAACCGGTCACCCTGCTCCACCGCTATATGTTCAAGCCGGAAAATTCCCATTCCGTGGATCACGAAAGCTCTTTGACGCTGGCTCCCGGAGAGAAAAAGCTCATCCGCTACAACATCCCCCAGATGGCGCTGAACGAGTCCGCCCAGACATATCTCAAGGTCTGGTCCCCCGAAGATGGCCGGATCTTCTATCAGAGATCCTGGGTCTGGAAACTGGGCAATCCCCCGTTCTTCGCCAAGGCGAAAAATTCCACGGCGGAAAAAGTGATCTTCAAGTACGCCTTTTATCCGGTCAACAACTCCCTCTTTCTGCAGTTCAATGCCGAACAGCTTTTCGCTTCGGAATTCAGCCGGATCACCGGATTCAGTTTGCTTCTGAAGGATAAACAGGGCAAAGTTCTGGCGGAAAAAGCCCTGCCGAAACCGGTAAAAAAGATCACTGAATTTCACTGGTTCGTCCCGGATCTCAAAGCTTATACCAAAACACAGAACCCCTCCGGCGACTACACCATGGAAATCACCGTCAACGGCCTCAAGGGAATCCGCTACACGAAACATTTCCAGCGCAAAGTCTTCCGGTGGGAAGGCAATCAAATCGGCAAAAGCGACATCCTGGTCCCCCCCTTCACCGCGATCCGGGTGAAGGGCAACACCGTCTCCACCATCCTCCGGGATCATGAGATGAACGGCATCGGTCTCTGGCGGCAGATCACCGCCGATTCCCGGAAACTCCTGACGGATGACGGAATGGAGATCACCGCCCGCATGGGCGGCAAAGATCACCGGGCATCCGGGACCCTCTCCATCGGAAAAAAGACGCCGACCCAAGTGGAATTCAAGGCAAACTGGCAGGCAGGGACATTGCAGGCCGCAGTCCGGGGCAGCTATGATTTTGACGGCATGATGCGCTACAACCTCACGCTGCAGCCCTGTTCCGAAAAGATCGATTCCCTGAAGATCCGGATCCCCATGGATCCGGAGATTGTCTGTCTGATGCATGTTTGCACGGACCTCATCCGCAGCAATTACGGCGGTGCGATCCCAAAAGGAAACGGCGTGGTCTGGAAGAGCAGCGATGCCGTCCGGCGCCACATCCAGACCTCCTTTGTCCCCTACATCTGGACAGGCATGGAAACTTCCGGGCTGTCCGTTTTTGCGGAAAGCGACCGCAACTGGGTGCCATCGGAAAAACTTCCGGCACAGCAGCTCCTCCGCAGGAACGGCAAAGTCTATCTGGAACTCAACCTCATCGCCGAACCGGTCAAGCTGGACAAGGCCCGGACCATCGAACTGGGATTTCAGGCGACTCCGGTGAAACCCATGCCGGAAAACTGGCGACGGATGATCCACTGGGGCTACCCCTCTGAAAAACTTGGCTCAGTCAGCAAAGAATTGCATCAGTATCTGGTCTATGAAATGGAGTTCCGCGGCAACTCCCCCAGCCGGGGCGGTGCGGGGAAATACGGCTCCTCCGGGGTCACCCCCCGGGATGACGACATGGCCATGTGGAACAAAATGGAAGAGATCGTGAAGAAGAAGCAATCCGAAGGGAAGGCCCAGCCGATCCCCTGCGACTTCCTCGATGCATGGGTGAAGGGCTATCGCGGCCCGAAAGAGGATCTGGATTACTACCGGCGGCTCAGCCGGGAGGGCTTTGCCATTGTCTGCACCACCAGACGACCCATTACCTGGTACACGGATATCCGGGGAATCATTCTGGATAATCCCGAGGGGCGCACCTTCCTTGATGACTGGTGCATCGGCGAATTCCAGAACAGCCGGGATGTGGTGAAACCCTATGAATACGACGACTACGGCCTCGACCCGGTCCCCTCTTATCAGGATTACGCCATCTGGTGGGAGAAGATCATGATGCAGAAGATCACGCAGGATATTTTCTGGGACTGCCCCTTCCTGATCTCCAATTTCAACCGCAGCGGCGCGCTGTCCGGTTACGTTCTCCCCAACGGGAAGATCCAGCCCTCCATGGGACTCTTCAACATGCGCGAACTCATCCGCCGGACTGCGGTCATGGAACTGGAAATGGGACGTCAGCCCCGCAACACCGTCCACATGACCAATGCCAATCTGATCCCCGTTGTCGCCTTCTCCCAGATCAGCGTGGACTGGGAAGACAACCGGGGGGTGAAACCCTATCAGGAACGCTACACCCGGGAATACATCCGGGCCGTCTCTTCCGGCCGTCAGGCGGGCAACCTCGGCTGCGGTCTGTCGCTGGTGGTACTGGAGTCTCCGGAGGCCCAATATGCCATGCGGACCGCCGCCGGGGTGGCACTGACTCATGAAATCAGTTATTCCCAGACGGAAGCAAAGGATTTCTGGACGGCCAAACTGGAACTCTACAAATTCGGCTACGGTCTGAGTTCGGTCAGGGTCCATAACTACTGGGACAAGCAATTCCCGGTGCAGATCAGCGGCAAACCGGCGGCACTTTACCTCGAAAAAGGCAAGGAGGCCATGCTGGTGGTTTCGGACTATGATCATCTCAAAAACTACACGGCGGTCCTGCCGGGGAAAATCCGTTCCGCAAAACGGTTGCTGGACGGAAAAACCTGCACGTTCAACGACAGGACACTGTATTTTGCGCTGGAAAAGTACGATTTTGCCGTCATTCACCTGACACTGGAATAACCACAAACCCAACAAGGAGGTTGAAAGATGAAGGAAACAATGATCGCGGCACTGCTTCTGTGCTGCCTCACCTCCGCAGTATTTGCGGAAGTGAAACTCCCCGCCCTCTTCTCCGATCACGCCGTGATCGCCAGAAGGGCCGATGCCCGGGTCTTCGGATACGCCGGTCCGGGAGAAAAAGTGACCGTCGCCATGGCGGGCAAAAGCGCTTCCGCCGCGGCGGACAAAAACGGCTTCTGGTGCGTCACGCTGGACCTCTCAAAGGCCAACGCCGGTCCCTATGAACTGAAAGTCAACAACAAGGTCGTAAAGGACGTCCTGACCGGCGAAGTCTGGCTGGCCTCAGGACAATCCAACATGCAGTTCCAGCTTCATGCGGTCAAGGACCGTTTCCCGGATGAAATGGCCAATTCCGCCGACAATGAACTGCGCTTTTTTCAGGTGAACACGGCCAAACGCGACACTCCGCAGAAGGATCTGGACGGCAAATGGGTGATCGCGGCAAAGAATACCACGGGTTCCTTCTCCGCCGTGGCCTACTTCTTCGCCAAAAAACTGCGCAGTGAACTGAAAGTTCCGGTGGGTGTCCTCAGCGCGGCGGTGGGAGGCAGTCCCATTGAGGCGTGGTTCAGCCCGGAGGCCGTTGCGGGCAACCCGCTTCTCCAGCGGAATATGAAGCAGGTTCAGCAGTGGATCAGGGAATATCCCCCCAAGTACACCATTGCCCAGGCGGAATGGGAAAAGAAAGTCAACCGTCAGGACAAGCCCCACGACAAGGTCCCCGCAGAAAAGTGGGAGAAGAGACAGCTCACCTACGCTGTCTATAACGGTCGCGGCGCCGGCTGGCTCCGCAGGAATGTCGATCTCACCGCCGAACAGGTCGCCAAGGGCGTGACGGTAAATCTGGGCGCCCTCTGCTACCCGGCCGAAATCTGGGTCAACGGCAGGAAAATCGCCGAACATAAAGCCGACGATATCGCCCTTGAACGCGTCTTCACCGCCGCAGTTCCCGCAGCAGCCCTGAAGGCCGGCTCCAACGAATTCGCCTTCCGCTATTTCAACTCCCGCTGGACCCGCCCGGTCCCCCAGCCGATCAGGATCGGCGAGCTGACAATTCCCCGGAACAGCGTCTGGGAGATGAACAGAGAGTACGAACTTCCCGTACTCGTCCCCGAAGTCGGCCGTTCCCAGCCGCTGCTGCCCGCATCGCGCTTTGTGCTTCCCGGGGCATTCTACAACGGCATGGTCGCCCCCATGGTCCCGGTCAAGCTGAGCGGCATGATCTGGTATCAGGGCGAGGCCAATGCCGGAGCCGGCAACTATCCGGAACTTTTCAAGGCATTCATTCTGGATATGCGGGCAAAGTTCATGGACAAGGATCTGCCCTTCTTCTTCTGTCAGCTGGCCGCCTATCAGAACAAGATCACGGATCCGAATCCCACTCCAGGCTGGACCCGTCAGCGTGAAAACCAGCGTGCGGCACTGGCCCTGCCCCATACCGGCATGGCGGTCCTGACCGACTGCGGCGAAGCGCAGGACATCCATCCCCACGACAAACAGACCCCGGGCAACCGCCTGGCCGCCTGTGCGCTTGCCGAGGCCTACGGAAAGAAAGTCGCGTGCAGGAGCCCGTATCTTTCCGGAGTGAAGGTCGAGGGAGACAAACTCCGCCTCACCCTTACGGATCTGGAAGGCGGCCTCGTCGCCAAACCGGTCCCGGAGAAGCAGATCATCGCCGGATACAAAAAAGCCTATGCTCCGCTGGTCCGCAATTCTCCCGGCACCCAGCTGGAAGGCTTTGCCCTCTGCGGCAAGGACGGCAAGTGGTTCTGGGCGGACAGTGCGGTCATTGACGGCAACACAGTGGTGGTTTCCTCCAAAAAAGTTCCGGCTCCGACCCGTGTCCGTTACAACTGGAGCAACAATCCCTCCGGAAATCTGTATAACAAGGCAGGGTTCCCGGCAGCGCCCTTTGAATCAAAGTAAGCCGCTCTCCCCTCCGCATCCCGGATCCATTCGCACGGACATCCGGGAGCGGATGGAGCCGGATTGCTTCAGAACTCACAAGTGTTATTGATTTTATGAAATAAAAAAATAACACTTTTTTACCTGCGGACAGATCCGGAATGGTTGACTTTTCCGGGAAAATATGATATAATTACCCATAAAAGTATCGTTATCGGATGGGCTTTTCGCCGTCCGGACCGAGTGTTCTATGAAATAAGGAACTGAAAATGCAGAAAAGACATCGCCAATCTCCCGGGCTCTCTGTGTTCACGCTGATCGAGCTTCTGGTGGTCATCGCCATTATCGCCATTCTGGCAAGCATGCTTCTTCCGGCACTGGGGAATGCGCGGAGCCGGGCACATGCCATCAAGTGCATCAGCAGCGAGAAACAGATCGGTGTGGCGGTCAACATGTACACGGATTCCTACGACAGCTACTGCCCCCCGAAATCCCCGGCATCCGAATACGGGGAGGGTGTTACGCGCTACTGGTATCAGAGACTGATGCCCTTTGCGTCTTACAATCCGATGCTCTGGATCTGTCCCGCCTCTTCGACCTCCGGTCACAACCCGATCGGTACGATCCTGAAGGACAAAAAGGATCTGAAGAATCCCGATGACCAGTATGCTGCGATGCACAACTACATCACCATCGGCATCAACTGTCTGAATGCCAATGGCAACTCCTTTACCTCCAGCGCCGAAAATCCGTACACCTTTTACGTCAAGTACCAGAAAGTATCGCGGATCAGACGGCCGAGCAGGCTGATCTATTCAGGCGACTGTTCTCCGGGAACCGGGGCCGCGAACATCAAAAACAGTTCCAGCGGCGGCCAGGCATCCACCAATTCCGGGTTCACCTATATTCTGGCCCTCGGCGCCACGGACGGCAACAACAAGTGGGCCGCAGTACATTCTGCAGGAGTCAATTTTCTCAGCATCGACGGCCACGCGGAGTACCGGGACCAGAACTGGTGTGTTTACCAGAAGGCCAATGTCTGGCAGGGCAACAACTGGGAATACTGGAAGACCCAGAAAAACGCCGCCACGCCTTAGTAAGAAAGGGCTGCGGCAAAAACCGATCGGGATTGCCGCCTTTTTCTGATTTGAGTAACCGCACGTGAGTACGGAGTGCGTAACGTGCGGGTGTCATCTCTCCAGGTCTGCCAGTCCAACCAGTCCAACCAGTCTGACCCGTCCGACCTGAAATTACCTCGAATCTATCCATTTCGATTTGACAAATGCGTGTTTTCGTGTATTGTATAGGCGTTGCAGAAACCAGCCAGCGTGGCGGAATGGCAGACGCAGTTGACTCAAAATCAACCGGTTCATCACCTTGTGGGTTCGACTCCCACCGCTGGTACCACCTCAAATCCCCCTCAAATCAAAATCTGCCTGTATCTTCCTGTATCCCCCTGTTTTTTCCCGTTTTCAAACAAAAAGTATAAAATAAACGACGGAGGTTTTAATGGCAAGTTCTGGATGGACATGGCGGCGCCATCGTGAACACGGCCTCCAGCGCCGGCATGATCGGCATCCCGGACTGCGACGCCTACACCGCCACCAAGGGAGCCATCGTCCAGCTTACGAAATCCATGGCTGCGGAATACGGCAGATACAATATCCGGGTGAACTGCATTTCCCCGGCGGCCATCATGACCCCCATGATGCGGCAGAGCAATCCGGAAAACTCCACCTTTGACGAGGAGCGTTTTCTGAAACTGCGGACGCCTCTCCGCCGTTACGGGATGCCTCAGGAGATCGCCAAAGTGGCGCTGTTTCTGGCTTCCGATGAGGCCAGTTACCTGAATGGCGCCATCATTGCCGCCGACGGCGGCATTACCATCAACGGAGACCTCTCCAAGATCGAGTGGCCGTATAAGAAAGGAACGGACCGTATGATCCGCAAAGGTTTTTACATGGAAGTCCAGCCGGGGAAGATCGCCGAATACACCAGGGCCCACAACCCGATCCCGGCGGAACTTGAAGCCGTAATGAAAAAACACGGCATTCACAATTATTCGATCTTCCACCACCCGGAAACCAATGTGCTCTTCGGGTACATGGAGATCGAAGATGAGGAAGAAGCCGGAAAGGTGGCCGATTACCCCTGCGCCAGAGCGTGGTGGAAAAAGATGACCGGGCTCCTGGTCTGCAAAAACCCGGGTGACGAAAAAGCACGGGAAGACGAGATGACCCGGATCTTTTTCATGGAATAATCTTTCCGCGGCTGCAGAAATTTCCTCAAAAAACCTTGCCAGTCCCGCTTGCGGGACCGGCTTTTTTTGCAAAACTCCCCGGAAAGCAGAATACAGGAAGCCGGCAGAGCCATTTCTCCACCATCCATTCATACAAATTTACAGAAAATTATCGAATATAATTTGAATTAAATCGAGATATATTGTATATTATATCAAAACAACAAATAAATAACGAATTTAATTCAACAACGGGGGTTCATCATGGATCAGATTGACCGGAAAATTATTGGAATACTCCGCAAAAATGCCCGCATCACCAACCGCGACCTGGCACAGCAGGTGAGTCTCCCGCCGTCCTCGACACTGGAAAGGGTCCGGCGGCTGGAAAGAAACGGGATCATTCTGGGCTATGAGACCCGGATCGACGCCCGGAAACTGGGGCTGGGACTCACGGTATTCATCGGCATCAGGACCAATGAAAAGATGGGGGAGTCGGATGTGGGGGAAAAACTGGCGGAACTGCCGGAGATCTGCGGTCTCTACGATGTGGGAGGAAAATACAACTATTTTGCCCGGGTCGTGGTCACCGACACGGATGAACTGTGCCGTCTGATGACCCGGATGGGAAAGATCCGCGGAGTCATGGAGTCCGAGACCACATTGGTCATGCACACCATCAAGGAAGAGCTTTCCGTGGAGGCCGGTCATGAAAATGCCGTCGGTCAGAATTGATCTGGGGAAACTCCATGACAACGCCCGTATCGTGACCGCGCTCTGCGCCCGGTACGGGATCCGAACGGCCGGAGTCGTCAAGTGCTGCTGCGGCAGCCCGGAGGTTGCCCGGGTGCTGGAAAATGCCGGATGCGATCAGATCGCCGATTCCCGCATCGAAAACATCCGGAAACTGCGTGAAGCCGGGATCCGGTCGGAATTGTGGCTGCTCCGTCTCCCCCAGAAAAGCGAGATCAGGGAGACCGTGAACTGTGCGGACTTGAGTTTGAATTCGGAAGCGGATATTCTGCAGGCGCTTTCCGAAGAAGCTGTCCGGCAGAACAAGCTGCACAAAGTCCTCCTGATGATCGATCTGGGAGACCGCCGCGAGGGAGTCCTGCCTGGAGATGCGGTGGGACTGGCGAGGTTCGTCACAAAACTTCCCGGACTTGTTCTCTCCGGGATCGGGACGAATCTTACCTGCTTTGGCGGAATTGTTCCCGATGAACACAATATGCAGATTCTGGCCGCTGCGGCACGGCAAATCCGGAGGGAGCTGAATGTCCGCCTCCCGGTTGTCTCCGCCGGCAACAGCAGTTCCCTGGAATGGATGCAGTCCGGACGGATGCCGGAAGAAGTCAACCACCTGCGCCTTGGCGAGAGTATTCTGCTGGGAAAGGAAGCCTGCAGCGGACACCGGATACCTGGAACACATGATGATGTTTTCACCCTGCAAGCCGAAGTGATCGAATCCGCCGTCAAGCCATCCCGTACAGAAGGAGAGGCGCATCTGGATGCCTTCGGCCGCAGACCGCAGATCACAGACCGGGGGAACCGCCGGCGCATTATCCTCGGAATCGGCAGGGAAGATATTGTCCCGGAAGGTCTATCACCGGAAACACCCGGACTGCTGATTCTGGGAGCCAGCAGTGACCATCTGATTGCAGACGCGGAAACACTGAAATCCGTCCCCCGTCCGGGGGATATTCTTTCCTTCCGGATGAATTATCCGGCGCTCCTGCGCGCCATGACTTCGGAATATGTCGGCAGGGAATATATCCGTGACAGCAAACCGGTCCGGTATTCCGGAGCGCATCTCATCTGCGTCCCCTTTGCCGCAGACGCATCCGGAGCGGCAATGCGGCAGATAGCGGAATCGCTGCTGACATCCGGGTTTGCCGGGGATCTTCCGCTTCAAACGCTGCCGGAAATCCTGCACGAACCGGATTCGCCGGCAAAGGCGATGGAAATGATCTCGCAATCGTGTCTCAAGGCATGGAAGACGGGACGGCGCCCCTATGTCATCGGAGGCGACCATACCGCAGCCGCCGGCCTGGCCCGGGCGGCGGTGAAAAAAAGTCCCGGCGCAGGGTGGATCGTCTTTTCGGCCCATGGAGATTTTCATACCCGGATCCGGCCTGGCAAGTGCGCGGCCGGCACGGCGCTGTCGCGGGTCGTGGGTCAGGGAATCGCGCCGGATCATCTGGCGGTGATCGGCCTGCAGGAGCTGGAACCGGATGAACGGGAGTCGTTACGGACATCCGGGTGTCACGTCTATACCATGGAGCATATCGACCGGCTGGGAATTGCGGAGGTCATAACACGGGTTCTGGCGGTGCTCAGAGACAGCCCTGAACTCTGCATTGATCTGGTGGCAAATTGCCTTGATCTCCGGGGAGATCATGCGGGGCTTCGTCTGCGGGAAGCCCATTGTGCCATGGAAATGCTTTCGGATTCCGGACGGGTCTGCGGTGCAGTTTTGAGTGAATTTGATTCCGGGGAAGAATCCTCTGGCAAAGTCGGTGCGCTTCTGGCATCGCTTTCCGGGAAAAAGATTTTATAATATTGAGGTATCATGATGAAGAACAGAAATAAGATCAAGGGGCTCCTGATGGGCCTTGCCGCCACCTGCTGCTGGGCAAGTTTCTATCCGGTAAGCCGCTATCTCTTCGGGAAGGAAGAGGATACTTTCGACCCGGTCTTCGCGACCTTTATCCGGATCTTTCTGGCGGCGGGGATCCTGCTCGTCCCCGCCCTTGCAGGAGAACGCCGGCAGCGGACCTTCCAGGCAGTCCGGGAGGACTGGAAAATGCTCCTCTTTCTGGCCCTCACCGGAATTGTGGGCGAGGGTCTGCTGCTTTTCCTCTCCATGAAATACACCACTGCCGCCCGGGCATCCCTGATGGCCAACACCTCGCCCATTTATACGGTCATTCTGGCTTTTCTTTTTTTGAAGACTCCGCTCACCCGGAACAAGGTTCTCGGCATGGCCGCCGGATTCGCCGGGGTCATCCTGGTTTCCGCCGTCCGCTCAGAGGGAGATATTTTTGCGCAAGAGGGTTATTTTTTCCGGGGGGACATGCTTGCCATGGGATCGGGGATCGCATGGAGTTTGTTCACGGTCTTCGGCGAACGCGTTGCCCGGAAATACGGGGGGACCGTCTGTATGGCGCTGCTGTTTTTCTTCGGAATTTTTCTGATGACCCCTGTCATGGCCGTACTTCCGTGCCATGCCAGTTTTGCCCTGCCGTTCCGGGTCTGGGCCGGCATTGCCTATCTCGGCATTTTCGGGTGCGGGATCGCCAATATGCTCTGGTACAGCGCTCTCCGGTATCTGAAGGCGGACGAACTTGGCGCCTTCGGTTATCTTTCCGCCTTTCTGACCGTCTGCATGTCGGTGATCACGCTGCATGAAAAAATCAACGCAGTCTTCATCTTCTCCGCCTGTCTGATCCTTGGAGGAGTCTGGCTGATGCTCCGGGCACCCGGAAGGACGCCGTCCAGGTAGCACCCGGCGGGCGGGTAGCACCCGCTGGCGTATGGTCGGCTGTCGGCCTTCGGTCTCTCCAGCCTCCGGGCCCCCCTCCTCCCTGTGTTCCGCGTGCCCAGGACCCACCGTCCGCACTCATCCCCGTGCCCCCTGTCCGACAGGTCCGACAGGTCCGACAGGTCCGACTTCTCACTCTCTCCCTGTGCTCCGCGCAATATGCTCCGCCGTCACTCTGTCCCGTCTGTGGACCCTCGCTCGCCCGCCGACGGGTACCACCCGCTGGGGGATGTCGCGCCCGCCGACCACACGCCCCCGGGTGCTACCCGGTCGGACAAAAAAGACGTGAAAAAGCACACGGGGTGTTTCACCGGTGTGCAGTCAAAAGCGGGTTTCGGGAACCCGGGATGTCAGGGAAAAATCAGTGTTTCCCGGAGTGAAGTCCGGCCAGCAGCACCATTTCACGGATGCCGGCAGAGGCTTTTATGCGGCGCGCCTTTTCCTCGGGAGGAAGATTGTCGGGAATAACGGCCGGGCCGGGCGGAAAATACAGCGGCTCAGCCAGGTTGCTGCCCGTGGAACCGCCGTTCCGCATGGTCTCGGCAATGACCTCTTCCCTGAGTTCATCAATTTCTTTTTGCGTCATCTTCTTTTTTCCTCCGCTATAACATACATTATACCGTCTTTTTCGTATTTGTCAAGCCCCTGCAGATAAAATATATTCCCTGCCATCAATTTCAAAACTGGACAAGTCAAGAACGGGAATCGGATATGAGATAATCGGAAGGCGCTGTTCCCAATGATGGCAGTTTTGCCTCGGAGAGGCACATTTGAGTAACCGCACGTGAGTCACGTGCGGTTACTCATATATACCACCCTCCGGGTGCAGGAAAAACGCCTCTTCGTCGTTTTATGAAAAAACACGCTCAAATCCCGTCACTGACACGTTTGTTTGGTAAATCAAA
>DCGO01000050.1 GCA_002314605.1 Lentisphaeria bacterium UBA1776 | reverse complement strand
TGAATCCGGTTCTACATTGAATACCTGCCGGGCGGAGGAAGTGAAAATCTCCCACCGGCATTGCTTTTCCCGGAAAAGAGAGTATATTACCCCTCATCATCAACAACAGGAGAATACACCATGGATTTTCTGCATGATATTCTGCGCTCGCCGGAGGTCTGCGGGATGAACCGGCTCTCTTCCCGGGCCAATCTCTTCCCCTTCCCGGACGGAGAGTCCGCCAGAAAATTCCGGAAACAGGCATCCCCCTTCGTCCTTGATCTGGACGGGACATGGCGTTTCCGCTATCTCACCGATCCCGAAAAGTTGACGGCGGAGGACTTTCAGCCGGATGCGTCCCTGACCGGATTTGAAGAGACTGCCGTTCCCGACTGCTGGGTCATGCGGGGCCACGGGGGCCCCCATTACACCAATGTCAACATGCCCTTCCCCGAACTGCCTCCGGAACTGCCGTCCGAAAATCCCTCCGGACTTTACCGGCGGGATCTGGTGGTCCCCGCAGACTGGCAGGGCCGCCGGATGATCCTTCACTTCGACGGAGCCGAAAGCTGCTTCTTCGCCTTTCTGAACGGGAAATTCATCGGCATGAGCAAGGACTCCCGGGGGACCAGCGAGTTTGACGTTACGGAAATCGCCCGGCCCGGAAAGAATCATCTGGCGGTGCTGGTCACCAAGTGGTGCGACGGGACCTATCTGGAAGATCAGGACATGTGGTATCTCCCCGGACTCTCCCGCAGCGTCTGTCTCTACAGCACATCGCCGAACTATATTGCCGACGTCTTCGCCAAATCCACGCTGGATGCGGATTGCCGGACCGGCCGCCTCTCCGTGGAACTTTACGCGGGACTGGCCCCCGAAGGACCCAAGACCCTCGCTCAGCACAACGGCTACAAGTACAAGGAGATCACCGGCTGGTCCTTCCGGCTCCGGCTTTATGACAAAACGGGAACCCCGGTGTGGGATGCGCCTCAGACGGTCCCGATAACGCACGACTGGAACAATCCGGAGGTGGATACCCGCCGGCTCACCGCAAAATTTTCCGCCGAACTGCCGGAGGTGGACAAGTGGAGCGCCGAGACACCCGATCTCTACATTCTTACGGTGGAACTGGTCTCCCCGGAGGGGTCGGTTTCTGAGGCCACCGGACTGCGCATCGGATTCCGGCGGTATGAAACGCGCAAGAGGGAATTTCTGGTCAACGGCCAACCGGTGCTGATCTTCGGCGCCAACCGGCACGAACACCACGACACACGTGGGAAAGCCGTTCCCTTTGAGACGGCCAGGCGGGATGTGGAGCTTCTGAAACAATACAACTTCAACGCCGTCCGTACCTGTCACTACCCATCGGCGCCGGAATTCTACGACCTCTGCGACGAATACGGTCTCTACGTCATTGACGAGACCAATCTGGAAACTCATGCATTTTATTTTGAGATCGCCAACGATCCCCGCTGGGCGCCTCCTTTCCTCGACCGGGCAGTGCGGAATTTCGAGCGGGACAAGAACCATGCGTGCGTCTATGCGTGGAGCCTCGGCAACGAATCCGGCTGCGGGGCGCAGCACGCCGCCATGGCAGGCTACCTCCGCTACCGGGACGACTCCCGGCTCATCCACTATCAGGGTGCCCTGGTCACCACCGAAGCAAAATACATGGCGGTCAATGATTTCGTCTGCCCCATGTACAGTTCCGTTGAGCATGTCCGGGACTATTTCAAAGAGCATCCGGAAGACGACCGGCCCTTCATCCTCTGCGAATTCTCCCACGCCATGGGAAACAGCAACGGAAGTCTCAAGGACTACTTTGAGCTTTTCCGGCACAGTCACGGCATTCAGGGGGGATTCATCTGGGAATGGCTGGACCACGGCATTGTGAAATATGACGGAAAGGGCCGCAAATACTGGGCCTACGGCGGCGATTTCGGCGACGTGCCCAACGATGCAAACTTCGTCATTGACGGCCTCGTCTGGCCCGACCGCACCCCCCATCCGGCCATGGAGGAGTGCAAATATCTGGCTCAGCCGGCGGAATTTGCGTGGAGCGAAACTTCCACCGGACGCATCCGCATCACCAACCGGCAGTATTTCCGGAACCTTGAAGCGGATTTTAATCTCCGCTGGATCCTGGAAGCCGACGGGGTCCCCGCCGAATCCGGAGAACTGGACCTGCCGGAGATCCCTCCGCAGGCAACGGCGGAGGTGACCATTGGATACGAAATCCCCGCCGTACCAGCCGGGACCCGGATCGAACTCAAGCTGGAACTTTGCTACCGTCACGACACCATTTTCGCCAAAGCGGGATTCCCTGCGGGCTGGGAAGCGCTGGACGTCCCTCCCTCCCGGATCCTGCCGGATGCGGTCCGGGAAATTGCAGAAGTCAAGTCCGAAATCCGGAGTGACCTCGTAAAAGTGTCCTGCGGGGAGACGACGGCGGAAATCACTTCCTCCGGATTGCTGAATTTCCGTTTCGGCGGCAAAGACCTGGTAGAACAGGGTCCCAGAGCAACCATCTGGCGGGCCGCGCTGGACAATGACGGCATCAAGCTGATGCCGGAACGCCCCCGGACACTGACCGCGTGGCTCGCCAAAGGCTACCACAAGGTCCGCCGCCGCACCGATCAGTTCGGCGGCACGGGCTGCACGGCGGAACTCCATCAGATGCTGGAATCTCCGGAACTGGAGAGCAACATGGAGTTCCAGCAGAATATCCGGATGCTGCCGGACGGCAAACTGGAGATCGAGAATATCTTC
This sequence comes from Lentisphaeria bacterium UBA1776, assembly GCA_002314605.1. Taxonomy (GTDB): domain Bacteria; phylum Verrucomicrobiota; class Lentisphaeria; order Victivallales; family Victivallaceae; genus UBA1776. The sequence goes on along the minus strand of DCGO01000050.1, from coordinate 16,969 downwards.
ATGGTCCCGGAAAGCTGGGAAGACCTCCCCCGGCTGGGCCTGGATATGGAGATCCCCCTCGAATTCAACCGCATCACCTACTGGGGCAACGGGCCCTTCGAGAACTACATCGACCGGGACGCCGCCGCCAGGTTCGGGCGCTACGAGACCACGCCGGAAGAGATGTACACGCCCTATATCATGCCCCAGAGCTGCGGCAACCGCACCGGCGTTGTGCGGGCGGAGTTCAGCAGCGGGAAATGCGGCCTCCGGATCCTGGCTCCCGGCGGCATGGAGTTTGCGGCCATGCGTTACAGCGAGGACCAGCTTTTCCAGGCGGCACACACCTGCGATCTGGAGCCGGCGGACAGGATCTTTGTCCGGCTGGATCTCCGCCAGCGGGGTGTCGGCACCGGAACCTGCGGTCCGGATGCCCGTCCGGAATACCGCATTCAGCCCGGACGGCGGAGTTTCACCGTTTATTTGGAAGGATTTGACTTGTAAAAAACAGAAACGGCTGTATATTCATTGCAGAACATAGAACGAAACCGGTTACCGGTTTCGCGGACAGGGGAGCTGTAACGGCTGAGAGGAGACCCCCAGAGGTCTCGACCCTTGAACCTGAAGTTGGTAATGCAAACGAAGGGAGTCCTGCAGCGGGACCCGCCTTTGCGGGTCCCGTTTGCTTTCCGGCATTCAGGCGTCCGCGACTCAGCGTCCGGCTGAAAAAACAAATGGAGACTGCCTTATGAAAGTGGAATCTCTCCTTACTGACCTGCGGGAAAAGCGGCCGCTGGTGCTGTGCATCACCAATTTTGTCACCGCCAATGACTGCGCCAATGCCCTGCTGGCTGTGGGCGCGGCGCCGGTCATGGCATTGTCCCCGGACGACGCGGCGGATCTCGCGGAATCCGCCGATGCCGTTCTGCTGAACATGGGTACTCCCACCGGAGATCAGCTCAAAACCATGCTGGAAGCCGGACGGGCCGCCAACCGGAAACGGATTCCTCTGGTGCTGGATCCCGTGGGTGCAGGAGCAAGCTCCATGCGGCGGAAATTCGCGGAAAAACTCCTTGATGATCTGCATTTTTCCGTGATCCGGGGCAATGCGGCGGAAATGGGCTTCCTGGGGAAAACGGAATTTTCCGGCCGGGGGGTGGATGCGGGAACCTCTCTCCGGGAAGAAGTACGAATTGACGGTCTCCGGAAAGTGTCTTCTCAATACGACTGCATCGCCGGATCCAGCGGCGCCGTGGACCTGATCTACGGTGCCGAAAAACTGGCACGGATCCAGAATGGACACCCCCTGCTGACCCGGATCACCGGGACCGGCTGCATGTCCGGGGCCCTGATCGCCGCCATGCTGGCGGTGGAACCGGGCAATCCTTTTGATGCGGCATTAATGGCGGCCCTCACCATGGGGATCGCCGGAGAACTTGCCGCCGCCGCCATGAGATCGGATGAAGGGAATACCTCCTTCCGCTGCCGCCTGATCGATGTTCTCTCGCAGATGACTGACAACACGCTTGTGGAGTACGCACGTTATGAACTTGCATAATATCGATTATCTCCTGTATGCCGTCACCGATTTCGAGCAATTTCCGACATCGGATCCTGCGGGAGTCTGCCGGCAGGCCCTGGAAGGCGGCGCCACAGTCCTTCAGCTCAGGGATAAACACGGAAGCTTTGCGGAACGGGTGAAACTTGCGGTCCGGCTGCAGGCGCTCTGCCGGGAATTTCAGGCATGCTTCATCGTCAATGACGATGTCCGTGCAGCGGTGGAATCCGGTGCCGACGGAGTCCATGTGGGACAGCGCGATCTGGCGGCCGGCAAAGCCCGGGAACTCCTGGGCCCCGGAAAAATCCTCGGGGTTTCCGCCCAGACCCCCGAACAGGTCCTGCTGGCCGCCCGGGCCGGGGCGGACTATATCGGTGCCGGCGCCGTCTTCCCCACCGCCACCAAACCCGATGCGGACGATGTGGGACTTGTCCGTTTCCGGGAAATCTGCCGCTTGTCCCCCCTCCCCGTGGTGGCCATTGGCGGTGTGGGGCTTGCAAACACCCCATTCTTGACTGGCTCCGGCGCGGCGGGGATTGCGGTAGTTTCGGCCCTCTTCGGAGCAGCCGATATCCGGCAGGCCGCCCAGGAACTCCGTGCCGCCGCCGCAAAAGCTCTGAAAAACGGCGGCAGATCATGAATCACGATGTGGAATTTCTGCAGAAAATCCGGACGCTCATCCTCCGGGAGGAACCCATTGCCTCCCGGCTGTGCTTTCCGGCGGCAAGCCTCGAAAACGGCGCATTCAGGCAGCTCACACATGTTCATGACCAGCTTGAACTGCGTCTGCTGTTTGCCCCGCAGAATGAAAAAACGGCACTGTTTTTCCGGCTGGAAGAGATATCTGCATCACGCCGCCGGAACTGCTGATGTGTAAAAAGTCCGGCATTACAGACACGTACCGGCGGCCGGGGGCTGACACACGAAACTGCCTCGTCTGTGACAAAAATTTACAAAGAAAACGTTTTTTTATCAAAACGACTTGACAAACAGCAGGAACGAGGCTATTGTTATGCCAATAGAAATTTCTTAAAGCAGAATTTTCAAGTAAAGAAATGGAATTTTCATCGCGGTTGATGAAAATTCACCCAAAAAGGGAGAAAGGGTTTTGGTCATGGGAAAAAGCACCAGCACAGATGTCGTGAAAGTAATCGTCACGGAGTCAGAAGACACAAAACTGTTTGAAGTTGTTTCAACAGGTAAAGATGTCTCCATGAGAAGCAGCGGGACGACTGTCATCAATGACAGCGAGCCCGGGGTTGTTCAGGGCTACAAGCAAGTGACGATCAACCAGGGGGTGAAGAGACCGGCGGACTTGACTCTCAAGAACCTCCATGATCTGCTGGACAATGGCCGTGCCGTGATCGGCGGAAATGTGGACGTTGAGAACAGCGGTATTTCGCTTACCGCGAAGTTTGATAAAATTCCGGTCAACGCCGCGGAAGAAGAGTACAAGTGGGTTCCCTCCAGTGTGAAGCTCTCTGCAAATAATGGTACGGTCAACTATAAATCCACCGGGAAACTGGAGGCGAATGTGACCGCCGAAGGCTACTCTGCAGCCTCCATGGTCGTCGGTTACAAGGACGTGGACAACGATGGCTCCTATATCAATATCGTCTTCGGCGGCGAAGCGTCTCTCTTTGCCAACGGCAGTGTGGAATTCGGGAAAGTCGGCGATGACGACTATCATGTCACCAACAACCTGAAATCCACCGGTTCGTTTTATGCCGATGGCGGTTCGTTCACCGGACTTGCGACCGGCTTCAATAAAGTCGGCGTGACCGGGAAAAGCACCGTCAGCTCGGTACAGGGCGGAAAGCAGTATGAAGACATCACCGTTTTCACGGATCTCGACGACAATCAGGACACCTTGAAGGCTTCCGCAAAAATCTACCATGAAGGCAAAGCCACCGGCAGTCTTGCCGTGGAAGGCGCTTCCACCATCGGTGCCGCAAACAGCTTCAAAAATGCCAGTATTTCCGCCAGTACCGTCCAGGTGCTCAACGGCGGCAACGGCGGCTGGTCCGCGACAGGCGAAGCTGACATCGCCAGAACGAAGAATGAAGATGGCACGTATAATGTGTATGGTAACGTATCCGATCTGAATGTGGATTTCGCAACGGAAGCCGTCGGCAAAGCCACGATCACCGATTCCACCGTCAAATCTCTGACCAGTTACAAGACCATTGATCTGGTGAACTCCAAAGCCACTGCCGTTTACAACGGGAAAACAACGGTTGATCTCAACAACGCATACCTCAACGTTGAAGAAGAGGGACTCAGCGAGATCGGCCAGCAGACAATGAAAGCGGCACTTCAGGAGCTCATTACTCTCATTGAGGCGGGAGAATACGAAAAAGCAGGGGAACTTGCCGCCGGAGCACTGATCGAATTTTTCAAGGACGGCAGTGTAGAAGCCGGATTTAAATCGCTGGATTTCGACAGAGAATCCGTCGGCAAGGCGACGATCTCCGAGAACAGCATTGTAGAGGCGATCGCCGGCGTCAAGAATGTCAAAGCCTCCAGCGGTTCAGATCTTGATGAAGTGATTGGCGGCAACCTCTCCGTTGAGGTTGCTAATGCTTCCCTGAAGAGCATCCGTGATGAGTATACGGACGAGGAAACGGGGGATGCGTGCAAGATGGTCACAATCACCAAAGCCGACACCAAAGCACTTCAGGTGGATGCCATTCTGCAATCCACCGGCAGCTTCAAGGCCTACGACAGCTCGATCTACACGGTTATGGGATACAAGAATCTGACGGTTGACAACAATTTGCAGCAGATCGGCGGGGAAGGTACGGGCAACGGTGCCAATTTCGTCGGCGGAAATTTTGTATTCTCTTTCACGGGCAATCCGTCGGCCAGCAATGCTCTGGTCATTGATGGTTCCGAGAAACGTCAGGACGACGGGAGCGTCTTGAACCCGATCAAAATCGGAGGCTCGACCAGCGGTCTGAATGGTTCGGCGGTGATTTCCCTGGAGTCCACCGGCTCCGCCAAGATCACTGGCGGCAAAGCGCCGGTCGAGGGAGAGCTCCCACTGAAGAACAATCTGCTTGTCGTCGGCTACAAGACTCTGACGGTCAGCAGCAATAAGAGCATGGGGGTCTTCATGGGCGGTAACATCAATGTTGCTGCAGATCTCACGGAAAAAGCGGAGAATACCACGGATAAAGGTGGGGCATGGTCTGACCTGAAGGGGGCCTCTTTGACCAATCTGCCGATGGCACTTGCAAAATTCAGCGGTCTTACCAATGACGGTAAGCTGACGGTTTCGTCTGTGCTCAATGGCAAACTCACGAGCGCTGCCAACGGCAAGGCCACCATCAAGGACGGTTCCGAAGTCGATGCCGTTGTCCGCTACAAGGATGTCAGTGTGAAAGACAGCAGTATTGATGTGGCGTTCGGCGGCGATGTGGTGGCCAGCAAGTTCTACTGCGACTGTGAAGCGTTGATCGGTCTTGATGTTTCCGCCAAAAAATTCTGGATTGATGCTGATACCGATATTCAGATCGAAGGCACACTTACCGCTGAAGGGAAGTTCGATGCAAAAAATTCGGATGTCGGCACCATCGTCGGATTCAAGACCGTTTCCATCAAGGGAAGTGATGTCTTTGGCGGAACCATTTCCTCCACCAAGCTTGACTTTGGCGGCTTCAAGATGTCCGGTGACGGTGCAAAAACCAAACTCACCGCCAGCGACACCGTGTTTCAGGATTGGACAGAGGGAGAAACGACCTACAACTCTGAGATCCTCAACTACAATAAGGTCGAACTCAAAAACGCGAATGGCTACCTGAGTACAGTCGAGATGACTGAATATGACGACACCCTCAAACTCAGCGGCAATACCACGCTGGAAATCGACGACCTTGATTTCGGCAAGGGTACGGATTCGCTTTCACTGTCCTCGAATTCGACGCTGACGGTGGGGGACTTTGATGTGGCAGGCCTTGAAAAGCTTTCCATGGGCACGAATTCGGTGCTCTATCTCGGTGACTCGGAGCAGGTTGATGCAGCCCGCGAGAAGTGGTCCAAGTACGCCGATCAGATCAAACTCGCCTGATTTTTTCCCCGCAGCCATTCAGACGGAAGCCTCCGGGCTTCCGTTCTGAAAGCGGCTCGTCAGGAAGACTGCCTCATAAAAATGAGTGCAGTCTTCCTTTTTATCATTATCCCGGTTTTTGAAACCGGATCGGGTAAGGCATCTCGAAAAATATACAGGGAATCCGCCTTTCCGGACTTGATAATCACGCTGATGCGTGCTATATTATACAGATAACCTTGAAACAAAATCGTAAACACAAATCCAAGGAGTAGTTTTCATGGCATCCTACAATGCATCGGACCTCAAGAAAGGCCTGAAGATCGAGATCGACGGAGCCCCCTGGCTCGTCACGGAATTTGATTTCTGCAAGCCCGGCAAAGGCACGGCGCTCTACCGCTGCCGTCTGAAAAACATGATCACCGGAGCAGGTATGGAAAAGACCTACCGTCCTACCGACAAGATCGACAAACCCGATATTGACGAGCGCGACCTCTACTACTCCTACAACGACGGCAGCCACTATATTTTCAGCGATGAAAACTACGAGGAAATGTCCGTTTCGCCGGAAGTTCTGGGCAAGCAGATCTATTTCCTGCAGGAAAACAGCCTCTGCCATTTTCTGATGTTCAACGGGGAGCCCATCGAGATCACGCTGCCCACCTTCATCGAGGAAAAGATCACCGAGACCGAGCCGGGCGTCCGGGGCGATACCGCCACCAACGTCCTCAAGCCGGCCAAGATCGCCAACGGCTATGAGATCCAGGTCCCCCTCTTCATCAATCAGGGCGACACCGTCAAGATCGATACCCGTACCGGCGAATATGCCGAGCGCGTCAGCAAGGCCTGATCCGCACAGAAAACACACGGCGCATCCGCTCTTCCGGGTGCGCCTTTTTTCATCCCGGAAATTATATGCCAGCTGAAAAATCCATGTATCTCACCGGCTCCATCGGCCGGACCATGCTGAAAACCGCCGTGGCCATGCTGCCGGCAACCCTCGCCATTTCCGGCTACAATCTGGCGGATACCTGGTTTGTCGGGCACCTGGGGGTGCTGCCGCTGGCGGCCATGAGCTACACTTTTCCGGTGGTCTTCCTGATCGGCTGCATTTTCCGCGGCGTGGCAGTGGGGACCATGACTCCCGCCGCCCATGCTCTCGGAGCCGGCAGACAGCCGAAAGCCGCCCGGACCGCCACCTCGGGACTGGCGCTCAATGTCCTCATCTCCATGGGGATCGCCGTACTGGGGATCGCCCTCATGCAGGAAATTTTTTCCGCCGTGGGCGCCCGGGGAGCGGTACTGCCCCTCATTTCCCAGTACATGACCATCTGGTACGCCGGGTGTGTCACCGGAGTCATGACCATGGTCTGCAACGACCTCATCATTGCCGCCGGCTCCCCAAGGATCGCCAGTTCCGTCATGCTGGGCGGGCTGGGATTGAATATTATATTGGACCCCATCATGATCTTCGGCTGGGGAGGTTTTCCCGCCCTGGGGCTCAAAGGAGCGGCGCTGGCAACGGTGCTGTCCCAGTTTGCCGGACTGTGTGTCCTGCTGGTCATCCTGCACCGGAAATTTCACCTGCTGACAAGAGAAATACGGAAATTGCGGATCCTTCTGCCGGCGTGGAAAACGATCCTCCACATCGCCGTGCCGTCCGCCCTGGGAATGATCCTGATCCCCATCGGAAACGGAGTGGTGACCCGGGCAGTGGCCTCCTTCGGAGAAGCCGCAGTCGCCGGAGCCGGCGCGGCAGGAAGACTCGAAAGCATCGCCTTTCTGGTCCCCATGTCGCTGGGGATCGCCCTCATGCCCATGGTGGCACAGAACTACGGGGCAAAAAATTACCTCCGGATCGACAAGTGCCGGAAGTTTTCGCTGAACTTTGCCGGATGGTATCTTCTGGGCATGGCGGTGATCTGCGTCGCATTCGCACGGCCCTTTGCCGGACTTTTTACGGATGACCCGGAGGTGATCGGGATCATGACGAGGTATCTGCGCATTATTGCGTGGGGATTCGGGATGAATGAGATCCACCGGTACTGCACATTCTTCCTAACCGGCTGCAATCATCCCCGTTTTTCGGCTTGTCTGAATGCGCTGCGGGTGGCGGTATTCCTCATTCCCTTCACCCTGCTTGCGGCGTGGGCCGGAAGTCTCAACGGTATTTTCGCCGCCCGGCTGGCGGCGGATGTCACCAGCGGCATCATCGGGATCCTCTGGGTGCGCGCCATTACCAAAAAGCTCAGAAAATAATCCGGCTGCGGGCTTGTTTTCCCCCGGAAAGAGAGTATAGTCTTTCCCGTGCCGGCTCCCGGTCCGATCCCGTTGTACATCCGGCAGAAACAGCAGCAGATGAAACAGATGTTTGATTTACAATATCCAAGGAAAGGAAAAGATCATGAACATCACTGAACTCAACAAACGTTTCGGCTCCCGCCGCATCAAATTCTCCCGGGGCAAGGAGGGATTCACCTGGGTGGATATTCAGAATGAATTCGGAAGCGCCCGCCTGACCCTTCACGGGGCCCACCTCACAAGCTTCATCCCTGCGGGAGGCGAAGAAGTGCTTTTCGTCAGCAGGAAATCGCTGTTCAAGCCGGAAAAAGCCATCCGGGGCGGAGTCCCCGTCTGCTGGCCCTGGTTCAGCAAACACCCGGACCCCGATCTCCCCATGCACGGATACGCCCGGGTCTGCGAGTGGGAAGTGGCTTCCACCTCCAGCTGTGCGGAAGGGGACGGCGTGGAACTCCGGCTCCGCCCGGAAAACGTGCCGGCCAGGTGGAAACCCCTGCCGGTGGAAGTGACCTTTCAGGCGGCAGTGGAGAGCGACGGGGTCCTGCGCATGGCCCTTTGCATGCTCAACTGCGGGAAAAAGCCGGTGACCATCACCAGCGCACTGCATACCTATTTTGCCGTGGACAATATCAAAAATGTTGCCGTGGACGGACTGGAAAAGGCCAAATATACCGACCGTCTGACCGGAAAAAAACATTCGTCCTCCTCGCCCGTCACCATTACGGAAGAGACCGACCGGGTCTATCAGAATACGGACGCCGATATCGTGCTCCGGGACGGCAGTCACACCACCCGGATCCTCCGGGACGGCAGCAATTCCGCCGTGGTCTGGAACCCCTGGATCGAAAAATCCAAAAAGATGGCGGATTTCGGCGACCGGGAATACCGGAACATGATCTGCGTGGAAGCGGCCAATGCCTTTGAGGACGGCAGAACCCTGGAGCCGGGAGATTTTCACTGCCTCGGCTGCACCATCGTCCGGGATTGATGAACCGCCATGAATGATTCTGAAAGGGGCCTTCTCATCGACATCACCGGCGACGGCAAGGGTAAAACCACAGGCGCACTGGGGACGGTCCTGCGGGCGCTGGGCCGTGGCTGGCAGGTCGCCATTCTGCTCATGATCAAAAATAACAGGGAAACCGGAGAACTGCGTTATTTCCGGAAATATCACCCGGATATGATCTATGAGTGCTGCGGTCTCGGGTTCATCAACCGCCCCGGCGACCATGCCGCCGCCGCGCGGACCGGCTGGACCCGTGCCCGGGAACTTCTGCTGAACTTTCCGGGAAAACTCCTCGTCATTGACGAATTAAATGGCGCTCTTGCCGCCGGTCTTCTTGACGTCCATGACGTGATCCGGGACCTGCAGAACCGGAGGCCGGGACTGAATGTCATCTTTACCGGGCGGAATACGCCGCCGGAACTGGCGGCGATCTGCGACCTCGTGTCCGACATCCGGTGCGTCCGGCACCCTTTTGATCAAGGGATCCCGGCCAGGGAGGGGATCGATTTCTGATGAAAAAACTGCTGCTGATCCGTCACGGCGAAGTGGAATCCTGTCACCGGCACCGGTTCATCGGCTGGACCGATGCGGAGCTTTCGACGGAAGGCCGGGCGGAGTGCCGGCATCTGGCGGGGAAATTCACGCCGGACCGCATCTATGTCAGCCCCCTCCGCAGGGCACAGGAATCGGCGGAGCTGATCTTTCCGGGAAGAAAGGCGGAATTCATCACCGATGACCGGCTGAAAGAGTGTTTCTTCGGCGCTTACGAGGATCTTTCGTTCGAGGAAATTCAGGGACGGGCATCCCCGGAATGGCTGAAGATCTGGAGCGTGGATCCAGGCGCAGTCAGATTTCCCGGAGGGGAAGCTTTCCGGGATTTCCAGTCAAGGATCGACTGTTTTTTTGCGGAACTGGAGGATGGCGTGAACGCAGTGGTGACCCATGGCGGCGTCCTGATGCATGTTCTCGGGAAACTGCGCGGTCTTCCTCCCGTCCGGTACTGGGAGGTCCTGCCGGCACGGGGAAGCGTTACGGAAGTTGAAATACCATGAAAAAAGAACTTGTTTTGGTGACCGGAGGGGCCCGCAGCGGCAAAAGCACCTTTGCCGAATCCCTGCTGGATGACTGCCGGAAAAAATTCTACATCGCCACGGCGCCGAAGCTGGATGCGGAAATGATCCGCCGGGTGGAGCTCCATCAGGCCCGCCGGGCGGAAAAAAACTGGTCCACCATCGAGGAAGAACTGAACCTTGCCGGAGCCCTGAAACGCGCCGCAGAAGCCGGAGCCGACGGGGTGCTGGTGGACTGTCTTACGCTGTGGCTCAACAATCTCCTCTATCACCGGCGGGACTTTCGGGAGCCGGACATGCCGGTAACCCTTGAACCGGTGCTGGAGGCGGCCGGAGATTTCCCGGGAAGATGCGTTCTGGTGCTGAACGAGGTCGGCATGGGAATCGTGCCGGAAACGGAACTCGCCCGGACATTCCGGGATGTTTCCGGACGCTGCGGGCAGCTGATCGCCGCCCGGGCGGATCATGTTTATCTGACCGTATGCGGGATCCCCCTGACAGTAAAGTAAGAGTAATGCAATATGTCACTTCTTGAAGAAACCATCTCCGCCATTTGTCCGGCGGATAATGCCGCACGGGAAAAAGCACGGCAGCACATTCTGAATCTCACCATGCCCCGCTGGGCTCTGGGGCGGCTGCTGGATCTGGCGGTGGATCTGGCGGGAATGACCGGAAATTTTCCTTTTGAGACCAGCAGAAAACGCATTGTGCTGATGGCCGGGGATCACGGCATTGTAAAGGAAGGGGTCTGTCCCCAGCCCTCCAGTGTCACGGTACAGATGGTCCGCAATTTTGTCCGCGGCGGCGGCAGCATCAACGCCCTGGCGGCCGGCGTGGGGGCGGAAGTGACCGTGGCGGATTTCGGCATGATCCAGCCGGTCCCGGATCTGGTGGAAAAGGGCACCGTGCTGGACTGCCGGGTGGCGGGGGGGACCCGGGATTTTATGAACGGGCCCGCCATGAGCAATGATCAGGCGGTGCAATCCCTTGAAAACGGCATCCGGCTGGCCCGGAAATTTGCTCCGGAAACGGATATTTTCGGCTCCGGGGAAATGGGGATCGGCAACACCACCCCCAGTACCGCGATTCTGGCGGTTCTTGGAAATGTCCGTGATATTGCTTCCATCGTGGGGCCGGGGGCAGGACTGCCGGAAAACCGGCTCGGGCACAAGGCGGAAGTCATTGCCCGGGGCATTGCCTGCAACCGCCCGGACCCGGTGGACGGACTGGATATTTTAAGCAAAGTCGGCGGCTTTGAGATCGGCGGCATTGCCGGGCTTATTTTAGGTGCGGCCTCTCTCCGAAAACCGGTGGTGGTGGACGGCTATATTTCCAGCGCAGGGGCCCTGATCGCGTCGGTGCTGAAACCGGAGAGCCGGGATTACATGATCCTTGCCCACGGCAGTGCGGAACCGGGATACCGGTTGATGGAGGAACTCCTGCACAGGAAACCTCTGCTGGATCTGGGAATGCGTCTGGGGGAAGGCTCCGGAGCCGCCATAGCCATGCCTCTCCTGGACGCAGCAAGGGCGATCGTCACGAAAGTGGCGACGTTTACATCCGCCGGAGTCACCAGCGAAGGAATCAAAAAAACGCGTCAGGGTTGATCCGGATCCTAAAATGCCGGTGCCCCGCAAAAAGCTGCGATGCACCGGCAGAAAGCGGAGCCGTCTCCCCCGAAAAACGGAGACCGCCCATGAAGTCAGTCCGGTTCCCCTCCGGCAGGCTCCCATCCCCCCCCAGGCAGGATTCCGCCAACCGTACCGGCTCTATAATCCCCCCGCAAAAGAGTCTTGCATCCCCTGCGGAAGAACGGACAGCGGTCCCGGAAAACTTCCGGGGCGCACTGACCTTCACCAACCAATTACCCTCTTTCTCACTTTTTTATGCAGTTTTTCAGAAAAAAGTCTTTTAATGATTTTTACGTTCAGAGAGTTCAAAAATCAGCGTTTCCGGCTCGCTGGTCCGGGGAAGATCATACCTTTTCCCGTTGACGGTCAGCGTTTCGGGCTCCAGTCCGAACTCCACCCGGCATGTCAGACCTCCGGCCGGATTGAAATAGCGGACGCTCCACGCGCCGCCGGGCAGAGCCAGCAGCCGGAGACAGCCGGGATTTTCCGTGGTCCCCACCGATGGGAATTCCGCCAGACTCTCCCGCACCCGGCGGCGGAATGCTCCGTCATGGGGAGATTTCTCCGGCAGGACCAGATTCCGGACCGGGAAACGGGACAGGAACGCCCCCAGCCCCCGGATGCAGCTGCTCCGGGATGCGGAAAACATCACCCGGTCCGCTTCCGGGATCCCGTATCGGGCAAAGAACTTCGCGATCAGGCCGGCCGAAGCTCCGTCAGGAAGATTCACCACCGTCCCCACTCCGCTCAGGGTATCTGCAATGGCCACAGCCGGAACTTCAGCATATCCCCCGTGCACGATCAGCACTGCCGGAGGCCGCCAGAACATAGCCAGATGCCAGAATATCACCATCCCCGCCGCCAGAATCCCGCCGGCAATCCGGACCTTCCGGGGCCCTCTGGGCCACAACAGCAGCACACCCCCGGCGAAAAACAGCGCAATGGTCCAGACGGGCGGGACCCCGGTAACCGTTGCCCGGAAAATCTCCGCACAGCCATGGATCACCTCTTCCATGATATCCCACAGAAAATCCAGAACCCCGGCCAGCAGCCGATCCAGTCCGACCCACATCCACCCGAGAGCAAGCTTGCACACCAGTACCGGAAACAGGGCTCCCACCACCGGAATCAGCAGCAGATTGGCCGCCACAGATCCGGGAAGAAGCCGCATTTGGAAACACAGACTGACAACCGCCCCTCCGGCGAAAGCGGCAATACAGGCGGCGCAGGCATTCAGGAGCCCATTGCGGAGCACAAGGTTCCGGCGCACGGCATTTCTCAAAGAACTCCGGGGCATCATGGACAGCGGATCGGCCAGAGACTGACGGCTCTCCCGCTGTCCGTGCCCCAGCACAATCAGAACCGCCGTAATGCCGAACGAATACAGAAAACCCATGTCAAAGAGCCAGACCGGCTGGAAAAGAAGCATACCGCAGGCTGTGTACCCGAGGATCGTCCGTCCGGGAAGGTAGTACACTCCCGCACGGCATCCGGCCCAGAGAGCGATCATGATCCAGGCGCGGACCGCCGGAACGTGGCTGCCGGTGGTAATGACGTAAAGCAGTGTCGCCGGGATCAGCAGGATGTACCGGAGCCGGAAGGGCAGACATCTTCCCAGGAGCAGCAGAACTCCGGCAAGGACCCCCACATGCAGACCGCTTACGGAATAGAGATGGATCACGCCGGCTTCCGCCATTTCCAGACGGTCCTCCCGTCCCACCCCGCCTTTGGTCCCGAAAAAGAGGGATGCCATGCTCTGACGCCGCTCCGGGGACCGGATATGGCGCAGTCCCCGTTCCGCCAGACGGTTGCGGAATTTCCACAGACAACTCTTCCAGGACTCGAGATGTCCGGCATGACGGCAGGAATCCAGCGTCAGCACCCCCTGAAGCCCCCTTCCCCGGACATAGTTTCCGAAATCACCGGAGGGCAGTTCCAGCACCCCTTCCCCCGACAGGATATCACCGACGGAGGGAAAAAGAGTACTGTCTTTCGGAAGGCGCACAAAAAGTTTCATATCCGGAAGCGGCCGGGTGCTGGAAACAAGTCCCCGTCCCTGCCCCCGGATCAGCCAGGAAGGCGGCTGGTCAGAGAGTTTGCACAAGGTGAAATCGTCAATCAGCACCCTTCCCCGGACCGCCTGCGGCACCGGACATAAAACTTGCGAGCCGTACTGAATGCTCCAGGCGCACCACCCCGCAGCAGCGAAAAGGAGAACCAGACACATCCGCTTCGGAGGAAGGACAAACGCCGCCGGAAGCAGCAGCGTCGCCCATGGCATCCGTCCGGCAGCGATCCCGCAGACCGTACCCAGAAGCGCGGCGGCTTCCGGGACGATCCACTGTTCCGGCAGAAAACGGAACTTCATCTATCCATTCTGAGTTACGGTGGCCCGAAGTGACTCGGCGTAATCCGAAAGGGAATTGTCCCGGGCCCCCATGATCAGGATCACATCCCCCGGTCCGGCGGAATTCTGCAGATATTGCCGCAGCGTTTCCCGGTCCGGCATGTGGAGGAACCGTTCCTCGGGCCCCAGGCTGCGGTATTGGGTAATGACCTCCAGGGAAGTGGGGGAAAACGAGGTGGTCCCTCCTGCGTAATAGGGTTCCAGCATCAGAAACTGATCTCCTCTGCGCAGCAGTTTCACGAGATCCCGATAAAGCTCCTCCCGCATAAACCCGAGGGGACGAAACCCGTGGGGCTGAAAAACGGCGTACACATTTCCAGATGCCACACTTTGAGCGGCACGGAGAGCGGAAGAGATCTTTTCCGGATTATGGGCGTAATCATCGTAAACGGCGGCCCCCTGCGCAGTGATCCCGTGGGAATCGAACCGGCGCCAGACGCCATCGAAACGCACCAGCGCCTGAAGGATCTTTTCTCTGGGAAATCCCAGCATCTCCAGCACCGTCAGCACCGCCAGCGCATTAAGTGCCGTATGTTCCCCGGGGCTTGGCAGGGGAAGCACCCCTCCTCCAGCGAACTCAGCGGCGAACCCGGTGGATTCGATCCGGAAATCCTCCCGGTGGATCCCGGCGATCTCCATCATGTTGTTGATTCCCTTGCGGTCCGAAGCGGGCCGGTCTCCGAGTTCCGGATCAATGGCCGCCGGGGCCCCGTCCACATAGACTTTGTCGAGGTGAGTCCAGGGGCGGCAGCGCAGGACAGCCTCGTCCCCATTTCCGCCGATTCCGGAAGCGAAGACCTTCAAGGAGATCTCCGGCAGGTCCTCTTCCAAAAGCTCCCGGACCTGACCGGACAGTACGGCCCCCTGCCGGACCCGGGCGAGAAATTCCCGGAAGACCCGGCGCAGTTCCGCCTTGTCATAATGATCGGTCCCGATATTCAGGACCAGCGCGTAATCGGGGGAAAAACGCAGGAGACTTTTATCGCTTTCATCCGCTTCAAAAACAAAATAACGGCCATTTCCCGGCCGGTAGTTTCCCGCATAATTCCCGGTACGGAAACGCTTGCAGAGGGCGCCGTTCAGACAATCGGGGTCCTCCCCGAGATTGGCGAGAGTTTCGGAGAGGTACGCCGTCACGGTACTTTTGCCGCAGCTGCCCGTAACGGCGATGACGTGTTCAAAATGAGCAAGCTCAATAAGTTTTTCCAATGCTTCCGCCCGGTGAAGGCGGGAGATCCCCACCCCTGCGGAAAAATCCGGATTGGAGTCTTCCACCGCCGTAGAGTAAATGAGGGTATCCGGCACAGGACCGGTCATAAAGGATCCGTCCTGTGGATAAATACGGATTCCCTGAGCTTCGAGTTTATCGAGGATGCGCCGGTTTTCCGGTTTGGTGTAGTCCCGGTCGCTTCCGGTGACTTCAATCCCCTGTTTAACCGCCATCTGGGCCAGTCCGCTCATCCCGATCCCGCCGATTCCGATAAAATGCCAGCGCATAGCATCACCCTTTCCTGAAAACTGAAATTCGGAGAAAATATACTGCGTATCCGGGAATTTTCAATGCGGCATCTGCAAGTTCACAAATTGAGGCAGGAAAACTTGCAAAAAAAGAAACTGATGGTATATTATGTGCAGAGAGTATCCATGGGGTTAAGAATGGACCTCGTGTTCGGGTACTGCTGTGCACAACTGGGGGTGTTCCGGATTCGCCCGGCCTGACAGGGTGCTGGCTGCATGTCGAGGATGATCGTTGGCCTCGTTAAACATCGGTCAAAACGATAACTGCGAACGAAGAGTTTGCTCTGGCTGCCTGATTAGCGCAGCCGCGCTGCCGTATCTGAGGGATGCTAAGATACCGCGGCGTCATTCAGCGTCCTGGCTTTGAACAGTGGTCGTTCGGTTCAAGGTGAGATCAAAGGAATGAATAGTCTGGAATCAGGCCTGTCGGTCGGCTTCGGTGAAGGACGATAAAAATCAAAGACCGGATACACATGTAGATGCCAACGCTGAGTTTCGTCGGCACAGGGGTTCAACTCCCCTCACCTCCACCACTTAAAAAAGTTACAGGCAGATGTGTCCAATCGCACACCTGCCTTTTCTTTTTCCTTTGTACGGTAAACACCAAGGATTTATGACGATTCTGCCGCAAAGAGAGAATTCTACGGCCGACCGGAAACGGCTGAAAAACTGCCGATTCTCTCTTTTCTCCCCATTCTCTCTCTTTCGCAACAGGATTTAAGTCCTGACAGGTTTTCTGTTGAAAATTAACGGATTTCATATATTTTTCCGCTTGACAGAACGGGATGTCGGTAGAACGAAGGTGCGGTCGTATGTTTTCACTCAGCGTTAAATTTCAGCAACAGGACTTAACGCTGATTTGTTTTTCGGATACTTGGCGTATGGCAGAAAGTGAACGTACTCCGTTTTTATGAGATCAAGCCGTCACGCCGAGGTCTCTCAAGGTCTTGACAAGCTCGTCTGTCATTACGGGTTGTCTTTCCAAAACAACATCCGCTCCGGATTCTTTGACTTTTTTCCAATAATCTTCATCGGTACGGCCCGTCAAGGCAATGACCTGTGCCGTGATGATTTGATACGCATGTTTGATGCTTTTCAAAAAAGCGAATCCGTTTTGATGCTCCAGTTCCTCGCCTTCATTCATCGGTAGTCTGATGACTGTAATGACTGCCTTGTAATCTGGATTTGTTATCAGCATACGGAATGCGTCATTTACATTGTCCGATGTATCGCACTTAAAACCTTTGCAGTCCAAAAGGTCTGCCATACGCTCTGCAAGATCAATGTACCCATCGACAATAAGAATTCTTGTCTTTTCCTGATTTTCCATTTTTCACCTCGTTTATTTTTTATCTTCTGCCCGGCGCACCGAAATGTTTCTGTCCGTAGCGCAAGGTTGTTTCCCAAGTTTGAGAGGTCTCCCACAAGACGGCGAGACCGGCGTGTTTTCT
>DCGO01000063.1:7450-9551 GCA_002314605.1 Lentisphaeria bacterium UBA1776 | reverse complement strand
AGATCTTCTTCAGGTGATCCTGCAGGTCCTTCGCCGCCAGTTTCACCCCCCGGGGGGCTTTGGCATCAAGCACGATCTCCGCGCAGGGGTTCCCGTTCTTCACCACATCCAGCGCCGGAAGGGCGGGAAAGACGGCAAAAAACGCCGCCATAAGCAAAATGTTCTTCATGAAAATATCCTTTTTTGAACGGGGAGGCTCCTCACCGCCCCTGGTTGAACTTATTTCTGCAGACTAACTGTTGTTGGCCTTGGCATCGTTGTCCTCGCGGCCCGCATACTTGTCATCGGTCCGCCAGAACGGCGTATAACTGTTCTTGTTGGAACTGCCTTCGGATGCATAGCTGAAGGAGCCCATTTTCCTTGCTGCAACATGGTTGTCGAAAAAGAGAACGTTGCTCACCGTCTCTTTGCCGTGGTTGAACCAGACCCCCCGGGTGCTGAACTGGGGGGCATAACCTCCGGCGCGCCCCCATTCAGCCCCCACTTCCCCGAAAAAGGCAAGCCTCGAAGGAAGTTTGCAGCGCCCGGATTTCAGAAATTTGTAGTCGAGATAGGCATTGCCCGATATCGTCTTGTAGCCGTTGGCATCGGAATTCTGCAGATCCGGACGGTCCGGCTTTTCCGGACAGGCCCACATCCCCCGGACATAGGCGCTCCGGGGGTCCCCCCCCCATGGCCACCCCGGTGACATATTGCATACGGTCAGGTTTTTTGATGTACAGCCAGACAAATTCCGAAAAATTGGAGTATCCTGTTCCGGAATATGTTACAGCAGGCTCCGCACCGCCGTTTTCCTCCTTGTAACGGTTTGTTATGACATTCCTTAACCCTCTTCCGGGAAGACAGAAATCATAATCCCCCCGGTAAAGGGCAGCCACGCTCCCCAGCTGCTTCAGATTGTTGACGCACTGGATGGCTTTCGCCTTGGCCCGTGCCTGCCCCAACGCCGGGAGGAGCATGCCGGCCAGGATTGCGATGATCGCGATCACCACCAGAAGCTCGATCAGCGTAAAACGGCGATTGCATTGCAGTAGTGAACAGGGGAAATCCAGAAACGAACCGTGTTTTTTCCGCATTTTGAGTTCCTTTCCCGGGACGGGTTGTTTCAATCCTGATTCTGTGAAGGAATCAGTTTGATTCCTTCACGGAATTAGCATATTTCTTTCGTTTACATCATTTCATGATTTATTTTTAATCATCGCAGTGCATCCGCGATGTATTTCAGCACTGGATCATCTGAAGGTAGAGTTCCCCTCGTTTCCGTTCCGTTTCCGAAATGGGGACGGGGTTCCCGTTGAGAAAACAGAAAATATCCTCAAACAGCAGTTTCTGCTGCCAAGTGTCCAGCCGATAAAAAAAACCGTGCTCAACATTTTTATACATTTTCCATTGAGAGGGGATCCCCATGGCATTATGCTTCTGAACCAGCGCATAAGTCATTGCAGGGGGATCGTAATGCTCATGCTGAGCCTCGGCAAAAAACAGGGGCGGATTATCTTTCCGGAGATAATTGCGGAGAGACAATGCCTCATAGCGCTCAGGATGTTCTTCATACGAAACTCCTGCAATTTTCTGTATAAGCGACCAGAGGGTCGGATTGATATCCGTCCACGGGGTGAACTGAACCGGAGTTGCCTGCAGAACACCGCGTACTGGCGGTATCCAGTCGTTGGCAAGATCGACCTTTTCACCGCACTCTCCGGGGACGGCGCAGAGCAGAAGCGAACCGAGAAATGCCCCATGGGATTCACCGTAAACGCAGACTTTCAAGGGGAGTCCCTTCTCTTTCAGATAAGAGAGGAAGCGGTCGTAGCCATTCCGGACATCTTTCAGCTGGTCAAGAGCATCGCCATCCCGGAACCCGACGGATGCACAGAGAACGCCGCGTCGGCAGAAGCCCTCCATGATGATCTGCATTCCGGGTCTGGCTCCCCCGCCTCCGTGTATGAAAAAGAGTGCCGTGTCGCAGGTTTGCTTTTCCGGTTCGAAAATATCGATGCAGCGGTTCTTCACCAAAGGTGAATCCAAATAAAAGGTAATGCAGGAGAGATTCATGATTCGACCCTTATTTTTGGATTAGTTGCACATTGTTGAATTGAGC
>DCGO01000063.1:0-7376 GCA_002314605.1 Lentisphaeria bacterium UBA1776 | reverse complement strand
GATTTTCTTCACGCTTTCAGGTTCAATAGGAATTGTTGGCCTTGGCATCGTTGTCCCCGCGGGCCGCATACTTGTCATCAGGCCTCCAGAAGGGGGTATAGCTGTACGAGTTGGAATTGCCGCTGCTGGAATAATTGATGCTGAAGGTCCCGAGTTTCCTCGGAGCAACGTGATTGTCGTAAAAGAGGACATTGCTCACCGATTCCCCGCTGTGGGGGAAATAGACGCCCATGGGGCAGAACTGGTAGTAGGTCTTGGCCGCCCCCCAGGAAGAGGTGATCTCGCCGAAATACGCAAGCCGTGAGGGCTGTTTGCAGTTTTCCGACTTCAGAAACTGGTAGTTGAGACAGGTGTTGCCCCGGATTGTCTGGTAAACATTCATGTTCGCCTTCTCAATCTCCGGCCGGTCCCGCTGTTCCGGACAGGCCAGAGGGCCGCGCTTGTACGGATCGGGTCCTTTGGAACCGACCCCGGTGAGATAGGGAGTCTTCGAGTCCAGCTTGATATAGAATTTGAAGAACTCCATGGAATTGCCCTGCCCCGTCCCGCTGTATTTTTCCCCGGCCGGCGGTTCCGCATTGCCGTGTTCACTCTTGTACTTGGTGGTCATAAGGTCCTTCATGCTGACTCCGGGGATCGAGAAATTGTAGTCGGCCCGGTACATGACAGCCGCACTGCCCAGCTGCTTCATGTTGTTGATGCACTTGATGGCCCGCCCCTTGGCCCGGGCGTTGTTCAGCGCCGGGAGAAGCATGCTGGCCAGGATCGCGATAATGGCAATCACAACCAGAAGCTCGATCAGGGTGAACCTGGCAATCCGCTTCAGATACGGCATGGAAGAGCCCGTGGATGCATCGTGTTTTTTCTGCATTTTCAACTTCCTTGCGATATGATTCTGTCAATCCGTCATTCTTCGACCTGGGAACCTCGCGCCGGTCCGCCGGTCCTCTTTTCCAAAAATTTCTCAGAAGAACATCTGAGCATAGTGTTCCCTGCAGTACCGGTGATTCCGGAAGATCTCCGTGGTGAAGGGCCCCACCCGCCAGCTGCCGATACCGCCAAAGATAAACGGCTCCGCCGTCTCCACCCCGCACCGGGCGCCTTCCATGTAATCCTTCAGGTCCAGCCGTTCGGGGGCGGGTTTCTGACTGGCGTGACAGCGGAGAGCGTCCAGTTTCTTCTGCATCAGCCCGCTGGTGTCCACAAAAGTATCGTACCGGTAGTAGGCTTCCGGAATGTTCAGCCCCACGCCACGGCTCATCAGAAAAGTCCCGTCATAGCCCTGCTTCATGGCGTTCTGCCGGGCCTTCATGGCAAAAAGCGCGGTGCAGACATGCTCGATATTGGTGTCCGCCATCCCCCGGGTGATGATGACCTCGGGATCGAAGTCCAGGATGATGTCCGTCAGAAGTTTCACCGCTTCCGGCTCCTCGTGGGCGGTGACGATGGAGGGGTGCCCCGGCTTCATCAGGGGCAGCGGAGGCACACCGTAGTTGATGTTGATCTTTTTCCCCTCCGGCGAAGTGTAGTGCCGCTGGGCGAAATCCAGATGGACCGGCACGGTCCCGAAAATGGCGGCGGCTTTGGCGGCCTCCGATTTCCGGACTTTCATCTCATCTTCCGGCTGGATGGAGCGGGAGCAGATCTTCCCGTTTTCGTCCAGATAAGCGAAATCTCCGGACATGTTGTTGGTGGTATAGACCACTTTGAACTCATACCCCTGAGCCAGATATTTGAGGCAGGTCCCCCCGATGCTCTGCTCCATATCATCCGCATGGGCGATCACCGCAAGAATACTCTTCTTCATCGTACAACTCCCGAAATGACATAGAAATCCACAATCTTCAGTCTGAACTATAATATAGCAAATTTTTCCCGGAAAGTCAATATCATATTCCTTAAAATCGTTTGCAAAAAATCCAAAAAACCGGGAACCATGCCGCCGAAAGACTCCGGCAGCAGGGAGTTGCCGGACCTGCCGGGCGGGAGCGGGAAATGCCGCGTTGTAAGTTATCCTACTTCAAGGTCCGGGCAAACTCGCTGGGCGTCATGCCGGTTTTCCGCCGGAAAAGGCGGAAAAAGGTGGAACTGTTGCACCCCACTTCCTGGGCGATCTCCGCAAGGGAAAAGCCGCTCTGCTTCAAAAGATACGCCGCCTGTTCAAAACGGCAGTTCTCGATGAATTCCCGGAACCCCCCCCCAGTTCATTCCGGAAAATGAGATACAGCTCGGAACGGCTCACATCCATCCGGGAGGCCAGTTCGTCAAAGGTGATGGTCCGGTATTCCCGGGAGAGGATATCGAAAACCTTTTCCGCCCGGTCGCTCTGGAAATTGTCGAAAAATGCCGGCCGGGAAAGGGCGGAATCCCGGCTCTCCTCCCGGAGCAGGGCAATGATGAAACGGGTGAGGAGACAGCAGCAGTTCTGCTCCCAGAATTTCCGCTGCTCCCGGCTCTCTTCCCGGAGTTTCGAGGCCAGCCGGTGACCGTAGCGGTTCACCAGCCGGGGATGCAGAAGAAGCTCCTCCGGAAGATTCCCGTAAAACATGATATTGAGGTAGTCCGACGGGGCGTTGTGGTGATTCGACAACTGGTGAGCGGTATAACTCGGGATAAAGCAGCAGTTGCCCGCATTGAGGTAAAAGGTGGTCTCCTTTTTCAGCTCGAGAATGATCTGCCCGCTGTCCACATAGATCAGTTCATAACTGTTCTGCGGTCCGTGCTGATGCCAGGGGATCTGGAACCCCACCGGGTAACTCCGGTGGGCAATGATCCGGAACCCGGTCACAAATTCCGGCTGAAACAGAAAGGGCATACTCAGGCGTCCTTCTTCACCCAAACGGGATTCTGGAGGCGCACGATCTTGTCCCACGCGGCATCGGAACAGCAGACCTCTCCCCGTTCGATCATAAGAAGGCTTGTCCGCGCCAGATCACAGTGGGACTCGTTGACCAGCTGATTCCGGAACCCCAGCCACGAACGGACCGTTGCCGGATCCAGCCAGTTTTCCGGAGTGCTCCGCTGCGGCATGTTGCACAGGATCGGGATGCCCTTGTGGAGACACCACGCCCGGTACAGTTCCGCCGATCGTGCCGCATCGTGGAGAGGGGCGTTCAGTTCTTCAAATTCCGCCTCAAAGAGCCGCATCTCCTCCTCGCTCAAAAGTTCCACCGCCTGTTTCCGGTTGAAGAAGGGCAGGATCTCCACTTTGCAGGCCCCTTTGCAGTCAAAGTAAAATTTCGGCAGATACCCGTGATACCAGCAGGAAGGCGATGTCGGCCGTCCGGGAAAATAGAAGTTCCCCGGAGAATAGACAATGGGCACCCCCTTGCAGAACTCGATCCCCTGCGGACAATGAGAGTGGCAACAGAACACCGCCGCCGCTCCGCAATCCGCCAGAAAACGGCAGAGTTTCTGCTCCCGGGGAGCGGGAAAGCCATAGTGTTCGATCCCCCCGTGGAGGGCGATCACCGCCAGAAAACCCTCCTGTTTCAGCTCACGGATCTGCCCTGCAAGCCGCATGGGATCCAGTCCGTTGCTCCCTGCGCGGTCCCCATAGGCGAAACCGAACTCATGCTCCGCCGCATTCACCAGCGCGATCCGGACATCCTTTCCGCCGAAAATCAAAGGTTTTTCCGCCTCTTCCGGGGTCATGCCGATCCCGGCGGTACGGATATTCAGTGCCCGGAAGGCCGAGAGCGTGTCCGCGATCCCGAAAGTCCCGTAGTCCCCCGTGTGGTTGTTGGCCAGAAGCACCGCATCGGTATTCAGCGCCGTTGTCAGGCGGAGCGCTTCCGGTCCGCAGCGGAGATTGGGTCCGGTCTTGGGAATGGGGGTGTCCTGACAGGTCACCGCACACTCCCACTGGAGGATCCGGAAATCGGCGGACTCGAAAAAGGGTTTCACATTTCCGGTGATCTCTTCCGCCCGGGCGGCGGCATCAGCGGTGTTTTCCTCCCGGGGACAGATGTCGCCGGAAATGACCACGCTGAAGAGGTCTCCTTCCGGCTTCCGGCATTCCATTGTGTGCGTAAGCATGGCTCAAATCTTCCTTTCCGGCGACACTGCGCCGAATACGACCTCGTTTTCCGTCAGTCCGGATCCGGGGTCCTTCCAATATTTCACCCACGGATTTTCCTCCGTCTCAAAGGGGAGCTGAAGCTTCACCGGACTGAAGGGACGCGCCGCCGCGGCCACATCGCGCATCTTTCCGGACGCCAGCACCGTGACCTCACGAGTCCCAAGTTCCCTGAAAAGCGCGAGGCAGGAGAGAAGATCCCGCACCCGCCCGAGAAAGATCTCATCCCCGAAAAGCAGGGAACAGGCCGCATAAAGTCTGGTGAATAGACTGTACACATCCGATTCCGGCCGGGCAGGCAGCGTCTCGCCGACGCCCCGGAGTTCCAGAATATAGAAATTCTCCGGATCGAGCCGGAACGCCTTCAGATCAACTTCCCGCAGACCGTCCGCTTCCGGCAGGAAAAGAACCGCCGTCTCCATGCGGGGCAGGTTTTTTTCCACCTTCGAACTCAATTTCTTCAGCACCGCCTCGATCCCCGGTTCCGTCTGCAGACTGAAGCGGTTGGCGAAAAGCTTCACCGGGGCAATATACTGCTGGATCCCCTTGGTGTAAGCCGGGGTTTTGATTTCCCCGAGGCCCAGGCGGCCGGAAGAGAGCGGTTCCGCAGGCCCCTTTTCCCGGTAAAGCTGCTCCAGCATCTGAAGGGCGGATGAGGCTCCGGGCAAATCCAGGACCCTCCCGGAGGGGGTGCAGTTGAGCACTTCCTCACTCAAAACTTCAATGTCGCCGTCATCCCCGGCGGCTTCGGCCCCGGCAATGCCGGCAAAGAATTTTCCCACGTCTTCCTGATGGAAGGGGGAATACCCGTGCTCCCCCTCCCCTTCCGAAAAGCAGACACTGGATGCATTGCCGGAAAGTCCGTAGAATTTCCGGACGGTCTCGAAAACCAGCCGGGTGCCCCGGGGATCGAAGAAATCGTTGTTCTGCACCCCGAACATCACCGGACGGGGAGCCCGGACAAGGAAAAGGTCGTCCTCCTCCAGATCCAGCGCCCGGAAACAGGGGGGATTCTGTTCGCAGTCCGCAAGCAGTTCATTGTCGAGATTGCTCCCCATGCGGGTGATGGAGCAGACCGGCGCCGCCATGGTAATGTCATCTGAAAAGGCGTTCACATAGCTGGTCAGGGTCCCGCCGCCCGAACTCCCGGTGACCCCCAGCCGGGAAACGTCGATTTCCGGCCGGGATTTCAGGTACTCCAGAGCACACAGGGCATCGTGGAGGCGCCACGCGCCGAAAAATTCGCCGAGAAGGGCCAGCCGGAGACCGAAGAAGTTGTGTTCCGCCACCGGTCCCCCGCCGGATTCCCGCCGCTCCCCCTGCCCGTAAGGATCTACCGACAGAACGCCGAATCCCCGTAGCGCAAGGCTCTGGGCCGCATGGACGTAGGTCGGACAGGCCTTTCCTTCCGCGCTGTGGCCGCAGAGAAAGAGTATCCCTGGGAGTTTCCCCGCCGCCGCCGATGGCCGGTAAAAATCCGCCGTGACATAGAAGCCGGGACGGCTCTGGAAAATCACCTTTTCGATCTTCAGTTTCCCGGTGGAAAACTCCCCTGTGACCTGCGGGGCAATGGCTTCCGGCTTCGGAAAGGCCCCGAAGGACCGGCGGAGTTTCTCCCGGATCTCTTTGCGGTAAAGCTCGAAATCCGCCGCCGTCCGGATCTCCGCCAGACGCGCCTCCCGCCTCCGGTCGGACTTTTCAGAGAGATTCCGGCAGTAATTCCGGAGCATCCCTCCGCGGGAGGCAAGAAATTCATTGTCAAAAGGCGGGATCTTTTCCGGCTCCCCGCCCGCAACGCCGAGGTGATGCATCAGGAATGCAAAGACCCGGGTCGCCCGCAGAGGATTGGTCATGTGTTCCCCGCGGTCCACCTCCAGCTTCTTCACATTGCTCCCCAGAGTGGGAAACATGCCGCAGATCACATCCGGCCGGGCGACGGAACTGTCGTTGAGCCCGGTGGCGACCAGCGCCGGGGCCGTCACTCTCCTGGCAAAATAGTCTCCGTCATAGTACGGCCGGAACTTCCTCTCCCTTTCGGGACGCAGCGCCGATGCCAGACCGCAGGCCGGCACTCCGGCGTAAAGCGCCGTCACCTTGTCCCGGTACAGTGCCCCCATGACAAGGCTCATCCATCCCCCCTGACTGCCGCCGGAAAGGACCAGATGCCGGCGGTCCCAGGGGAGTTTTTCCGTCACATGGTCGAGGACCCGGCAGAAGCCGGGGATCACGGAATAAAAATGAAATTTTTCCGGAGAATCTTCGCCGATAAGCCAGTAATCCGGAACACCGTGGGCAGCCTCGTATGCCCTGAGGGCAGCCAGAGACGCTTCCCAGGTATCCGGAGAGCGGAATTTATGGACACTGAACTCGATGGAGATGCACCCGTATGTCCCCCAGCCCCAATCCGCCGGGCGGGCGGCGGGAGCCCCTTTGCCGGGAAACATGGCGATCACCGGAAAAGGTCCCTCCCCCGCCGGGAGGCGGAGAAAACCGTGGACCGATTCGCCGTTGAGGGTATTCATGGAGAAACGGAAAGTGCGGCAGCCCTCCACGGTGTATTCAGGAAGCTCCTCGAGTTTCATTTCATCCGGAAGGGCCCGGGCCGCCTGCAGGGTGCGTTCCCAGAAAGCATCGAAATCCGCCGGTTCCGGCGGGTCCTGCGATGCCGCCGGAAGGGGAGCTGTCAGGGGATTCCCCGGGAGAAGCCCCAGATCCCGGATGGTCTTCTGCTGTGCCTCCGTCCGGTACCACACCTGCGACAGAGCACGGACCCCGTTGAACTCGGCCTGACACAGGAGAAAACACGGTTCCTCCGCAGAAGCTGTCACCGCAACGGGATTTCCCTTTGACAGGTCAAAATGTCCGGCGGCGGAGTTGAAGGGTCCCCCGTCCTGCTGGGTGATGACCCGAAGTTCCCCGGAGGAAACCGGGGTTTCCCCCTGCAGAACATTGATCCGGAATTCGGTCGTCTCTCCGGGGAGATACAGCGCATCCGGCTTGTCACATCCGATCAAAATTTTCACCGGCAGAATTTCAGTGCCTGGCATCTTTCAGATCCTCCTTTTTATCCTGCCCCAGCGCCTCCGGCAGAAATTCATACTGCCGCGCCTGACGGAGGGGATTGAACATGTATTCTCCAGCATCAGCTTCCTGTTTCTTTTCTCCGCTGCCCAAAAGGGAAAACATGGCACAGACCGTGTCCGGCGGCGGCGACCATGACAGGAAGGACCTTTTTCATCCTGTTTTCCCGTTTATTTGAACTGCGGGAGATACTTGCGGTTGGCCTTCAGCAGGTCTT
>DCGO01000082.1:2013-4764 GCA_002314605.1 Lentisphaeria bacterium UBA1776 | reverse complement strand
CGCTCCGCGCTGCCTGAACCATCTGATCGTAAGTCCGGTCTTTCAAAGAGACGTTCTGAGCACAAAAAGCCGCCGTGGCATCGTAGATCAGCGTGCCAAGACGGTAAGTGGCGAGTTTGCTGTATCCGCCATGTGCAGAAATGAGGGAGGCAGTACTGTTCATAGCCGCAGCCCTCCCGCAAAGGAAAGCACCCTGTCCCGGCAGGTCCGACAAGTCCGACCTGTCCGACAGGTCCGCCCCTCCCGGCAGACCAGCCGCCGCACCGCCTTCGCCGTCACCGTGATCCACCGCGTGAAACTGCGGACGATGTGCTGAAGAATGGTATAACCGGCAACATGGTCTGCCCCGTCCGACCAGTCCGACAGAACCGTGAAATACGGTCCCGCCGGGATGGCCGCCGGGATCACCATCTGAGGCCCCTCCTGAACCCCGGAACAGTTAAAAAAACTGATGACTTTTTCCGGCATAATTTTCCTGTTCCCGCTTATTTCCAGTTCACCCTGCCAAATATAGCACAGGGAAAATAAAAGTCAAGTCTTTTTTCAGCCTCGACAGTTCTTATTCCGTCTTCCAAGCGACCTCAAAAGAAGTTTGAGACATGCTTTCACTCCCGGAACATCGTAGAGAAGTCTGTCCTCGTAGGTCCGGAAGGCTTCGGCCAGACGGTCCGTATGGATGCTCTGGCGGAAAAAATACCCTTCAGACTGGGCGATGTACGGCACAATCCGCTCCATGGCGTGGGCCGCCGTCCCCCGCCAGGGAAGGGGTTCCGGCGGAAAATCTTCCGGCGTCCACGGGGCCTTCAGCAGCGTTTTCAGCGCGGCGGGACGGTAAAAGAACATCGTCCCCGTCCCGAAAACGGGCATCCCGGTTTCCGGCGGCGGATTCAGACCCATTTTTGCCAGAATTTTCCGGCCAGCTTCCCTGTCCGCCGGGTGGCCGGCATACGCCGCCGGACACTGAAGCGTCACGATTGGCGGGTAGGGCGGAAACACCATGCCCAGCGCCGGTTCCTCCGCAAAGGCCCGGAGAATGGCGGAAACAAGGGCAGGGGACCCGGCAAGGCTGTCCAGCGTGTAATCCATCCATTCCGCAGTAAACGCCTCCGGCATCCGGGACGACCCTTTCAGGTGGATCTTCAGCAGCAGATCATAGGACAAATGCTCCTCCGCCGGGAAGGCGCAGAGCCACGGCGCCACGTCTCTCCCCCGGTTCGGCGTCTCCCGAAAGAGGATTTGCCGCACATGAGGGAGCTTCCCCGCAAGATCCCTGACGGTTTTTTCCGCTTCCGGCGTGGAGGAGGTGACCCGCAGATCGAAATCCACGGGGATGTTGGCCAGATACGGCAAAATCTCCCCCGCCCGGTCCGGAAAGTGACAGTGGAAGATGACCCCGAGTTTCAGGCCGGGTACACTCTCCCGCTCCCCGTTCCGGTCCGCAGTCAGGATGGTTTCCGGCAGATCCTTCTGGTGCGAAAGGGGGGCATTCCGGCGCAGAGAATCGGTGATGAGTTCCGCCGGATAAGTGCTTCCGCTTTCCCGCAACGCCCGGAAGACCCCGTACCCCCGTGCGGTCGTGGTCCGGTCCGACGGGGCAAAGGCGGCGGCGTCCAGGAGGGGCATGCGGCAGTTCCGGATCAGAAACGGGGCGATATTCCGGCAGAGGGGTTCGCAGATCCCCGCATTGGGTGCGGTCCGCGGATCCTTCACCTCCACGAAACTCCCGTACCGGAATCCGGCGGCGGTCATGCATGAAATGAATTCTCTGCCGGATTGTCTGCTCCGGAACACCCTTTCCCGGAAAAAATTCCGGAAGGCAGGGCTCTCAAGCGCGGATCTGCGGATCTCCATGAAGCATTCCGGTCCGGAGGCCCCGTCCGCGACACCCCAGAAATCAAAGGAGCCTTTCTCCATCTTTTCAAACATTTCCTGCAGGGGGAAGAATGGCCCGATACAGCGGGAGGAAACCAGAAGAAGCGCGTCAAAATCCTTTGCCGGCGCTTCAAATTCCCGAAGCGCTTCGCACC
This sequence comes from Lentisphaeria bacterium UBA1776, assembly GCA_002314605.1. Classification (GTDB taxonomy): domain Bacteria; phylum Verrucomicrobiota; class Lentisphaeria; order Victivallales; family Victivallaceae; genus UBA1776. The sequence goes on along the minus strand of DCGO01000082.1, from coordinate 2,737 downwards.
AGAGAGCGAAGGCGTCGCCCCCGGTCAGACACCGGATCACCCGGTCCGATACTCCGGCAAGTACCGTCTCCTCCCAGGAGGACAGGAGACCGCCTGCAATGACAAGTGACTCTTCCCGGAAGGGCTTCAAGGCGTTCAGGAGATAGGGCACATGTCCGTCCGCCCGTCCGTCAAGCGCAAATAAAAGAAGTCTTTTCATCATGGTGCGGAATATAGCATTCTCAATGGCGTTTTGCAAATCATAATGAGGATGTGATCTCAAAAGCCGCTTTTCACGATGTTTTTTCCTTATCCGTGAAATTGTGCGGTTGTCATACAATATTTTGCATTTCCCGCCGTTATATCCGGCAACCAACCAGGAGAAAGGATTGAAAAATGGCTGATGAAAAGATTTCCACAACATGCGGCAGCGCAAAAAACAATGATCTCAGAACCTTTGTGATCGCGTTCCTGACCACCGTGATCGTATTGGCCCTCTACCACTTCGGCATGGGGCTCTGCACCATCTTCGGTACGGCCAACAGCTGTCCCCAGCTGCCGGTCATCAACAGCTATGTGCTGGTGCCGGTGAGCGCTCTTCCCCAGCAGGGTCCCGGCATGCACCACGGCATGTTCCGCAAGGGTCCCCACGGCATGATGAAGCATGACGGCCGCCGTTTCGCCCCCGGCATGATGAAGCATCCCGGAAAATTCGGGCCCAATTGCCCCATGATGCAGTGCCCCG
>DCGO01000082.1:0-1931 GCA_002314605.1 Lentisphaeria bacterium UBA1776 | reverse complement strand
GTGCCCCGGAAAACCCGGTCCGAAGAGTCCTGAAATGCAGTGCCCCGGAAAACCCGGTCCGAAGGGTCCTGAAATGCAGTGCCCCGGAAAACCCGGCCCGAAGGGTCCTGCCCCGGTAAAAGCCCCGGCTCCGGCTCCGGCAAAGTAAGACTTGATGCTGTAATCTTTACGGTATGACACAAAATATGAAGCCGCTGCAGACTTCCGGAGGGGGATGCGGCGGCTTCTTTCTGATTGGATTGAGATGACAATGGAAATGCTGGATATTTTTGACGAAGCCGGGAACTGCATCGGTCAGGCCCCCCGGAGCATCTGCCACGGAGACCCTTCGAAACTCCACCATACCAGTCACGTCATGGTCTTTCACCCGGACAGACCGGCCCTGCTGCTCCAGCTGCGGAAGAAAGACAAGGTCATCCAGCCTGGGAAATGGGACACGGCGGTGGGCGGGCACCTTGCCGGCGGGGAGGATTTTCTCGCCGGCGCTTTGCGGGAACTGGAGGAGGAACTTGGTATCCATGCGGAGCCGGGGGATCTGGAACACCTTTTTGACGCCCCCATCCGCAATGACATCGAGTCCGAGGATACCCGGGTCTTCGGTCTCCGCCACCGGGGACCCTTCGCGTTTCAGAAGTCGGAGATCGACGAGGTCCGGTTCTGGGATTTTACGGATCTCATGGACCCCGCCCGACATACGTCCTTCACACCGAACCTTGTAAAAGAGCTGTTCCGCCTGAAGGAACAGGGGTTTCTTGACTGCTGAAAAAATTATTTCCGGAGCGCGATCTCGTTCTTTTCGTTCATCACAATGACCCGGGGACGGAAGGTCTTCGCTTCCTCCTCGCTCAGAATCGAGAAGGCCATGACGGTCACGATATCCCCTTTTCTGCCACGGAGGGCTGCCGGACCGTTCAGGCAGAAGGTGCGCTTGCCCCGTTCGCCGGGAATGGCATAGGTCTCCAGTCGTTCTCCGTTGCTCCGGTTGACCACCAGAATTTTTTCATAGGGAAGGATCCCGGCCTCTTCCAGACACTCCAGATCGATCTCCATGCTGCCTTCGTATTCCACATCGCATCCGGTCAGACGCGCCGTATGGATCTTGCCGCTCAATATCTGCTTGAACATTTTTCCGCTCCTTTTACGCATTACACAAAATTTGCTTTAAAATATACACCCGATTCCGGAAAATGCGATTCTCCAGCCCCTGCAGAACCGCAAAAAAGCCTCTTATTTCCCGATGCATTATGACTTGCAAAAAATATCATCCGGATGTATAGTATGGAGATTGCGAAAATCCGGAACCAACTTCATTTCAAACAAGGAGAATGAGTGATGATCAAGTATCAGAACGCGATCCCGACCAGGCATGCCGCTTTGATCAAGTGGGTCGAAGAATGGGCCGACATCTGTGAACCCGATCAGGTCTATTGGTGCGACGGCTCCCAGGCGGAGTACGACAGACTTTGCGACGAAATGGTCGCTTCCGGTCTGGCCACCCGTTTGAACCCGGCCAAGAAGCCGAACAGCCTTCTCTTCCGCTCCGATCCCTCCGACGTGGCCCGGGTGGAAGGCCGTACCTACATCGCCAGCAAGACTCAGGAAGACGCCGGCCCGACCAACAACTGGATCGACCCCGTGGAACTCAAGAAGACCATGCTGGGTCTCTACAAGGGCTGCATGCACGGCCGTACCATGTACGTCATTCCCTTCTCCATGGGTCCCGTGGGCTCCAACATCGCCAAGATCGGCGTGGAGATCACCGATTCGGCATATGTGGTCATCAATATGGAAGTCATGACCCGGGTCGGCACCCGCATCCTTGAACTCATGGGCACCGACGGCGAATTTGTCCGCTGCATGCACTCCGTCGGGAAACCCCTGGCCAAGGGCGAGAGCGACAACGGTATCTGGCCCTGCGCTCCCATGGACAA
>DCGO01000133.1:12612-31210 GCA_002314605.1 Lentisphaeria bacterium UBA1776 | reverse complement strand
GAAGCCATGAAGGTCATGAACGAAATCAAGGCGGAAAAATCCGGTATTGTGCGTTCCATCCCGGCGGAAAATGGACAGATCGTCGAATATGGTCAGACCCTGGTCATTCTGGAATAACGGCAGGATTGCGGTATGGGGTTCAATAAAATTCTGATCGCCAATCGCGGCGAGATCGCGCTGAGGATCATCCGTGCATGCCGGGAAATGGGCATCCGGACAGTACTGCCCTATTCGACAGCGGATGCCGACAGTCTGCCGGTCAGACTGGCCGATGAAGCCGTCTGCATCGGTCCGGGTCCTGCCTCGGCAAGTTACCTTCTGATCGACCGGCTGCTGTCGGTGGCGGCAACGCGGGATGTGGATGCAGTCCACCCCGGATATGGATTTCTGGCGGAAAACGCCTATTTTGCGGAAGCCTGCCGCAACCACGGCATCACTTTCATCGGCCCGACCCCGGAAGCCATGCGGGCGCTGGGGGACAAGGCTGTAGCACGGAAGACCATGAAGGCAGCGGGGGTACCCGTTACGCCTGGATCCGAAGGCGTACTGGCCAGCGAAGAAGCCGCTCTGAAGGAGGCTCAGAAGCTGAAATATCCGGTGATCATCAAGGCGGTCGCCGGCGGTGGCGGCCGCGGCATGCGGATCGCCCACAATGAAGCCAGTCTGCGCAAGGGATTTCATGAAGCGGCGGCGGAAGCGGAAAGCGCATTTGCCAACGGGGCGCTTTACATGGAGAAATTCATCGTCAATCCCCGGCACATCGAGATCCAGATTCTTGCGGACAATTACGGCAATGTGATCCACCTGGGCGAACGGGACTGCAGTATTCAGCGGCGCAACCAGAAGCTGCTGGAGGAGTCCCCCTCCCCGGCACTGAATCCGAAAGTCCGGGAAAAAATGGGGATGGCTGCAGTCAAAGCGGCCAAAGCAGCAGGATATACCAATGCCGGGACCATTGAATTTCTGTACACGGCCTCAGGTGAGTTCTATTTCATGGAAATGAATACCCGGATCCAAGTGGAACACCCGGTTTCGGAAACCGTGACTGGGATCGATCTGCTCAAGGCTCAGATCATGATTGCCGCAGGCGAGAGATTGGCCACCCGGCAGAAGGACATCCATTTTGCCGGACACGCCATCGAGTGCCGGATCAACGCGGAAGATCCGGAACGGAATTTTGCGCCGAATCCGGGAAAGATCACGGCCTTTGTTGCCCCGGGAGGACCGGGAGTGCGGTTTGATTCCCACGTTTACAGCGGATACTCGATTCCGCCGTACTATGACAGCATGATCGGGAAACTGATCGTCCACGGGGCAACTCGGGAAGAGGCGCTGGCGGTCTGCCGCCGGGCGCTGGATGAATTTGGGATTGAAGGCGTCAAAACCACGGTGCCGTTTCTGAAACTGCTGGTACGGAGCAAAGGCTTCGTGGCAGGGCGTTACGACACCGGTTTTGTCGAAGGATTCATGCAGGAATGTTCTGCAGGACTTACACCAGAAACGGAGGAAAACAAATGAAAGAAGTCAACAAGGAAGAAACCGTGACCCCGGCGACCACCGGCACCGCAGTAGGCGCAGTGCTGAAAGACAATGGTATGGGAGAGGTCCAAATCCACGAGAATGTCATCTCTTCTCTGGTGCGCAAAGCGGTCACGGGGGTCGAAGGCGTTGCCAGACTTTCCGGCAGTCAGCTGGTGGATATCATTGCCGAAACGGTAGGCAGCCGCCGGATGCAGGACCGTGCCATCACGGTGGAAGTCGGCGACGACGGTAAGATTGCAATCAACATCAATATCAATCTGAAATTCGGGTTCAAGATCCCGGAAGTCACGGCCGCCGTGCAGAAGGCAGTGATCTCCGAAATCGAAACGACTACGGGCATGAATGTGAAACATGTCAATGTGGCTGTTCAGGAGCTGGAGTCTCCGGAAGAGACGGCCGAACTGGATGCCGCCGCAACGGATATTCTGCTGCCGCAGCAGCACTGATAAGACGTAAAACGGTTCTGCACCCGGTGAAACTCCGGGTGCAGATGGGGAGAAAAGATCATGGAAAAGTATTTTTCCAGTTTGGCTCCGTGGAGGGAACTTCTGTCCGGGGAATTCAACCGCGGATATCTGACCGGCGTGTCGCTGGTCCTCGGGATCGTACTGCTGCTGCTGGTTCTGAAAATTGTTCTGATGCTGATTTTCCGCCGCCGCAGGGCCCGCTGCATCGTGGTAAGGGCATCGGACGGAGATACGGTCATTTCTCAGGATGCAGTGGATTCCGCGCTGGACCTGATTCTGTGCCGATTTCCGGATCTGGTCCTGGAATCCATCCGGATTTATATCAAGGGCAAACACGCCTATATCATTGAACTGAAGTGCCGTTTTCTGGCCGGGTCCATTGCCTTCCCGGATATTGTTGCAAAGGTCAAGGAGGCCATTTTTTCCGGAATGGAAACGCAGTTCGGCATCCGGGATCTCAAAAAGGTCCGGATCGTCCTGGTCTCATGGGACGGCAAAGCGGCCCAGTCGCAGCTCCGGAATGATCCGCTGATGAAGGTTGCCATGGAACCGGAATCCATTTTCAAGGAAGAAGGGGATACGCAGGAAAAGGCCCCGGAAAATACGGAAAATACCCAGAAATAATTCCGATGCTGATACTGGCGTCTGCTTCCCCGCGCCGCCGCGAGCTTCTGGCCCGCTGCGGCGTGTTGTTTAAGATTCACACAGTTCCCGTGGAGGAACGGCATGACGGAGCTTCCCCTGAGGAGCTTCTGGCGGTCAATGCCGCATTGAAAGCGGAAGCCGCCGCCCGGGATTTCCCCGGAGACACCGTCATCGGAGCCGATACGGGAATCGTTTTCGACGGGAAACTGATCGGCAAGCCCGGGAATATGGAAAATGCTGCGGAAATTCTCCGTCAGCTCTCCGGCAGGACCCACGAAGTCTGTACCGCCGTATCGTTGCGGGGAGACCGGAGGACCGATTTCATCTCCCGGACCAGGGTCACCTTCAAACCCCTCTCAAATGAGGTGATTGCCGAGTACCTCCGGCTGGTGCCGGTTCTGGACAAGGCCGGGGCATATGCTCTTCAGGATCATGGCGACATGATTATTGCCAGTGTGGAGGGGGATCCTGACAATGTGGTGGGGCTCCCCTGCCGGGAACTCATGGACGCCCTCGGGCGCAGTCATGTCTCTTTCTTTCTCTTCTGGAGTTTTGCCAGAATCACCGCACTGGTGGTCGGGGGGGGCTATGTGATCCTTTCCGCCGTGGAAGCGGAATTCGTCCGGCGCAGGAAATGGATCAGCGAAGAGGAATTCATGGATATAGCTTCCCTCTCCCAAACCCTGCCCGGACTTATCGCCTGCAACGCGGCAATTCATCTGGGATATCTGGTCCGGGGATGGAAAGGGGCCCTCGCCGCCGTGGCCGGTGCGGCACTGCCCCCCATGGTCGTCATCATGCTGGCGGCCTCCGCCATTGCGCAGCTGCCGCAGGATGCAGCGTGGGTCAGAGGAATCTTCATGGGGATCCATGGTGCTGTGGCCGGACTGATTGCCGCGATGGCGTGGAAAATGAGGAGGAAAGTGCTGAAAGGCGTCATCCCGGTTGTCATTGCGGCGGCAGCCTTCACCGGCATGGCGATCTTCAGGTGGAATCCCGGAATATTGATGCTCGCTGCCATCCCCTGTGCGCTGGCATGGTCCGCCTGGGAATTTCACCGCGCTAAAAGGGGGGAGAAAAAATGACTTTCTGGACCCTTTACGGACTTTTCTTCAAATATGGTGTGCTCTGTGTCGGCGGGGGGTATGTCCTGATCCCAATGCTGATGGCGGATCTGGTGGGTGCCCGTCAGATCATGACCGGGGAGGAATTTGCCCGGCTGGTGGCGCTGGCCCAGGTGACGCCGGGCCCTATCGGGATCAATGCGGCGACCTATACCGGGTTCCGGGAACTGGGCGTATCGGGGGGGATCGTCGGAACCGCCGGTCTGCTGACGCCGGCTCTGATCATGGTGCTCGGGACGGTGATCTTTCTCCGCCGTCATCAGGAATCGTGCTGGGTCAGAGGAACTCTGAACGGCCTCCGTCCGGCGGCCTTCGGTCTGGTGCTGGCGGCGGTGTGGGTCGTGGGAAAACTGGCGGTACACCCGGTTTCCGGCGGAGAATGGCGCTGGATCCCCGGACTGATCGCCATTGCAGTCTTCCTCTTGCAGCTCCGGACAAAAATTTCCTTTCTCTGGCTCATTGCGGGAAGCGCCGTCATCGGAGCATTTCTCTGCCGGTGACGAAGGTCATGCACCTGCGTGCCGGCGGGGTACTTTGCGCAGTATCAAGCTCAAAAAAATTGAAAAATCTCCATTTTGTGCTATATTAGCGGAATCATGAAATACATCGATACACATGCCCACGTCTTTCCTCCTGCCATTGCGGGAAAAGTGGTCGCCAGTCTGGAATCCTACTACGGATACCACTGGGAAGGAAACGGCCTCATTGAGGACCTGCTGGACAGCATGGACCGCTTCGGAGTCGGAAGATCCGTCATCTTCTCCTCGGCAACCAAACCGGAGCAGGTCGAGCACATCAATGACTACATCACCGGACTCTGTGGCGCAAGCCCGGACCGCTTCATCGGTTTCGGCACCATGCACAGAGAGTACAAAAATTTCCGTCAGGAGATCGCCCGGATGCGTTTACTGGGGCTCAAAGGACTCAAATTCCACCCGGATTTTCAGAAATTTGACATTGATGACCCGCTAATGATGCGGATCTACGAGGCGGCGGGACCGGAAATGGTGCTGCTTTTTCACACCGGGGACCCGCAGAGTGACCACTCGGCACCCCGGCGTCTGGCGCGCGTCCTGGACGCCATGCCGGAACTCCGGATCATTGCCGCCCACATGGGAGGCTATTCCGTCTGGGAGGAGGCCCGGAAACATCTGATGGGGCGGCAGGTCTGGTTCGATACCTCCAGCTGCGTACCCAGGATGTCCGCCGGAGACATGGGCAAACTGGCAAAAGAACACGGCATCGGAAAAATTCTCTTTGCATCCGACTACCCGGCCGTTCATCACGCCCGGGCCATTGCCGATGTGGAAAACATGGGGCTCTCCGCCGCAGAGCAGGAAATGGTTTTCCACCGGAATGCCGAAACACTGCTGGGACTCTGACCCTTCAAAGCCGGATTCTCCCGTTTCCGGCATGACTTTTCCGGAATCTGTGCTATATTACGTTTTGTATTGTTTTTTTCAACAAAATTGAGGAGATGAACGATGTCCGATGCACCGAATATGATGAAGGCCTACGAGCCGGCGGAGGTCGAAGCCAAGTGGTACCCGATCTGGGAAAACCGAAACTATTTTCACAGCAATCCCGCTTCCGGCAAAAAGCCCTATTCCATCGTCATCCCGCCGCCCAATGTAACCGGTATTCTCACCCTGGGGCATGTTCTGAACAACACGCTGCAGGATGTGCTGATCCGTTATCACCGCATGCTGGGGGAGGAAGTGTGCTGGTTCCCCGGCACCGACCACGCCGGCATCGCCACCGAGGCCAGAGTCGATAAATTTCTCCGCCAGGAAGAACATATCACCCGGGACGATCTGGGGCGGGAGGAATTCATCCGCCGGGTCTGGCAATGGAGGGACAAGTACGGCGGGACCATTATCCGGCAGCTCCGTACTCTGGGGTGTTCCGCCGACTGGGAGCGGGAGCGCTTCACCATGGATGAAGGCCTGAGCCGGGCCGTCCGCAAAGTCTTTGTGGAACTCTACAACAAGGGCTGCATCTACCGCGGCCAGCGGATGATCAACTGGTGCCCGGTGGCCAAGAGTGCGCTCTCCGATGAAGAGGTGATCTACAAGGAGGAAGCCGGCAAATTCTACCATTTCCGGTATCCGTTGACCGACGACTCCGGGTATCTTGTTGTGGCGACCACCCGGCCGGAAACCATGTTCGGCGATACCGCCGTGGCGGTGAATCCGGGGGATCCCCGTTATCAGAAACTCATCGGCAAAACGGTGAAACTCCCCCTGACGGACCGGGAGATCCCCATTATCGGCGATATTCACGCCGATCCCGCCAAGGGAACCGGCTGCGTCAAGATCACCCCGGCTCACGATCCCAACGACTTTGAAGTGGGCAAGCGACACCATCTGGAAGTCATCAACATCATGAATCCGGATGCCAGTCTGAACGCCCGCTGCGGCAAGCGTTTCGCCGGACTGGATCGCTACACGGCCCGGGAGGAAACCGTCAAAGCCATGCAGGAACTGGGTCTGGTGGAGAAGATCGAGGACATCCGCCACGCCGTGGGCTACTCCGAACGGGGCAACGTGCCGGTGGAGACTCTGGTCTCCAGCCAGTGGTTCTGCAATATGAAGGAACTGGCCAAACCCGCCATCGAGGCGGTGAGATCCGGCAGGATCAAATTCTATCCGGAACGCTGGAGCAAGACCTATTTCCACTGGATGGAGAATATTCAGGACTGGTGCATCTCCCGGCAGATCTGGTGGGGACATCGGATCCCTGCGTGGTATAACGACGCCACCGGCGAGGTCTATGTGGGGATGGACGCCCCGGAGAAACCGGGAGATTGGCGGCAGGAAGAGGACGTACTGGACACCTGGTTCTCCAGCTGGCTCTGGCCATTCTCCATCATGGGCTGGCCGGAAAAGACCCCGGAACTGGCGAAGTTCTACCCCACGGGAGATCTGGTGACCGGACCGGACATCATTTTCTTCTGGGTGGCGCGGATGATCATGGCCGGGTGTGAATTCATGGGAGATATTCCCTTCCGCAATGTCTATTTCACCAGCATCATCCGGGATGATCTGGGGAGGAAGCTCAGCAAATCGCTGGGGAACTCCCCGGACCCGCTGGACGTGATCGCCCGTTACGGCGCCGATGCGCTGCGCTTCACCATTACCTACATCGCCCCGGTGGGCATGGATATCCGGTACAGCAACGAAAAATGCGAACTTGGCCGGAATTTCGCCAACAAACTGTGGAACGCCTGCCGTTTCCGCCGGATGCAGGGCCCCGTGACGGCAAGCTTCAACCGGCTGGCCCCGGACCTCAAACTCACCGGCGATGAGCGCTGGATGCTTTCGAAACTGAACACCTCCATCGCCTCCATTACGGAAGCGCTGCGGGATTTCCGTTTCCACGGGGCTGCCCACGAACTTTACGAACTGGTGTGGAGCAATTTCTGCGACTGGTTTATTGAAGCGGAAAAAGTGCCCCTCCGTGCTGGAGGACCCGCCAAAGAGCAGGCGCTGCAGGTCCTGGACTACGCCCTTTTCCGGATCCTCAGACTGCTGCATCCCTTCATGCCCTTCATCACGGAGGAACTGGCTCACCAGATGCAGTTCGTGCCGGAAGACAAGTCCATCATGTTCGAGAGTTTCCCGGCGGATGACGGCATGAAATCCGATCCGGCCATGATCGGACTTGCTGACGGAAAATTCGAACTGATCCGTGCCGGACGGGCGCTGAAATCCAGCTACAATATCCCAGACGGGAAAAAGGTGAATTTCCATATCCGGGCCAATTCCGGAACGGTGCTTGCTTTCCTGCAGGGAGAGATCGCGTCTCTGAAGAGCCTTCTGAATGCAGAGAATATTGCGCTGGAACTCACCGCCTTTGACACGGCAGCCAACGGCGCCGCGCCGGCACAGGCGGTGCATCTGGGAGCGATTTCCCTCCCTCTGGCCGGTCTGATCGACGTGGCGGCGGAAAAGGCGAAACTGACCAAACAGATCGCGGAACTGGATAAATGCATGGCCGGATCCAAAGCCAAGCTTTCCAACGAAAAGTTTCTTGCCAAAGCGCCGGAAAAGGTCATTCTTGACGCCAAAGCGCTGCTGGAAAAAATGGAAGCCCGTCACGCCGAACTGACGGCCCTTCTGACCAGTCTGCAGTAATCAGACACCGTACAGAAGCGTGCCGCTGGGCTTCTGCTCCGCAGAGGGCCTTCGATTCCGGGGAGGATTGTGTGTATGCAAGGTTCCGGCTGCATTTGAGGCACCTGGAACCGAAGGGGCAGCGTACTCCGCTTCTCCCTTCGGAATCCCCCTTGCTCCCGCGCTCCGATGAATGACCTGCGGCACGCGGAGCGGACTTTTTGAATTAACCGCGCCCTATGCCGGGACGGCATAGGGTTTAATGTTCAGACCCGCTTATCCGCCGATCAAGGTGAGTCGTGAGCCAAAGGCGAGCAGCCGCCGCGACACATGCCAGCGGGTGCTACCCGCCGGAACGGACGCACTGGATCACAGCCTGATCAAGATGCTTTTTCAGGATCCGGTTGATGTCGCAGCGGCGACACTTTTTCAGCCGTTCCATGGTGCGGCGGACGTCATCGGGGCCCCGATGGTAAAACACGCTTAACGCCGCTTCAAAGAGACACTCTTCCGGCTGGGCGAGGATCCGCTCCATGGCAAAGACCTCGTTGTTCCTCGCTTCCTGAAACTCTGTTTCCGAGAGCCCGTTGTCCGCCAGATCCTGCAGGGTCTGACGCAGCAGTTTCTCCGTTTTGTCCCCCTTTTCGGGCGAAGTCGAAGCGTGAAAAGCGGCGTAACCGGGTTGAAAACCGGAACGCAGCGTCATGCCGGTGGAATACGCCAGCGCATGACGCTCCCGGATCACTTTGTACAGTCGCCCTGTGATCCCGTTCAGAGAATCGTGAAGCACCTGAAATGCGAGGGAATCCTGCACTTCCAGAGAGGACGGAGCAGGGATCCCCAAAGCGATGACCTGCTGTTCACGGGGAAGTCTGATCCGGAAATTACCGCTTTTCATGGGATACACCGGCATGGCCGGTTCCGGACTTGTCCCGTCATGCAGCGGCAGTTTTTCCCGGAAAATATCCAGCACATGATCCGCTTCCTCTTCCCGCAGATCTCCGCCGAAAGCAAATACCGTCCGGTCATTCAGCCAGAGTCCGTCGTAAAACGCCCGGACATCCTCCGGCGTGATCCCGGGAAGAGTATCGGACAAACGGGTATTGTTGGCGTAGGGGTGATCCCGGAACAGCCGGCGGCGGATCTCCCGCTGGGCCGCAAAGGCAGGCCTCTGAAGTTTGGCGGCATATTCCGCCAGCATGGCCCGGCGTTCCCGCTCAAAGGGTTTGACGGCAAAATCCGGATGAGCCAGAATTTCCGCCAGAAATTCCGCCGTCCGCTCCAGGGTCTTCCGGGGCAAAGTGGCCCGGATGGAAAAGGAGTTGGGCGCGGCAGTGATGGAAAGGTCCACGCCCAGCTCATCAAGCTTCTCCGCGATCCGGTCTTCGGAAAAACGGTCGCTGCCGCAGGTCATCAGTTCCGCCGCGAGGGCATTGATCCCGGCAAGCCGGGGATCGGTGAAAAGGTCCCCGCCGGGGAGCAGAATGGCCAGATCGCAGAGAGGGAGTCCGGGATTTCCGAGATAAACGGCGCAGGAAGCAAGTTTCACCGGCTCCGGCGGCGTGACGGCCCGGCGGGATACCGCAGGCTTGACGGCGGCTTCGGGAGTCTGGATCCCCACGCAGAAATGATCCGGGTCCAGCATGATTTCCATGGCGTTATGAACATCCTCCGGTGTCACACGGTCAATCGCATCCATACAGCGGTCAAAAACCAGAGGCCCGTCTCCGGAAAATACGGCACCGGCCACGGAGGCGGCAATTCCCGCATTGGTCCGGAGTTCCTGCAAAGTCTCCATTTTGTGCTGAAGCTTCTCCCTGCGGATCTCGGCGGGCCGGAAGGTTGTTTTCCGGATAAGGGCCAGTTCCCGCTGCAGGGCGGACACCAGACGTCGGCATTTTTCCGGTTCCGCCGCAGCAAAGATCCCGAGGATGGTCTCTCCGGCAGTCTCCGTGAGACTGCTGTCCAGGTCCACCGCCAATTCCTGATCGAACTGGAGTTTTTTCACAAGATATGCGGCATCGCCTGCCCCAAGAAGCCCGGAGGCAATTTCAAAAGGTGCGGTCCGGATCCCGCGGATCCCGGGGAGCCGGGAGGAAAAGATGACCCGGGACAAGGCATCCGGCATGACAAATTCTTCCTGACGGAGGGCAAACTGGGGCGGCTCGTCCGGCAGCTGCAGTTCCTGAAGCGATCTTCTTTTCCAGTCTCCCAGCTGCCGGTTCAGAACTTCAGCGGCGGCTTTGACGGACAGCGCACCGGTCAGGACGAAAAAGATCCGGTCGGGGGTATAGCGGTCACGGTGATAACACCGGGCCATTTCCGCCGTGACGCCGGAGACCATCCCGGGATATCCGATAATGGGGTGGCGGAGGGGATGACGGCGGAAGAGCTGGCGACGGACGATCTCGCCCAATTTCTTCCCGGGATTGTCAAATCCCATGGCGGCCTCCCGGAGGATGACCTCCCTCTCGGCGGTGAAGCGTTTGGCGGGAAATTCCGGATAACGGATCATGGCGGACAGGATCTCCAGTCCGGCAAGAGCGTTGGCCCGGGGAAGTTCCACATAATAGACGGTACGGTCGAAACTGGTGTAGGCATTGGCGTCGCCGCCCAGTTTTCCGAGCCGGTCGCCGGCGGCAGTCCCGGGATAGCCTTTGCATCCCTGAAAAAGCATGTGTTCCACGAAATGGGAAAGCCCGCAGCCCAGAAAATCCGCTTCATGGACACTTCCGGTGCGGACACAAGCCAGGAGTTCCGCAGCGGGCTGTTCGGGGCGCTCAACGACATAAAGCTCCATGCCGTTGTCTAAAAGAACATGTTCTGGATCGGCAAAATATCTCATATTCTGACACAAAAAATGGCAACCCCGCCTGGATTCGAACCAGGGCTGAGTGGACCAAAACCACTTGTGCTACCATTACACAACGGGGTTGCACGACGGACTCCATTACCATACCATATTTTCAGGAAAATTCCAATATTTTTCCGTTTATCGGCGCGAAAAATCCGAAAAATGCGCTATATTCTTACGGAAAATATCTTAACCGGGAGTAAAATATCACATGCAGCCCATCGCCATTCAGATCGGCAGTTTCGCCATCCGATGGTACGGCATCATGGCCGCCATAGGATTCCTGCTGGGAACCGTCCTCATGCAGATCAACCGCAAGTACGCAAAGCTCTCCTCTGACCAGGCCACCAGTCTGATGCTGCTGGGTCTCTTCGGAGGCATTCTCGGGGCCCGTATCTTTTACGTCATCCAATTTGCGGAACAATTCCGGGGGCGCTGGTTCGATGTGATCCGCGTGGATCAGGGCGGACTGGTGTTTTACGGCGGATTCTTTCTCGCCCTGGGGGCCATCATCCTCTACTGCCGCCGGCAGAAGCTGGAGATCGTCCGGGTGCTGGACATCACAACCCCGTCCCTCGCCATCGGTCACGCCGTGGGCAGAGTCGGCTGTTTTCTCAACGGCTGCTGCTTCGGCAGCCCCACCGCCTGCTGGACCGGAATAGCCTACCCCGCTGACAGCATTCCCGGCATGCGTTACGGCGATGTACCGCTCCATCCGGTCCAGCTCTACGAAGCAGCCGTCAATATCCTGATCGGGCTCCTGATGATGATTCTGATCCGCAAGACCAAAACCGGCATCCCCATGGCATGCTATATTGCCCTTTACGGCGTGATCCGTTTTGCCGATGAGTTCTTCCGGGGAGACCATCAGCAGTTCTGGAACGGTCTTACACCCGCCCAGACCATCGGTATCGGCATGATCCCAGCCGGGATCATCCTCATCGTCATTTTCGCCAGAAAGCCGGCCGACGATGACCGCGCATGAGCTGATCCTGCCCCCGCATGCCGCCAGGGAGCGCCTGGATAAAGTTCTGGCGGATCTTCTGCCGGGTACGTCAAGAACGGCAATCCAGAAGCTGATCAAAGATGGCAGAGTCCTGCTGAACGGAGAAGCCGTCCCCTCCCCCCGCATGCCGGCGGTTCCGGACATGCATATCACCGTACAGATGCCGGACCCGGTGCCGGAAATCCCGGCGCCGGAACCCTTTGCCTTCCCGATCCTGTACGAAGACAGTGACATGCTGGTCATCAACAAGCCTCCCCATGTGGTGGTCCATCCCGCTGCAGGGAACACGTCGGGGACGGTCGTGAATGCCCTGCTGGACCGGTATCCGGCCATGGCGGAAGCTCTGCAGGATTCCGACAACCGTCCCGGCATCGTCCACCGGCTGGACAAGGATACATCGGGAATTCTCGTCATTGCCAAACACCGTGCGGCCCAGACACGCCTTGCGGAAGAATTTGCAGAACGGGAAACTGCCAAGACTTACCTTGCAATCGTCCGGGGCACTCCTGATTTCCGGGAAAAGCGCATCGAAAACCTGATCGGCCGTCACCCGGTCCACCGGCAGAAAATGGCCGTGGTCCACCGGAACGGGAAACTCGCCGTATCCATCCTGAAAACAGTCCGTTCCGGTCGTCTCAATGCCCTGCCGGTCTCCCTGTTGGAAGTTCGGATCCTGACCGGACGCACCCACCAGATCCGGGTGCATTGCGCCAGTATCGGACTGCCGGTCATCGGCGATGAGATCTACGGCGGAAGCGCCGCCGGTCTCGCGCCCAGGCAGATGCTTCACGCATGGAAAATGAAGATTTTTCAGCCTGTGACCGGGGAACTCCTCCGGTTCACCGCCCCGGTGCCGGAAGATATGCAGCGTTGTCTGGACGCCATGCAGTAAAGCGACGGCACGCCTCAGTGTGAATCCGGAAACCTTTTTTCAAGGATCCGGGCCAGCTGATCGGCACAGGAGGTGGATTTTTCTCCGCAGCGGATGCCTTTCAGGCGCCGGATCACCTCGGATACCGGCATGCCGGCAACGAGGTTTCCCACGGCGATGAGATTGCCGGGACAGCCGCCCCGGAATTTGACTTCCTTCAGAATACCGTCCTCCACGGTCACTTTGACACTGTCGCTGCAGACCGCAGGATCGGTGGATGCGGTAAATGTCATCTCCATGGCTCTCCTTCTATTTCTTCAGCTGAAACACGAAATTCCGCCGGAAAAAGAAATTGCCGACAAAGCCGCAGAAACTGGCCATCGCCTTGCCCGCCGCTGCAGGCCACCCGCAGAAAATCAGCCCGGTGGTAATTCCAAAATCCACACACCCCATGACCAGCACGGCAAAAATGTAAGCCGCCAGTTCCCCGGCGGTCCCCCACCGGGCATTGTGACGGAAAAGGATCCCGATGCAGAAGAGATAATTCACCGCCGCCGCCCCCGCAAACGCCGAGACAATCGCCGGAAAATCCGGCATCCCGCAGGCCGTTGTCAACAGGAAAAAGAGAAGATTGGCCACCGCCGCACTGCCGCCGATAAAGAGATAAAGCAGCAGCTGCATGGGCAAAGGCGCATTGCACGCCCCGTAGTGCAAAATGCAGTACAGCGCCCGCAATCCGTCCTTCCAGCCGATCTTCTTGCCCTCATCGTAACTTCTCGGGTGATAGTGAATGGCGCACTCCCAGACCCGGCAGCCGGATTCGGCAATGTAAGCAGTGACTTCCGGTTCAAAGCCGAACCGGTTTTCACGGAGTTTGGCGGCAATGGGGCGGATCACTTCCCTGCGGAAAAGTTTGTAGCAGGTCTCCATGTCCGTGATATCCAGATTGGTGAACATGTTGGAGACAAACGTCAGAAAACGGTTCATCCGGGTGTGCCAGAAATACAGCACCCGCCGGGTGTCCGGCAGAAGATACCGGCTGCCGAAAACCATGTCCGCACGGCCGTCCAGGACAGGTTCCAGCATGACAAGATAATCCCGGGGATCATACTCCATATCCGCATCCTGAATTCCAACGAAATCTCCGGTGGCTTCCAGAAATCCCGTCCGGAGAGCGGCCCCCTTGCCCTGATTCACCTGGTGAAAAGCCAGCTTGATCTCCGGGTATTTTTTCTGAAGATCCTCCGCCACCTGACGACTGCGGTCACTGGAGCAATCGTCCACGATCACGATCTCAATATCCAGCGAAGCGCTCTTCAGCGCCAGAATCCGTTCCACAATGCCGGACAGAGTGTTTTCCTCGTTGTAGCAGGGAACGATCAAACTCAATTTGTGCGGCATAACGCCTCCCCTCTCCGTTGTTCAACGCCGTCTCGGGGGACGCTTGCGCCCCCGCCGAGGCCGGTCGTGCTCCGCCGGCCAGAAATCCTGCAGTTCCGGATTCTGCCAGCGGACAAAATTCTGGATCGACAACACCTCCCGGGCATGACTGTACCCGTAGGCCCCCACAATACTGCCGTCATCCTCCATGCGGGCCATGGGGGCCTGAAGCCTGAGGATGTGTTCAGCAGACATCATAACACTCCTGATCATCCCCTGGGGCCGGAAAATCGCGTCCAGAATATCCCGGATCGCCGCCAGAGAATCCCGGGAAGGGTCCCAGAGGTCTCCCGGCCGGCTTCCGCAGGATTCTTCCACAAAAGGCAGAGCCAGAATCGCCGTGGCCAGCGAAATACTGTTCCGGTACACGCCCTCATCCACCCGGTAGTTGCGCTCGGTCAGAAGTTCCAGGGCATACCGCATGGCTTCGCTCTCCCAGCGCTCATGCAGAAAGGGCAGAAAATACTCCAGAAATCCGTAATCGTGAAAAGCTTTCAGGTGTTTGTCCCCGTAAGCGGAACTCAATACTTTCTCAAGCTCCAGTGAAAGCCGGGAAGGTGAGGCAAAACGGATCAGTTCCAGAGAGGAAAAAAGGGCGTTTTCCGTATCCGCATCCATGGAAAAGTCGTACTGTCCCACCAGCTTGAGGGCGCGGAGCATCCGCACAGGGTCCTCCTCAAACCGCAGCCGCGGATCCCCGATAGCCCGAACCACCCCGTGACGGATGTCATCCAGACTCTGGCCGGAAAAATCCAGCAGTTCCTCCTGCACCGGATCAAAATAAAGGGCATTGACGGTGAAATCCCGCCGCCGGGCATCCTCCTCCACCGTGCCGTAATCGTTGTCGGAGAGAATGATGTTCTCCGGAAGCGTTTCAGACTCGCCTTCGTCCGTTTCCCGCCCGTGGCCCTCCGGCGCCCGCCGGAAGGTACTGATCTCGATGATCTCCTTGCCCAGGTGCAGATGCGCCAGCCGGAATCGCCTCCCGATGATCCGCACACTGCGGCGGCCGAAAACGTTCCGGACCTGCTCCGGAGTGGCGGCGGTGGAAATGTCGTAGTCCTTCGGGCGGCGGTCCATCAGAAGATCCCGGATGGCACCACCTACAATATAGGTTTCAAATCCGGCACTTTGCAGCTCGTCCACGACCTCCGTCATGCGGGGGTCCACAGGCAGTGTGTACTTCATTCCTTGTCCCGTTGTAAAACCGTATCCACCCCGGCAAGTTCAGGATCACTGCAGGGGTAATCGGCGTTGTAATGCAAACCGCGGCTTTCCTTGCGCCGCAGCGATGAATCGATGATGAGTTCCGCCACAAGAGCGATATTGCGCAATTCGATCAGATCCCGGGTAATCAAAAAGTCCCAGTAGTATTTTTCAATCTCACGACGCAGAAGTTTGATGCGGTTCTTGGCCCGTTCCAGACGTTTGCTGGTCCGGTAGATCCCCACATAGTCCCACATGAAGCGGCGGATCTCCTCCCAGTTGTGGGCAATGACCACCCCCTCGTCGGAGTCCGTGGCATTGCCGCTGGTCCACACCGGAGCGTCTTTCGGTGTGATCCGGCCGGCGTCCAGCCGGGAGTAATTCTCGTCAATGGCCAGGGAACTGGCTTCACCCACCACCGCCGCCTCCAGGAGACTGTTGCTGGCAAGCCGGTTGGCGCCGTGAAGCCCGGTGCAGGCGCATTCGCCCACCGCATACAGACCGGGAATCCCGGTGTAGCCGCAAATGTCCGTCTGAATGCCGCCGCACAGAAAATGAGCCGCAGGAACCACCGGAATCGGTTCTTTCGCCATATTGATTCCCGCATCCAGACAGCGCTGGAAAATATTCGGGAACCGGAGTTTCAACCGTTCCTCGCTCAAGTGGGTGATATCCAGAAAAACACACTCGTCACCGCTGCGCTTCATCTCATTGTCAATGGCCCTGGCCACCACATCCCGCGGGGCAAGGCTCTTCATGGGGTGGTATTTCTGCATGAATTCCACCAGTTTGCCGCTGCGGTCCCGGCACTTGAGCACGGCGCCTTCGCCCCGCAGGGCTTCGCTGATCAGGAAGGATCGCTCGGTGGGATGATAAAGAATGGTCGGATGGAACTGGACGAATTCCATATTGGCGATCTTCGCCCCTGCCCGGTACCCCATTGCCACCCCGGAACCGCAGGCCACATCCGGGTTGCTGGTATAGAGATAGACTTTGCCGATTCCGCCGCAGGCCAGCGTGACGGATACGGCCAGAAAGGTCTTGACCGTCTTTTCCCTGTCGCTGAATACATACGCTCCGCAGCATCGGTTTCCTCCGGGAAGACCGCAGCGCCCGGACACGATGAGATCGATGGCGGTATGATACTCAAAAATCGTGATATTATCATGCTCACGGCATGCTGCCACCAGCGCCCGTTCGATCTCGGCTCCGGTGATGTCGCCGGCATGGAGGATCCGCCGCTTGTGATGCCCCCCTTCCCGGCCCAGATCGTATTCTCCCCTGCTGTCGGTATATCCCAAGTCTCCCCGGGTCGTGAATTTCGTTCCGATGTCAATCAATTCGTGAACAGCTCCGGGACCGGCTTCCACAATGGCCCGGACGGCCTTTTCATTGCACAATCCCGCTCCGGCAGCCAAAGTATCCTGGACATGCTCATCAAAAGTGTCTCCGATATCCGTTACACAGGCAATCCCCCCTTGGGCACAACGGGTATTGCACTCGTCCACCTCTCCCCCGGTAATGACCGCCACCCGGCGGCCGGATGCCGCAAGAGTCAACGCAGACCGGAGACCGGAAAGACCGCTGCCGATGACCAGATGGTCAAATTCAAGGGTTTCGGAAGTTTTCATGATTCATCATCCTCCAAAATAAGGGACCGCTTTTCAGCAAAGTCTTGAGGCGTAATATACCACAACTCGGACCTTTTTGCAACTCCGGAGGGGATTTCTGCAGAATTTTCTGTACAGAATATCCGGGACCGCCGGTTTCCTTCTCCGCCGGACGCCGTTCAAAAGTTTTCGTCTGCAGTGTGCGGATCGCCGCCTCCAGGATCCCCCGGGGATCATGGCCGCAAATGTCCAGACCTTCCGCACCGACAAACCGGACATCGGCAATTCCGAAAAGGTTCTGCATCAGCCCCTTCACATATTCAAACCCGAAATTGGCCCTGCCAATGAACCCGCCGGCGGTAGTGACGTACAGAACTTTCCGGACC
Source organism: Lentisphaeria bacterium UBA1776 (assembly GCA_002314605.1). Taxonomy (GTDB): domain Bacteria; phylum Verrucomicrobiota; class Lentisphaeria; order Victivallales; family Victivallaceae; genus UBA1776. Next base: position 13,944 of record DCGO01000133.1, on the reverse strand, counting down.
CGGGTCAGTCCCACCGGATGCCCGTCTTCCGTATAGCGGAATGTCAGATTCAGAATTGCGAGGTGTTCCAGATATACTTTGAAGAGCGCCGGAAATGCAAGATCCCAGTACGGCACTGCAAAAACCACAACGTCTGCAGCGGCAAACGTTTTTGCAAAGCGGAAATAATCATCTGAAAAATCCCCCATGCCGATCCAGCGCTCACGCTTTTTCAGCATGGCACCGTCCAACGCCGTCAGGCCGGCGTCTTCCAGAACCACCGTTTCCATACGGCAATCGTCCGATGCAAGGATCCTCCGCAAACAGGCCTGCGCCAGTTTCTCCGTACGGGAATTTTCCCGGGAAACACATCCGTCAATGTACAGCAGATTCTTCATCAGCCCTCCCGGACTGTACCCCGGTGAACAGGGAAGAAACGGTCCTCCGGCCTTACTTGCGGACAGCGGCGGAAACCGCAGAAGCCTTTGCCCCGTGAAGATTGAAATAGCTGGATGCCGACAACCCTGCCGAGATCAGAAGCAGCAAAGCGGCAGCACCGATCAGCGCCATATTGAGGATGGAAGGAGACGCCTCCAACTCTCCGTCCGCCGTGTCACTCCCGTCTTCCTGCCCGTCATCTTCCTGCGGAAAAGATTCTTCCTCAGAAACATCCTTTTTCTTCTGCAGGGTCAGCTTGGGCGTTTCCTCTTCCTCCGGGAGAGTCTCCGCGGACGAAGGTTCCTCACTCTTCTGAAGAACGATCTTCTTGGGAACAGCCGGAGCGCCCGGAGCGGCCTCCACTGTGGCTTTTTCTGCGGCCGGAGCCGCAACCGGAGCCGCAGCAGGTTCGACGGATTTCAAAGATACAGTCGGAGCCGCCGCAGAAGCGGCCGGCGGCTTCAAAGTCACGGCAGGAGCCGCCGCAGGGACCGGCGGCTTCAGCGCCACCGTAGCTTTGCCGGGAGCCGCCGGAGCAGGAGCCCGCGGGACCTTGGAAAGCGGGCGGGCGATCTTGACGGTGGGACTCTCCCCGGCATCCGTTGACGGCAGAACCATGGTCTGCTTGGAAGGCGAGACCGGTGTTCCGCCGGGAGCTGCCGCAGGGGGCCGGAGTACGCCGACCTTGCGGGTATTGGCATCCTCATTTGCCGCAGGAGCTGCAGGAGACGGTACCGTCACAGTATCTGCGCCGGGAGAACCCGGCTTGGAAAGCTGCACCGTCTTGGCCGACAGACTGATCGGAGACCCCGCCGTTTTTTCCGGAACGGCAGCATGAAGGCCCCCCACCTTCCGGGTATTGGCATCCTCATCCGCGAGAGATGCGGGAGCCGCCGCAGGAGCGGGAACCGCCGC
>DCGO01000133.1:0-12484 GCA_002314605.1 Lentisphaeria bacterium UBA1776 | reverse complement strand
AGCGGGAACCGCCGCAGGAGCGGGAGCCGCTGGTTTCTTCAGCCGGGTCATCCTGACCGTTTTTTCCTCTTCGGAAGATCCGGCAGAAACAGCGGGGGCAAAAGACGGAGCCGGAGGCTGCGGTGTCACGCCGGGAATCTGAACCGGACGGATGGGCGATGTGGCCAGAGGTTTAAGTTTGACGGTTTTACGGGTCTGGGTATCGGACATGATGCTCAAATTTCCGGTATCGGTATCACGCCCCCTCAGCGGCGAAGCCATCACCGGCTGAACCGGACGGCTGGCAGTACTGGTCGGGGAGGAAAGCGGCTTCAGTTTGACGGTTTTACGGGAGTGGGTAGCCTCCCCGTCCCCGGGAGCGGCACCGGCGGGGCCCGGCAGTTTGACGGTTTTCCGGGTCTGAGTATTCTCGTCCATAAAATTCGTCCCTTTCAGTCAAAATCATAAATATTCATTTTAGAATGTACTGCATTTTATCCGGATTGCAACCATGGAAAGGTGCTTTTTTCCGTTTTTTTCCTGATTCTCCGCAGAAAACGTTGGAAAGCCCCCGAAAAGATGCTATTGTTTAGGAGACAATTTTCCGAAATCAGTTCTGAAAGCGACAGCACGGATCATGCTTAAAAATGTAAAAGTACCCCTTTCCGGCGGCCGGAATTACGATATATGGATCGGACCGGTCCGGGAATTGAAAGAAAAACTTGTCCCGTTTACGGCCTCGACCTTCATAACCGTGGCGGACACCAACACTGCCGGAGCCGCTGCGGCCATGGGGCTCCCGGAACCGGTCATTTTGCCCCCCGGCGAAAGTACAAAGGACTTTGCCGCCGCCGCCATGCTTTGCGGAGAAGCTGCCAGACGGGGGCTGGACCGGCACAGCGTCTTCTTTGCTGCCGGCGGCGGTGTCATCGGAGATCTCGCCGGATTTGCCGCCGCAATCTACATGCGTGGAGTCAGAGTGGTCCAGATTCCCACCTCGCTGCTGGCCATGGTGGATTCTTCGGTGGGGGGTAAAACCGCCGTGGACATTCCGGAGGGGAAAAATCTGGCGGGAGCCTTTCATCAGCCGTCTGCAGTCCTGATCGCTCCTGAATTTCTGCAGACCCTGCCCATACGCGAGCGCATCGGCGGACTGGCGGAGGTGGTGAAATACGGTTTTGCGCTGGATCAGGATTTCTTTGCCTTTCTGGAAGATCATGCCGGAGACCTGACAGCCCCCTCCCCCGATCCGGAGCTCTTCAGAACAATCATCCGCCGGTCCTGCGAGATCAAAGCAGAGATCGTTGCAGCCGATGAACATGAAAGCGGCATCCGGAAATACCTCAATTACGGTCACACCTACGGACATGCGGTGGAACTGATCAGCAATTTTACTTTGAGCCACGGGGAAGCCGTTGCCATCGGCATGACGGCGGCGGCCCGTCTGGCAGTCCGGTGCGGCAGAATTTCCCCGCAACTGGCGGAGCGTCAGGAAACGCTGCTCCGGAATATCGGACTGCCCTGCCGGATCCCGAAAACGATGCCGTCAAAACGCATTCTGGAAATCATGGCCCGGGACAAGAAAAACGAATCCGGAGCCGTCACCATGGTGCTGCCTTCCGGACTCGGCAGAGTGGAGTGTGTGAAATTCCGGGATCACGCCGGGCTTGAAGCGGTTGCGGAGGAACTGCGATGACGGACCGGGAAGCGTGCATCCTCCTCAATATGATCTCCGGCGTGGGATATGTAAAGTTCCGCAGACTCTGCGATACATTCGGCGCCCCCTCCCGGATCCCGGAAGCCTCCGAAGCGGAACTACTGGAAGTCCCCGACATCGGGCCCAAGATCGCCGGAAGGATCGCCAGACACCGGGAAGAGGCGGATCTGGCGGACGAGCTGGGATTTGCGGAACGGGCCGGGGTCCGGATCCTGACCCTGTATGATGACGCTTATCCGCAGGTTCTGCGCAACCTCTACGACCCGCCGCTGGCACTGTATATCCGGGGGACACTTCCTGAATTCGGCAACAACAATAATCTGGCCATTGTGGGCACCCGCAGGGTAACGCGCTACGGGGCGGATGTCACGGCCAGGCTGGCCGGCGATGCGGCGGCCGCCGGCATGGTCATCGTTTCGGGACTGGCACTGGGAGTGGATACCATCGCCCACCAGGCGGCGGTGGAGGCGCATGTTCCCACCGTGGCAGTGCTGGGAGGAGGCCTCGCCCGGCTCCATCCCCAGGAAAATATCGCCCTTGCCCGGGCCATTGTCAACGGAGGAGGCGCCGTCATCAGTGAATTTCCCATGCGCTGCCCGGCCAGCCGCAGTTCTTTTCCCCGCCGGAACCGGATCGTGGCAAGGCTGGCGGATGCAGTTCTGGTCACCGAAGCGGGGGAAAAATCCGGAGCGCTCATCACGGCGGAACTGGCGGCGGAATACAGTCTGGTCATGGCAGTCCCGGGAAGGATCGACAATCCCCAGGCCGCCGGCTGTCACCGGCTCATCAAAACAGGAGCAACGCTGGTGGAAAATTTCAGCGATATTCAGAATGCCATGCATCTGGGACTTCTGCCACTGGATTTTTCCGTCCGGGAACCGGAAGCGGAATACCGGGTTTCCGGCATGTCGGATCTGGCACCGGAATCCCGTCTGATTCTGGAAAAACTTTCCGGAAAAGAGTGTACCTTTGACGAGCTTTCCGCCATGACCGGGCTGGATGCGGGAACCTTGAGTTCCCACCTCTCCATGCTGGAACTGATGATGAAAGTTGACCGGGATGCATCGCAGGTCTATTCCATCCGGAGACTGACATGATCCGGGATGCCTGCCTTGTCATCGTTGCCGGAGGTTCCGGCAGCCGTTACGGCAAAAACAATAAACTGCTGGAATTCCTTTCCGGGGTCCCCGCCATCGTCCACTCTGTGAAGAAGCTGGGGCCCGGTTTTGCGCCGGAATGCCGGATCATGGCAGTGCCGGAAGCGGAAAAACAGCGTTTTCTTGACGTGCTGAAAACATTTGCTCCGGAACTTCCTTTCCGGCTGGTTTCCGGCGGGGCTACCCGGGGAGAATCGGTCCGGCACGCAATGGCGGCGGTCCCGGACGGGATCCGGTATATCGCCATTCATGACGGGGCCCGCCCTCTGGCGACACCGGCGCTGCTGGGAAACGTCCTGGCGGCGGCCAGGGAATGCGGCGGCGCCGTCCCCGGACATGCGGTGGCGGATACGCTGAAACGCATGGCTCCCGACGGGACCGTGCAGGAAACCGTGCCGAGGGAAAATCTTTTCGCCGTGGAAACGCCCCAGTGTTTTGATCTGGCACTTCTCCGGGAGGCTTACGCAAAAATTCCGGAAGCAAGGACCGATGATGCGGGGGTCATGGAAGAAGCCGGATTTCCGGTCCGGATCGTCCCCTGGACAGAACCCAATCTCAAGCTGACATATACAGCTGATCTGATGCAGCTGGAAGAAATTCTGAAAAAAAACTGACGGATTTCCGCCGATGCCTGGTTTCCGCTTTGCTTTTTTCCAAAACGGGATTATGTTATGCATATTATGATTTTCTGACGAAAAAACAAGGAGTTCCGCAGTGGATACATCGATCACACTTCTGGTGCTTGCAGCCGGGATGGGAAGCCGCTATGGCGGTTTGAAACAGCTTGATCCCTTTGGGCCCTCCGGCGAGACGCTGATGGATTATTCCGTTTATGACGCCATCCGTACAGGATTTGACCGGATCGTCTTTGTGATCCGCCATGATTTTGAAGAGCTTTTCCGGGAGAAGATCGGCCGCAAATATGCCGGCAGAATCGCGGTGGATTACGCATTTCAGACTCTGGACGATCTCCCGGGAAACCGCACCGTACCGCAGGAGCGGCAAAAACCCTGGGGAACCGGACAGGCCCTCTATGCGGCAAGGGCTCTGATCAGGGGCCCGTTTGCGGTCATCAATGCCGATGACTTCTACGGGGAAGCGAGTTTCCGTCTTCTGGCGGCTGAATTGCGAAGCATGGAGCCGGGGAAACTCGCCTCCTGCATGGTGGGATACCGTCTGGAAAACACGCTGTCGGACCACGGAACCGTGTCCCGGGGCATCTGCAGGACGGCGGACGGATTTCTGACTTCGGTGGCGGAACACACCAAACTGGCCCGTGCCGGGGCGGTGGTGCGGGACACCCTTCCCGACGGAACAACTGCGGATTTCCATCCGGACCAGCTGGTCTCCATGAACTGCTGGGGATTTTCACCGGAAATGTTCGACGAACTGGAGCGGCTTTTTGCCGACTTTCTGGATGCCCGTGGTCAGGAAATCAAAAGCGAGTTTTATATCCCTTCAGCGGCGGATCAGCTGATCCGCGAAAAGAAAATGTGCTGCAGGATGCTGATCAGTCCGGACCGATGGTTCGGCGTGACCTATCAGGAGGACCGGCCTGTGGTAACAGACGGACTGCGGACTCTGATCTGCAGCGGCCGCTATCCGGAACAGCTCTTTCAGGAGGCAGAATAAGATGAGACGCCAGCGGGAACTCAGGGCCGTCTGCGAAGCTTTTTACATCTACGGAGACTTTCTGGTTGCGACCCCCTTCGGAACCGGCAACATCAACGACACCTATCAGGTCACCTACGATCAGGGGGGCATCCGGCTTCACTATGCTCTGCAGCGGATCAATAAAACGGTGTTCACGAAACCGGATCAGGTCATGGAAAATGTGGACAGGGTCACGCGCCACATGCTGAGCAAAATCCACGGAAGCAACCTCACCACCCGCAAGCGCACCATCCGGCTGCTCTATACCAGGGACGGGAAACCATTTGTGGTGGATGCAGACGGGGAATACTGGCGGATGTATATTTTTATCGAACACGCCCGGACCTACGATGTTCTGGAATCTGCGGACCATGCGTACAAGGCGGCCCGGACCTTTGGAGAGTTCCAGTGGGACATGGTGGATCTGCCGGGTCCCCGGCTCCATGAAACGATCCCGGACTTTCACAATACACCTTTGCGGCTGGAGCGGCTCAAAGATGCCATCAAGCGCGATCCCTGCGACCGGGTAAAGCAGGTTTCCAAAGAGATCGACTTCATTCTGTCCAGGGACAGCGAACTTGGACGGCTGGTGGAACTCAACCGTGCCAATCTGCTGCCGGAACGCATTACGCACAACGACACCAAGATCAACAACATTCTGATCGACGACGTTTCCGGCGAAGGCATCTGCGTTCTGGATTTGGATACAGTCATGCCGGGACTGGCGCTGTACGATTTCGGAGACATGGTCCGCTCCGGGACCAATGCTGCGGAAGAGGATGAACAGCGGCTGGACCGGGTCCGCATGCGGTTTGATATTTTTGAAGCGCTGCTCCGGGGCTATCTGGCGGGGGCCGGCAGTTTTCTCACTCCGCTGGAACGGGAGGAGCTTCCCTTCTCCGGGAAACTCATTACCATGGAACTGGGCATGCGTTTTCTGACCGACTTTCTGGAAGGGGACACCTATTTCAAGACCACCCGGGTCAACCAGAATCTGGACCGCTGCCGGACGCAATTCAAACTGGTGGAAGAAATGGAAGCGAATTTCTGCAAAATGCACAAACTTCTGAAATCGCTGAACACCCGCCCGAACGGAACTTTGTAGAAAGAAACAATATCCGGAGCGCCGGAATGGAAGGAGCAAAAGATGGAAGTAGTCATTTCACGATCTGCGGAGAGTGCCCAAAAGCTTGCTGCGACAATTCTGGCGGACGCACTGCGGGCCAAGCCGAACCTGGTCATCGGTCTTGCCACGGGACGCACTGTAGAGGGGGTCTATGCTGAACTGGCACGGATGCACCGGCAGGAATATCTGGATTTCTCGCTGGCAAGGACCTTCAATCTGGACGAATACATCGGGCTGGGACCGGATAACTGCAACTCCCACCGTTACTATATGAATTACCACCTGTTCAATAATGTCAATATCGACAAACGGAACACGTTCTTTCCGGACGGTCTGGCGGTCGATCAGGAAGCGGAAGGGCTTCGGTATGACATGGCTATCAAGGAAACCGGCGGCATCGATGTCCAGTTGCTGGGACTCGGCCGGGATGGACATATAGGGTTCAATGAACCTCTTTCCAGTCTGGCTTCACGAACCCGGCCGAAAGCCCTGACCCCGGAGACCATCGAACAGAATTCATCGCTTTTTGAACATCCGGAAGACATGCCCCGCCGGGCTTATACCATGGGTGTAGGAACCATCCTCGAAGCGCGCAATATTCTGATGCTGGTGACCGGACAGGCCAAGGCGGAGATCCTGGCAAAAGCGGTGGAGGGACCGGTGACCAGTATGATCACAGCGTCTGCACTTCAGCTGCATCCGCGCGCCGTGGTGGTGACCGATGAGGAAGCTGCGTCTGCCCTGAAAGGGCGTAAATACTACGACTGGGTCTTTCAGAACGAACCCAAGTGGGCCGCCTACCGGAATATCTGAAAAATTCCGGAAGCCGTAAAACCGGCAGCGGGAGAGGACCATGTTCAGATTCATCCTTCGGCGGACAGCATACTCGATCCTGATCATGACCGGGGTGCTGCTGCTGACATTTCTGCTTTTTGATCTGGCGTCCGGCGATCCGGCGGCAGCAGTGCTGGGAAAAGATCCCCGGCCGGCGGAAGTAGAAGCCATGCGCAGGGAACTGGGGGCGGATCTACCGCTTCTGTGGGGCCGGAAATGCCGTACAGAGCAGTATTCATCATGGGAATCTCCGGAAATACGGCAGGTAAATCTTGAAATCCGACCGAATTTCTCCGGAACAGAACCGATTGCAGTGCGGATTGCCGGACAGACTGGAATGTCAGAAAATATCACACCGGACGGGACCGTCCGGGATCCCGGTAAAAAGGTCGTGATCTCCGGCCGGATACGCAAAGTACAATTTTTCCGGCTCCAGAAACACCCGTGGAACTCCCGGTTTGTACGGGCGCTCCGGGAAGCGATGACCTTTGACTTCGGCAGGACGCTGGTGACACGGGAACCCATTTCCGGCATTCTGAAACGGGGAATGGGACCAAGCCTCGCCTTGATGCTGCCGGTATTTCTGGGGGAAATCGTGTTCGGGGTGGCGCTGGCGCTGGTGGCGGTGGCATTCAGGAACCGGCTGCCGGACCGCATTCTGGTACTGTGTTCGGTGGCGGGGATGAGCATCAGTTACCTTGTTCTGATCATTTTCGGCCAGTGGTTTCTGGGGTATTACTGCAACTTCTTTCCGTTGTGGGGCTGGGACGGGTGGAAATACGCCGTGCTTCCGGTGATGATCGGCATCATTTCCGGTTTGGGCAGCGGGGTCCGCTTTTACCGGACTGTTTTTGTGGATGAGCTGAAGAAAGAGTATCTGCGAACCGCCGCCGCCAAAGGAATGGCGTCGTGGAAAGTCTATTCCAAACATCTTCTTGCAAATGCGGCGGTGCCGATTCTCACCCGGGCATCAGCAGGACTGCCGTTTCTTTTTACGGGAAGCCTTCTCCTGGAGACCTTTTTCGGCATCCCGGGGCTGGGATTTGCCGGAATTGAGGCACTGAACAACGCTGATCTGCAGTTATTGAAAGCGCTGGTCCTCCTGAGCGCCTTTCTGTTTGTCGTCATCAATTTTGCCACGGACCTTCTGTACGCGGTCTTCGACCCCCGGATCCGGCTGGAGTAAACGATGTCCGGCATTGTTTCCCCTGTCCTGCCGGATCTGCCGGTAAGCTCCATTCTGCCGGAACTGGCAGAAACGCTGAAGCGCTCCGGCAAGGCAGTCCTGTGTGCACCTCCCGGTTCCGGAAAAACAACTTTGGTGCCGCCTTTCATGCTTGAGCATGAACCGGGAAAAATCCTCATGCTGGAACCCCGGCGTCTGGCGGCACGGGCAGCGGCGGAGCGCATTGCGGAAATCCTCCACTCCCGCACGGGGGAACTTGCCGGATACCGGGTCCGGGGGGAAAGTTGTGTAAATGAAGATACCCGGGTGGAAGTCGTGACCGAGGGGATCCTCACCCGGATGCTGCAGAAAGACCCGGAACTTTCCGGCAGGAGTCTGCTGATTTTCGATGAATTTCATGAGCGGCATCTGGACGGGGACCTGGCTCTGGCCCTGGCATTGGATGCGGCAGCGGGTCTCCGGCCGGATCTGCAGATACTGGTCATGTCCGCCACGCTGGATGCGGACCGCATTTCCCGCCTTCTTGGAAATGCACCTGTCATCCGCTGCGAAGGAACACTCTTTCCTGTAACGGAACACTGGGGAGAAGGCTTCGGAGATATCCGGCAGGCGGGAATCCGGGCGGCAGGAATGGTCTCAAGGGTTCTGCAGACGGCCCCCGGCGACATCCTCGTTTTCCTCCCAGGGGCCAAGGAGATCCGGGATGCGGCGGAACAGCTGGCCCCCATCGCCTCGGACAGGCTCCGGATTGAGCCGTTGTACGGGAGCATGGATTTCAAAAGCCAGCAGTCGGCAATTTTTCCGGCACCTCCCGGCTGCCGCAAAGTGGTTCTGGCCACCAATATTGCGGAAAGCAGTCTTACCATTGAAGGGATCCGGGTCGTTATTGACAGCGGGGTGGAGCGTATCGCCCGTTTTGATCCGGCCTGCGGAATGACAAAACTGGTGACGGAACGGGCTTCCGCAAGTTCCATGATCCAGCGGGCCGGACGGGCCGGGCGGCTGGGCCCGGGAGTCGTGTACCGGTTCTGTACCGAAAGCGAATTTCTCCGTGCAGAGCCCTTCCGGACACCGGAAATTGCCGTCTGTGATCTGACGGGGCCCGCGCTGGAACTGGCATGCTGGGGCGCAGTGCCGCAAGAGTTGAAATGGCTGGATCCGCCGCCGGAACCAGCCTGGAACGAAGGACGGAAACTCCTGCAGATGCTGGGGGCACTGGATCAGGCAGGGGCCCTCACTGCAACGGGCCGGGCCATGAATGAATATCCGGCTCATCCCCGGCTGGCCGCCATGATGCTGGAGGCAAAAAAACGCCGGCTGCAGTCCCTTGGGGCGGAGTTGGCGGCGCTGGTTTCCGAGCGGGATCCGGTGAATGATCCGGACAACAGCGACCTCCGGGAACGGCTGGACCGTTTCCGCAAACAGCCCAGGAGATTTCCGAATCTTCTGACCGCACGGGATGCCATTCTGGCAGCTGCCCGGAGTCGATATGAGGTAGAGATCGATGAAGATGCCGCTTTGCTGCTGGCAAAAGCGTTTCCGGATCGGATTGGAAAAAAACGTGGAAATGGATTTCTGCTGACCGGCGGACGGGGAGCGGTTTTTTCGGAACATGATCCCCTGAAGCTGCAGGAGTGGATAGTTGCTCCGGTGCTGGATGGAGGAGGAGCCAATGCCCGGATCCGGCTGGCGCTTCCGATCCGGGAATCGGATGTAAGGGAGAATTTTTCTGCAGTAACGACGGAAACGGTTCGACTGGAAAACGACCGGGTAACGGCATTCCGGGAAGAACGCATTGGAGCGGTGGTTCTGAATACAGTCCGCCTGGCGGCACCGGATCCGGAAGCGGCAGCGGCACTTCTGGCGGAAGTGATTTGCCAGCGGGGAGAAAACATCCTGAATCTGAGCGGGGATGCGGCGGGATTGCTGCTCCGGCTCAGGTTTGCCCGGAAATTCCAGCCGGATGCGTGGCCAGACCCGGTGGACCATTGGCGGGAGATCCTCGTCATGACCGGGTGTCGCAGTGTGGAAGAGTTGAAACGAACCAACTGGTATGACATTCTGCGTCAATGGCTGGGATTTCAGACAACCGCCAGATTGGACGAAGAATATCCGGAGCGGTTTCTTACCCCGGCAGGCTCCCGGCTCCGCATTGATTACAGCGGAGAAAAACCGGTGCTGGAAGTGAAAGTTCAGGAACTGTACGGCTTGAAAAAGCATCCGGTGCTGGCGGGGGGGAAACTTCCACTGATATTGACATTGTTATCGCCGGCGGGGCGGCCCATTCAGGTCACGGGAGATCTGGCGGGATTCTGGCAGGGCAGCTGGGAACTGGTCCGCAAAGAGATGCGGGGCCGTTATCCGAAGCATATCTGGCCGGAAGATCCGGCCAATGCACAGCCCACCACCCGGGCAAAACCACGAAAGTAAGCTCTATGCACGATGTGCGGCGGAGCGGATTGTATTTTGCAAGAAAATCGTAAAAGAGACTTGACTTTCTGTAAAATCGGGGTAAATTATGCAAACGCAGGAAGGGGCTGTAGCTCATTTGGCTAGAGCGCGACGTTCGCAACGTTGAGGTAGTGGGTTCGACTCCCATCAGCTCCACCATTTTCATGCTCAAAAATGGGGATTTTCCCCATTTCTTCCCCATTCGGATTGCAGAAGTCGCCTTTGAGTGCTATATTGTGCCATAATCTGCCAAAGCAGGTTGGAAAATGGCAAGAGGCACGGTTTTCAGAGGACGATCCACGAGAATGAGCGATTTACGCGGCAAACTCTGACGCAAGGCAAAAAACGGGCCCTGCCACTACCGCCTGATGGTGGCCAACGGAGTCCGCAAAGAGTTTTCTCTCAAGACATACGATTACGAAGATGCAGTCCAGAAGGCCGCTGATCTGGATGCCGTATGGGAAGCTCCCACGCATGAAGTCGCCATCGCCCAGATCAATGCGATCAAAGGCTTTTCCAAGCAAGCGCAGAATCTCCCGTTTGATGAAGTCTGGCGCCGCTATGAGGTACATCCTGAGCGGGCCATGCCGCACACCGTTGCCGAACAGATGTCCTGCCGGAACACCTTCAACGAATTCGTCCGGTTCGCCACGGCTCCGGCAAAAGACCGCAAACAGCGTCGCACCATTGTTTCCGGAATCGGAGAAGTGCCCCCCTCAGGTATGTGAAGATTTTTCCGACTGCCTCAAAACGACCGATATTGCCGTGGATACCCACAACGATTTCGGAACCGTACTGGATTACAGTAAGGAGACGGGCACGGTATGGGCACAGATCAAGGGCCGCCAGATCGCAGTGAAGCCGGCAACGTGGAGCAATTTCGACTACTTTTACGATGAAGAGACGCACGAGCTCAAGACCGTGAAAATCGGCGTCTATTATCCGTTCCCCACCGCCCCGGCTTACGCCGTGACCATCCACAAAGCGCAGGGGCAGACATTGGAACGGGCGCACGTTGTTCTTGGACGCGGCTGTTTTGCCAGCGGTCAGCTTTACACGGCGCTTTCAAGGGTGCGGTCATTGGAGGCGTTGACGCTGGATCGCCCGGTAAAGATCAGTGACATTCTGGTGAACGCCCGCATAGAGGCATCGGAAGAGATGAATGAAAAAAACACGCCAGACCTGTTCCCGTGCGAGGGGACAGGTCTGATGGTTCTTATGGGAAACGGGTTGAAATGTTTTGGAAAGTATGCTATATTAGAGAGGATATAGTAACATCGTATCCTTATGGCATCAGGAAAGGGCATTTGCATGAATTTGTGGCAGAAACAGGAAAGTGCCGCCTTTGCAAGGGGCGATCGGGCATTGTCCTTTTTTGTGCCCGGATGCTTTGCTTCCGATGACATCGGTTTCGGTCTGAACTTCGGCTTTTTTGACTGTGCGGCCATCCCGGCGGGACCGTATTTCACGGTTCTGTCGGACTGGTCGGACGGGGCAGACCATGTTGCCGGATATACCATTCTTCAGCACATTGTCAGGAGTTTCACGCGGTGGATCACGGTGACGGCGAAGGCGGTGCGGCGGCTGGTCTGCCGGGAGGAGCGGACCTGTCGGACCTGTCGGACTTGTCGGACCTGCCGGGCCCGGGTGCTTTCCTTTGCGGGAGGGCTGCGGCTATGAGCGTATTCCAGACCTGCTTGATAAACCGAAAGACCTTGGGGACGTGTTCCATGCCCTTGGGGTCTTTTGTGCTTTTTGAGAGCGGACAGGGAGACTTTCGATGAGCAGTAAGATCGCAGTTTTTCAGGATCGCTCCATCCGCCGGCTGATGGTGGAGGGCGTCTGGTATTTTTCCGTCATTGATGTAGTTGCGGTGCTTACGGACAGTGTGAATCCCCGGAATTACTGGTTCAAGATGAAGCAGCGTGTTCATTCCGAGGATGGAATTGAGTTGTCGACAATTTGTCGACAACTGAAACTGGAATCGGCTGACGGGAAGAAATATGCCACCGACTGTGCTGATGTCAAGGCCTTGTTCCGCATCATCCAGTCGGTTCCTTCGCCCAAGGCGGAGCCTTTCAAGCAGTGGCTGGCGCAGACCGGACGGGAACGGCTGGAATACCGGGCAACTTGTGCGGGCGCAGAAAGCGCCGGTCAGGCGACCGAGGCGACCGAGGCGACCGAGGCGACCAAGGCGACGTATGCGCGAAACACTGTTGTGTCCCTTGAGTCCCCTGTTCTGCTTCCACACGGTGGATACCGCCATTTGTTTACCTATAAAAAATCGGCGGTGATTTTTGAAGGTACAGCTTGCTTTACCCGTCGTTTTTTGCATACCGGTGACCGCACTGTGGACCAGATGGTTCAGGCAGCGCGGAGCG
>DCGO01000096.1:870-10265 GCA_002314605.1 Lentisphaeria bacterium UBA1776 | reverse complement strand
CCCATACCGATGATGGATTGTCCCGCTCCCAGCGCGCTGGCCGGGAGGGCAACCCACTGATTGGTGCCGTCCATCCAAAGGCCGAGATAGCCGTTGTCGGAGTTCTTCCACAGAATGTCCGAGACTCCGTTGCCGTTGAAGTCTCCGACATCGGCAAGCTCCCATTCCGCGGTCACACCCCAGCCCATGGTCTTGAAGGTGCCGCCTTCGCCCATGTCGTAGTAGCCGACGGCATATTCCGTACTGGCAAGTTTACTGCGGAACATGATGTCGCAGACGCCGTCTCCGGTGAAGTCATACGCCCCGTACACGGTCCAGTCGCTCTTGGGGGCAGGTCCGAGCGCCCCGTTCCATTTCCACTTGTCGGCATCCATCCACGCACCCAGCGGGTTCGCCGGATCGGTGAGATTCTGGAAGAGAATGTCGGAGATACCGATGATCTCCCCGAAGTCCCCGCGCGTGGCTTTTTCCACGACCACGGCGCCGAGGATCATTTCCAGCGAGTCGCTGTTCCGGGTGAGGGTGTAACTCGTATCGCCCGCCGTAAGCGTGGCTCCAACCGAGAGAATGCCGAGTTCCGTTCCGTTGTCTGAAACGGTAACCGTTCCGGAGTAATCCTCTGCGCCGCTTGCCAGCACATATTCGCCGTATTCGACATCAGCGACATTCACCGCGAAGTTTTCGGTTCCCTGCAGATAGTCCAGATTCTCGATCATGGCCTGGGAGTTCAGATCAATCGTGATGCTGCCGTTGTTGACCATGGTTTCGTCGACATACAGCGTCCCCTGGAGATGGATCTCACCGTCGACAATGCTTCCGCCGTAGAGATACAATCCGCCCGACTGCGAAATGGAGATGTCACCTTTCACTTCGCCGCCCGTGGCGACAAAGACACTGCCCTGGTCATTGACGGTGATATCCTCCGCGATGCCGTCGAACCCGACAAAAAGCGCACCGGAAGTGATCTGTGTGTCGAGCGCCTGGGCACCGTCGCGCAAAAAGAGACTGCCGCCGCTTGTGATCTGCGTATTACTCGTTTCGGCATAGTCTGCCAGACTGGCCCAGCTGGAAACCTGGACATCGGCAAGGGTCAGGCGGTCCTGCATCATCAATTCCCGCGTGGCGGTCAGGCCGTTCACCGAACCGCCTTCGCAAACCTGCATGACTCCGCCGGTTTCCAAAATACAGTTGGAGGTTTTTCCGCCTTCATAAACGATAGCGGATTGACCGGCTGCAATCGTGACATTGTTGACTTCGTCACCTTTCCGGGTCTCACCTTTCTGATTGAGCCAGTACACTTCTGCATCCCGTTCCAGATAGGTGACATCCGCGCCTGCTGAGGAAACAATCTCCCCCTGCCACGGATTGAATTGCACCGTTGCCGTGCCGCCGCTGGAGACATACAGACGGCCGACGGAGTTGACGGTGGTGCGGTTTGCCGTGCCGCCATCCAGCACGATCATCTCATCGTTGGCATAATCTGTACTGGAAAGAACGATGCCGGTGCTGGTGACGCCGCGGGAAACGATGTAAGTAGCCATAGGAACTCTCCCTTTTTTTTACTGACGGAAAATCTTTAGCGTTTGTAATATAACAGCGTTTCTGAAAAATGCAAATTGGTTTGGCGATCAGGGAGTGCCGACGTACCAACAAGCCTCTGTACGCGACAGGCCAGGGGACGCAGGGGACGCAGGAGATAAGGGCTCCTGGAGACAGCTGCAAACGCATGGGGTACTGCGGGAGACCGCAAACGCCGGATGAGTCAGGCAAAAAACGCAGCCGCGCGCGATGGCGTGCCGATGCGCCGACAGATCGCAAAGGATGCTGTTTTACTCCGCCTGCAGCAGTTTCTTCAGCGTGCGGTAATCCGTTTTCCCTGTGCCGAGCAGCGGGATCTCTTCGAGGCGAACCACGCGGCGGATGTAGTGGATCGGAGAAAAACCGGCTTCGCGGATCGCGGAATTGGCCTCGTTTTTGTCGACGTCAAAGGTCGCAAACAGAATGATCTCGGGATCGCTGTCCGCCCCCGCTGCTTCCACGGCGAGCGGAACGCCCTCCGCTTTACCCTGAAAATGCTCCAGCAGCGCGTCCTCCACGGCGGGAAGAGAAACCATTTCCCCCGCGACCTTGATGAACCGCTTGAGACGGCCCTTGAAGGTGAGAAATCCTTTTTCATCCGCTTCGACGAGGTCCCCGGTGCGGTACCAGGAGTTTCCGTCGATCTCCTCAAACGGCGAGGGACCGTCGTAACCGAGATAGCCGTGAAAGACCGAGGGGCCCGAGACGAAGAGCATCCCCGCGGCATTGGGGCCCAGCACGGAACCGTCCTCGCCGCGGATCATCCATTTGAGGCACTCCAGCACCAGACCGATGGAGTTGCGTTTGAAGGCGTCCGGATGGTTGAGCGCCACGATGGGGCTGCACTCGGTGATGCCGTATCCTTCGAGGAAACAGGCTTCAGGACACCGGTCATGACACAGATCCAATACGCTCTGCGGACACTTTTCCGCCCCGGTGATGATGATCCGGATGGATTTCAGACTTTCACGGGTGCCATGGGCAAGGATCCCTTCGGCAAAGGTCGGCGTGCCGACGATCATTGTCGGCTGGTATGCCGCGATGAGTTTCGCCAGCATGGCCCCTTCGGTGGGATTGGTGTGAAATACCGTCCGCATGTTGGTCACCGCCGGCAGCATGACGCCGATCATAAGTCCGAACGAGTGAAACGGCGGCAGCATCCCGAGAATGCAGTCATCCATGCGCAGATGCAGAGGCCTGATGGCGTATTCCACGTCCCGGATGAAGTTGTCATGGGTAAGGGGAACCGCTTTGGGTTCGCTTTCCGAACCGCTGGTAAACAGGATTGCCGCCGTTTCCGGGACCCGGTCACTTCGCAGCGTGCGCCGGCAGAAAAAACTCCGCAGCAATGCCAGGAGCTTCTTCCCCGCCGTGATCTTTTCCGCGAGGTCTTCCAGATAGACGATCTTTTCTTTCACCGCCGAAAAATCGGTGCCGCGGGCTTCCAGCTGGGTGATGACCTGCTTCGCGGAAAGGATCGCCTGCACTTCGGACTTTTTGGCACAGGCTGCAAGGTTTCTCGGACCCACGGTCCAGTTCAGCAGGACCGGCGTCTTCCCGGCAAACAATGCGGCCATGAATATGACGAAAAACGGCGCACAGGCCGGCATGATGATCCCCACCCGGTCGCCTGGGAGTTGCTCGAAACTTCCCTTGAGCGCCAGAATGGAGAGGACAATCTTCCGGTTGGTAAGGACTCCGCCTGTCTGATCCGCCAGCAGCGGAAAATCCGGTTCCGCAGCGGCAAACGCCAGAAAACTTTCCGTAATGGTCCGGCAGCCGGGCATGATCCGGTGGATCCGGTCGTCCGGCGGCAGAAACCACTTGGGAGGGATCGGGTTCAGACTTCTGATTTCCGACTTGAGCCCCATGGCACCATACATCACGTCGCGGACGCGCCGGAGCGCCTCCGGCGTTGCGACAGTCTGACCGAATTCCTGCCGGACCCAGGTGCAGATCTCAAAGATCATCAGACTGTCCATCCCCAGGTCGCGGCCCAGCAGATCCTCGTCTTTCACTTCCGTCATGGACGCCGTTTCGCACAGTTTTTTCCTGACCTTTTCCCGGATCTCCGGCGGGATGCCGGCCTTGTCGGGCAGGACATCCTCCGCTTCCGCCGGTTCCGGGATCACCCGGGGGCCGCCCCGTTCCCACCACAGGTAAGGCACATAGGTGTTTCCGGGGGAATCCGCATTGTAGAAGCGCTCAAGGTAACTGTTGATCTCCGCCTTGCCGCCCTGCCTGGGCAGATCCGCACCGGCTTCCTCAAAGGTGACATGGACTGTCCGGCGGGGACAGAAGAAAACCAGATTTAGCAGCAGGCGCCCGAGGTTGCGGAGCATGCATTTCCGGAAAACAGGGGTTTCCCCCGAACTGCGGCTGAAGGAACTTCCCCACAACCCGGAAGTGCGGATCATGATCACGCGCACGTCCGGACAGTACTGCAGCAGGATCTGCACCCCGGCATTCCCCTGAAGATCCTCATGACAACTGCGGTAGTTCTGCCCGGCCGGATACATCAGCACATCTTCGCCGCTGTTCAGCAGCGAGACGCAGTCTTTGAATGCTTTTTCGACTTCCGCATAAACTTCCTTGCCCCGGAGCCCGATATCCGGCAGCGGCAGGAGTTTCAGCGGTCTGACCAGAAATTTGAGCGCAGTCGCGTGGATCTGCTCATCATCAACGATGATATGCGGGTGGAATTCCGGGACCAGGATCGAACTGACGATGACCGGATCGATCATTGCCGGGTGGTTCGGGAGGAACAACATTCCCCGACCCTTTTCCCGGCGGATATTTTCCAGACCGCGGATGTTGATGCGGTAACGCAGTTTCAGGAGCCGGGTGACGATCAATGCAAGAATACGGGAGAACATTTCCAATTTCCTTCAGTGAATTGTAAAAACTGCCGTTTTCCGGACAGAATGATCCGCTTCCCGTTCCGTTCCCGGCGGCATGTGCACCGAATATACATCCTCGAAAGCGCTTTTGCAAGCCGGAAAGTCTCTCCGGAAAAAAACTGCAGGAACCGGCGGTTCAGAAGACGGCCACCAGAACAAGCCCGGTGACGATCAGGATGATCCCGTCGGCTTTCATCCTGGGGCAGGGCTCCTTCAGAAAGACGATCCCCAATGCCGCTCCGATGGGGACCCCGATCTGCCGGAAGGCAATGACGTAACTTACATTGCTCACCAGCTGCATGGCCAGCAGGACCAGAAGATACCCGCCGGAACACAGCAGTGCCGCCAGCACCGGGAACCAGACCGCCCGGGGCGAAAAACTCTGCTTCAGGGTCTCCCGTTCCCGCCGGATCAGGAGGATGAAAGGCGTAAGCCAGAGGAGAATGGAGATGTTTTCCCAGGTCATGAAGAAAAAGGCGTCCGCCGTGGCGCTGCCGAAAAGATTCAGCGCCGCCAGGATCCGCAGTTCCTCCCGGTCGATGATGGAGTATCCCGTCACAAATCCCGCCGTCAGGAGGATCACCGGAAAGACCGGCCCGGCATAACTGGACCAGCGGCGGACATCGTCAAATTTTTTGTGGGGCAGAATGACGCAGCCGGCGAAGATCAGCAGCATGCCGGACAGCGCCGGCACCGACGGGACCTTGCCGAGCCCGAGAAGTCCGGTGATGACGGGGAGAAACACCACGGGGAGGGACCTTGTCAGGGGATAGGCCACAGACATATCCCCCAGCCTGTAGGCGAAAGTGAGTCCCACGAAATACCCCACCTGACACATGCCCGTGAGCCCGGCGAGGATCCAGAATTTATGCGGCAGCGCCGAAAACGGGACCGGATAGAGGACCAGGCAGGGCAGCAGCGCCGCCACTGTCACCAGCGTGAGGATGAGAAAGAACGCTCCTCCGGAAGATGCGCGGAATTTGCAGAGAAAGTTCCACCCGGCATGGGCCACGGCGGACAGTGCGACAAGAAGAATTGCTGCAAGAGCCATAAAAACCTCTGTTTACCTGCCCGGATTGGGATTGCTCTGCACCAGATTGTTCCGTTCCGCCCGGATCCGCCGGGAATAATCCGGCGGATCTTTCAGACCTGCAACGTACTGATTGGTCAGGTGGCGCCACTTGTATTCGGCAAAGGATTCGTTGCCGCGTCTGCCTGTCAGCATCCCGGTATGAAAGCCCCAGAAATCGAAGACGCCGTTGATGATGCCGGACAGGCCGGACCCGAAGTCGGAGCCAACTTTTCTGCTGGAATCCGTGAGGGAATTGGTACAGTTGTAGGACAGGGTATTGTAGAATTGCGGATGGGGGCCCAGGTCCGCCGCCCGCTGCATGAGATCGGCGAAGAACGGGGGGATGTTTTCCGGTTTGACGTTTGCCGGGAACAGATAGACCCGCTGATTCCGGTGATTGGTCCGGAGCTGCAGCAGATCCTCCTCGGTGCCCACGATGTAGATCAGTTCATACTGCCGGAAGATGCCGGCGAGGAGACTCTTTGAGTCGCGTTCTCCGATGCGGGTTTCTCCGGAAACGGCCAGATACCGCCCGTCGGCGAACCCGAAGGTGAGGATCACATGGCCGATGAGGTCATCTTTGCCCATCCAGTGCGTGATGGCGTAATCCATGGTCCTCAGGTCTTTCAGGCGGTAGGTCTCGGTGCGGTAGCGCACATCGAAATCCGTGGTGGAGCGGTAATGGAAATCCCGGATATTGCCGATGGTCACGCTTTTTCCGTCCTGGGAGAATTTCACCGTGGGGATCCGGGAACAGGAGATCTGCCAGTCCCGCACGCCGGTGGGCTGCAGCAGGATGCACCACGGGACCGCGACTCCCAGCGACAGGAGAAAACTGCCGCAAAGGAGGTATTTTTTCCGGAAGCTGCCGATCGCCAGAACCAGGGTGATGAGGATGAAAAGGAGGACCAGCGCAAGTTTGACGGGTTCGCCGGTGATCCATCTCTGGAACCAGATGGCGCCGCAGCACCACAATGCAAAGAAAAGATCCGCCAGAACGGCGAAAATCCACCCTTTACGGCTCTTTTTTTTCACAGGGACGGCTGCCGCCGGTTTTTCCACTTGTTCCATGGGGTTGATCCTGAATTGTTGACGGTGTTAAATATAGCAGAACGATGGGGATTTTCAAGTAAAAGATTCCGGCATCCGGGCGTGAAGGCACAGAAAAATAGCGGCAATTTCCGCACCGGACTTGACTTTGACCATGAATGAGTTATATTAAAATGATATACAATTTTCAGGATAGGACAGCAGGGTATGGAACAGAACAAACAGATCGGGATGAGAGTCCGGGAACTCCGCAACTCCAGGGAGTATACCGAGGAACAGATGGCTCAGATTCTCGGTATCAGCACCGAGGACTATCACGCTTACGAAACCGGGGAAAAAACCGCGCCGTTTGCCGTTTACTATGATCTGGCGGAGAAATTCGGTCTGGATATCTCCACCCTCATGAGCGGGGATTCCCCGAATCTGAAAATGTACACTGTGACCCGGTTCGGCGAGGGGTGCCCCTATTTCCGGCGGCCGGATTTCACCTATCTGCATCAGGCGTTCCACATGAGGGACCGGATCGGCGAACCTTTTATTGTGACTGCTCCCTACAAGCCCGATGAACCCATGCATTACTCCCGGCATGTGGGGCAGGAATTTCTGCTGATCCTCAAGGGCACGCTGAAAATGATCCTTGAGGACAAGGAGGAGATCCTCCACGAGGGGGACAGTGTGTATCTGGCCGGCGGTACCCGGCATGCCATGATCGCCTGGGACGGGGAGCCCTGCCGGTTCCTTTCCTTTGTCATGCACTCCGATACGGAGGATAATGCCAAGCCGGACCATTTCGCGGAGATCCCGGTGGAAGCCCCCCGTGCGCTGAGGACGGACAAGGAGCTTCTCTATCAGGAGTTCATGACCGAATCCGTTACCCCGGACGGCACCATTACCGGGGTGGATTTTCATGCCCCGGAAAATTTCAACTTTGCTTTTGATGTGGTGGACCGTCTGGCGCAGAAGTGCCCGGACAAGGTGGCACTGCGGTTTGTTTCCAATGAAAAAGTCTGCCGGGATTTCACCTTCCGGGAGATCGCCGAAAATTCCTGCCGCACCGCCAATATGCTCGTTTCCATGGGCGTCCGCAAGGGCGACCGGGTGCTGCTGGTACTCAAGCGGCATTACCAGTTCTGGTTCATCCAGATGGCGCTGCACCGGATCGGCGCGGTGTCCGTGCTGGCCAGCTGCCAGATGACCGCCCATGACTACGAGTACCGGATCCAGCGGGCGGACGTGAAATTTGCCATCTGTTCCGCCGAGGAGCGGGTTACCGGCGAAATCGATGCGGCGGCGCGGAACTGCCCCAATTCCATCGTCAAACTTTCGGTGAACGGTACCCGGACCGGGTGGCTCAATTTTGATGCCATGTATCCCAATTTCCCGGCGGTCTTCGCCCGTCCGGAAGATCACAGGATCACCGATCCATTGCTCATCTTCTTCAGTTCCGGGACCACCGGATACCCGAAGATGGTGCTGCACGACCACTCCTATCCTCTGGGGCACATCATGACGGCCCGCTACTGGCACAAGGTCAATCCCGACGGTTTCCACTTTACGGTGGCGGACACCGGCTGGGCCAAGGCCATGTGGGGGAAACTTTACGGTCAGTGGCTCTGTGAGGCGGGGGTTTTCGTCTATGATTTCGACCGGTTTCATGCGGCGGACCTTCTGCCCATGTTCAAGGAGTACGGCATTACGACCTTCTGCGCGCCGCCGACGATTTTCCGTTTCCTTGTCAAGGAGGACCTTTCCAGCTACGACTTTTCCACGCTGGAACATGTTTCCACGGCGGGGGAGGCCATGCCGCCGGAGGTGAGCGAGTGTTTTGCCCGGATCTCCGGGCATCTGCCCCACGAGGGCTTCGGCCAGTCCGAATCGACCGTGATGATCGGGACCATGGGGAACGTGAAACCCCGGCCGGGTTCCATGGGGAAAGTGAATCCCCAGTATCAGGTGGAGCTGCTGGACGCTGACTGCAAACCGGTTCCCATGGGGGACACCGGAGAGATCTGCATCAAGGGCACCATGGAGGATCATCCCTACGGTCTGGTCCGGGAATATGTGGATGCGCCGGAAGACAACGCCGCAGCGTGGCGCGGCGGTTATTACCACACGGGGGACCTGGCGTGGATGGATGAAGACGGCTATTTCTGGTATGTGGGCCGGGCGGATGACATCATCAAGACTTCCGGCTACAGAGTCGGCCCCTTTGAGGTGGAGAGCGTCCTGATGGAGCTGCCGTACATTCTGGAGTGCGCCGTGACCGGCGTGGACGATGAGGTTCGGGGCAAAGTGGTCAAGGCCACCATTGTTCTGGTGAAGGGCAAGACCGGTTCCGAAGAGCTCAAGAAAGAGATCCAGGAGTATGTCAAGACTCATACCGCCCCGTACAAATACCCCCGGGTGGTGGAATTTGTGGCGGAACTGCCCAAGACGGTGAGCGGCAAGATCCGCCGTGCGGCCATCCGGGAGCAGGGCGCAAAAGCGAAATAGAAAATAGAAAATGGGAGACTTGTTGCGGGACGGCGGCCTCCTGTTTTCAGTATGCGCGGCAAGCGCATTGGCGAATCGTTGCAAGACCGGCACCGACTTGTCAGCAGTTGTATGGCACTTTGATTTTTGCCTCAACGACGAAGAATCGTTTAAATTCCTTAAATCGCCAGCCGGAGCTGGCGAATTGTTGACGCCCCAAGTTGATAAAAGGTTGGAGCAGGTTATGAGACGCGAACTCGCGTCCTTTGCTTTTTCAAGCGGAACTGCGCATAAGACTAACAAATTACCGAACGAAATCTCAA
>DCGO01000096.1:0-711 GCA_002314605.1 Lentisphaeria bacterium UBA1776 | reverse complement strand
AACGAAATCTCAACAAATTACCGAATATAACTTGATTTTTGCAAAGAACGGAGTTATATTTTATTCGGTAAACGGATAACAGTTCTGGAGGCAATATGAAAAAGTACAAGCGGCGTATAGCGGACCAAATACTCGCGCAAAAGCTGGCGGGGAAAGGTGCTGTCCTGATTGAAGGCGCAAAGTGGTGCGGCAAAACCACCACTGCTGAACAGACAGCAAAAAGTATTTTGTACATGAGCGATCCGGAGAAAACGGCACAGTATCTGGAACTCGCGGACATTTCCCCTTCGCGGTTGTTGGAGGGCGATGCTCCGCGTCTGATTGACGAGTGGCAGCTTGCTCCGAAATTATGGGATGCCATCCGTTTTGAAGTCGATCACCGAGATGAACTCGGACGGTTCATTTTGACCGGCTCTGCCGTTCCCCCGTCTATGGATGAAATCAAGCATACCGGGACGGGGCGTTTCGCGTGGCTGAAAATGCGTCCGATGAGCCTGTATGAATCCGGCGAATCCCACGGTTCCGTCAGTCTGGGAGACCTTTTTGCCAAGCCGGGAGATGTCTCTGGAACAAACTCCATGAATTTGGAGCAGTTGGCGTTTACCATCTGCCGCGGAGGGTGGCCTCGTGCCACAACGCTTTCCGGGGAAGTCGCTCTTGAACAGGCATTCGACTATTATGACGCTGTGGTCAATGCGGATGCTTCGCGGG
>DCGO01000071.1:11781-44250 GCA_002314605.1 Lentisphaeria bacterium UBA1776 | reverse complement strand
TGCGTCATTTGCAGAATCATCCGCAGCAACTCCGAAAAAGCTCGTCTTGCGAACACATCCGCCACTTTTTCGACCAATTCATCCAAAGAAAAACCGGTTTCAGCTTGACAAAACGACAAATCCATGCTAATTTTACCTTGCATCTGCGCCTCCATTAGTTTCTTGTTTTGGTCGACATAAAAACTAATGCGCAGATGCGCTTTTGTCAAACACCCCGTCCCGTCACAAGATTTGGGACATTAACAATAAATTCCGGATTTTCACCGTTTTTCTTGACAGGGGTTGCATTCCCTGAAAAAACAGCTACAGTATAGAACTGTTTTTCGGTTCAATTTGAGGATTTTATGCCGCGTTTCAGATATATTGCCATGCCGCTTTCCGGAGGAGACCGGGAAGAGATCGTCATCGAAGCGGACACGCCTTCCGAAGCCTTGGGGAAACTCCGCGGCCGGGCCATGGTGCCCTTGAGTTTTCTGGGAGAGGACGGCACCGGAAACGACAAACGCCTCTTCTGTGCCCATGCCGACGGATATGAATTCACCAGTCAGCTGGCCCCCCTCCTCTCCGCCAATATCCCGCTGGAACGGGCGCTGGCGATCATTGTGGAAAGCGCCCAGGACTCCCGGCTCCGGGAACTGGCATCCTCGCTGCGGCAGGGCCTTCACGAAGGCAAACGCTTCTCGGATCTGATCCGCTCCTGCGGGGAAACCTTTCCGCCCTTTTATGCCAATCTCATCGAAACCGGCGAGGAAACCGGGTGTCTTCCGGAGGTGGCGGAGGAGCTGCGCCGTTTCATGGCGGAAAGCCGGGAACTCAAGGATTTCATGATCTCCAGTTCCATTTACCCCTGCGTGGTGCTGGGGGTGACGGTCATTGTGGTCATTCTGCTCTTTACGGTATTCGTCCCCCGGTTTGCGAATATCTTTTCGGACATGGGCCGAAGTCAGCCCCCTTCCATGGTTTTTCTGCAGACAGCCAGTACCATCATGCTTCACGCATGCTGGATCGTTCCATTGACGCTCCTTGGAGTGTGGAGTTATCTGCGCATGCGTTACGGCATGGCCCGGATCCGGTACTGGCGGAGTCTGCTGGCCGTCAGACTCCCGGTTTTCGGTCCCATCATCACCGAACTGGAAATGGGACGGTTCATCCGGACCCTGGGAATATTGATCAGCAATCATGTGGAGATCATCCGCACCGTCCGGATCGCGGTGAAAGTCATCAACAATCAGGTGATCCGGGGGAGTTTCGACCGTCTGGAAGGACGCTTGAGAGGCGGAGAAAAACTCTCGGCTGCGTTGTCCGGGAATCCCTTCATGCCCCCAGGACTGGCCAGCCGGATCCGCGTGGGGGAGGAAACCGGCGCGGTGGGCATGATGCTGGACCGCAGCGCCGGACACATGGAGGAAGGCACCCGCCGCAAGATCAAGCGGATATTGAGTATGTTTGAACCCATGGTCATCGTCTTTCTGGCCGTTGTCGTGCTGGTGGTGGTGGTATCCATCTTTATGGCGATCATGGAAATCAATTCCATTGAATGAAGGAGGTTTGAAAATGATGAAAAAAGAGTTGCGGAAATCCGGATTCACCCTCATTGAAGTGGTGGTGGCCATTATGATCGTGGTCATGCTTGCCTCGCTGGCAACCCCGCTCTATTTCCGCTATGTCAGAAAGGCGAAGGTGGATACCGCCAAAACCCAGCTGAAACTTCTGGAACAGGCGCTCACGGACTACAAGCTTGACGTGGGTAAATATCCGGAAACCGGTGACGGACTGCAGGCGCTGGTGGAAAATGTCGCCCAGAGCGAAAAGTGGGACGGCCCCTACCTGAAACCCTCCGTTCCCAAGGATCCCTGGGGCAATGACTACGTCTATGTCTCCCCCGGCGAACACGGGGATTTCGACCTGACCTGCTACGGTGCCGACGGCCAGCCTGACGGCGAAGGCGAAAATGCCGACATCTGCAACTGGGAATAACCGGAAATCGCAATGTCAGAAGTCCGCCGTCCCTTCACCCTGCTGGAACTGGTGGTGGTCTGCGCCATCATCGCTTTGGCGATCGGGCTCGGGACCACGGCTCTCCGTGGACGCTCCGGGACGGCAAAATTCAACCGGACGGTGCGGAGTTTTCAGGAATTCTGCGCGGCAGCAAGAATGCAGGCGATGGAACTTGGCCGGGACCGGGTCGTTACCTTCCGGGAAAGCGACCGGAAATTCTCCGCCGGGGACCCGGCGGTGCTGCAGCTGCCCCGGGAAGAGGAATGCGTCTATTTAACGGGTGTCCCGGAAGAATTGCGGGATGATACCTTTCAGGACCCCGACGGCACTTTTGAAACGCCCCGGACGCTGGCCGCATTGGAGTGGCAGATCCCGGAAGAATACGCCATTCATTCCGGGGAAGACGAAAATGCAGGGACCGTGACAGTCGCTGGAGGCGGGGAGGAAAAAGAGGTCTTCCGGTTCTTTGCCGACGGCGGGGCCTCCGGGAGCCTCCGGTTCACCATCCGCTTCGGGAAACTTGCCAGAACATTTTTCATCTCCCCCCTGACCGGACGGATGATCAACGAGGAGGAGGGAGAGTGAATATGTCAGGAAGACCGTATCAAGCTTTTACACTGGTGGAAGTCGTGGTGGCCATGGCCATCCTGACATTGGGACTTACCAGTTACTTCAGCATGTCCGCCATGTCCCAGAAGCGGATCTTCAAGGCCCGGGAAAAATGGGACCGGATGCACATGCTTTCCGAAGGGGCCGAGTACATGCTTCTGCAGGGCTTTGAGGAGCCGGAACTGCCCTCTGAAGAGTTCTGGGATTATCCGGGGTACCGGCTGCGGGCAAGCTACGAAGATGTATCGGACCTCCCGGAGGAATTCACCGGACTCAACGGTCAAGCGAAACTCAAGTGTCTGGTACTGGAGCTTGTTGACGCGTCCACCGATCAGACGGTGGATACCCTCCGGATCGACAGGATCGACTACGATGATGTTACGGAAACGGAATAATTTCACATTGCTGGAAGTGGTGGTGGCCACCACATTGCTGGGCATGGTGGGACTGCTTATCGCCATGTCCGCCGGGAGTTTTCAGCGCAGCTGGGAGCGGGGACAGCGGGCCGCAAAACAGCTGGAACGGGATCTGGCCATGGACCGGATCGCCGAGACCCTGCTCCGGAGCATGGTGGATTTCCGCTGGCCAAACAAGGAAACCTCCACGAATGATCTGGTGTTTTCCGGCGAGTCGGATGAACTCTACCTCACCGCCCTGAACCGTTCTTATGGAGGCAAGAGCGCCTTCCGGTTCGCCCGGCTGTATTTGAATGGAGACACTTTCTGCTGCGATTACTCGGACACCCCGCTCCTTCCGTGGCTGGAATTGAAGGATCAGAGTTTCATCACCGAAAAAATCGTCTCCGGCGTTTCATCGGTAACATTCAAATACGCCACTGAGGATGAAAACGGAGAACTCACCTGGGCTGATCAGTGGGATACCGATGAAAACGACACCCTCCCCCTGGCCATCCAGATGACCATCGAGTATCAGGACGGCACCCGGCAGCGCTGGCTGCGGCGGCGGGCGGGCACCGGTTACAATACGGAACTTCTGGCAGGACAGCAGTCATCATGAGGAAAACCCGTCACAGCGAAGAAGGCGCGGCACTGGTAGCGGTACTGTGCCTCATTGTCACAGCGGGGGTCCTGGTGGGGTCTCTGGTCGCCCTCTCCCGGATGACGGCCATCAATGTTGCGGGACTCACGGATGCCATGCGTTCACATTACATTGCGGAGGGAGCCGCCGCCCGGATCCGGTTTCTCATCGAGGCGGACCGGGCCCAGTTCAGCGAACGGACCCCGGAAAACGTGGACTTTGACGAATACGAACACGACCGTTATCTGGCCGACGGCTCGGAACACACCTTGAACTATTACGGGCGGGAGATCAAATTCACCATTTCCGATGGCGTGAGCGGGATTCCCTTCAATTCCGGCAGCGGGCTGTCCCTGCTCTCGGAAAACCGCACCGATGAGTCGCTTGTGACCGATGCCGTGACACTCTATCAGAACCGGATCACCGATTACATGGATTCCGACGACTCGGTCAATGAGGACAGTTTTGAGACCGAGGAATACGACGCCCTGAACATGAAGAATATGCCCCGGAACGCCGCCCCCTACTATCGGGAGGAGCTGCTGTGGATCCCCGGCATTTCAGAGATCCTCCCGGTGGACCGGGACGGGCGGTTCTCCATCATCCGGCACTTCATTCTGCCGACTGACACGGCGTGGAGCATTTACACCGTCCCCTACGCAATCCTCCGGACCCGGGGCGGCATGAGTGCGGAACAGGCGGCAAAAACCCTTCAGGCGGTTCAGTTGTGGAAACGGGACCGCACCCCCATAACCGAATCTCTGGATGAGATCACCCTGCCGCTGGCGCAGAATTTTTCGTGGCAGGAATCGGGATATTATACGGTACGGATCTTTCAGACCGACGGGGACCACCGTCCGGGAGGCAGGCTCCTCTTCACCTTTCAAAGCGACGGCGTGGGGGGGCCCTCCAGCAAAGTGGCGACCTTTATCGAGTATTTCCGTTTCTGAAGTGGTCCGCCAGGGGGATCAGCATGCCCCCCAGGGCATTGCCGAAAGTCATCACGCCGATACAGCCCAAAGCCGGAAAACTCCATTTGCCGGCCACGGAAAAATAGTACATCCCGGCAATGCTGTGTTCAAATCCGCTTAAAATAAAGACGGATACGCAGAGAAACACCATGACCCCCCGGACCATGCCGGGAAGTTCTTCATGCCGGAAAGTCTCCACCGCCACATACATCAATATCCCGCAGAAGAAAGCAAGGATGAGGATCCCGGCGGAACTGTCGGCAAGTTTGACATCGCACATTCCTTCCACCCGGGCGGCAAAGGCAGGAAAAATCCGGCACCGGCGGATCAGGCTCCCCACCGTAAAACAGCCGAGCAGGTTCCCGGCCCAGATGAGGGAAAGGTCCCCGGCGTAAACAAGGATCCCCCTTCCCCGCTGATTGGCCCAGTACCCCACCGCGCCGGTAAAAAGCTTGAACCCGTAGCAGATGATGACGAGGAGCCCGAAGGCGAAAAGAAAGGGTCCCAGCAGCGCACTGGGGGTCGCCAGATAGACCGTCCCGGCAATGCCGATGAAAAGTCCGGCAAGAACGGCATTCAGAAATATGCGGCAGGAATTCTTCATAAAATGACCTTTCAGGAAAATATGTTTTTCAGATGATTGCCCAGCATGACCCATCCGGCCAGAAAAAGCACGCCATAGACGCAGAGCCGGAAATAAAAACCGTTGACCCTCCGGTGGAGGAAATCCCCCGCCAGCACTCCCGCAGCCAGAAACGGGAGTGCTCCCCATACATACCGCCACAGCTGCAGATTCCACAGTTCTCCGGTCACCCCCCATACCGCCAGCCGGGAGAAATTCAGGACCACCCAGAGCATGCTCAATGTTGCCCGGAAGAGCCCCTTGTCCGGCAGTGCCCGGGATGCGTAGATGACCACGAAGGGCCCCCCTGTGCCGAAGGCCCCGTGAACCACACCCCCGCAGAAAAGAAGGATCTTCATGGCCGGAGTCTTCCGGCACGGAACATTGGACAACCATTCCGGACCCTTCCGGTTCCGGAGCTGCCCGGTCACGCCGTGAAGACCGATGCCGATCATGAAGACCGCCAGCAGGATCCCCAGCCCGGCGGGGGACATTTTCCCGAATGCGATCATCCCCACGGGCATCCCCAGTGCCGCAAACCAGGCGATAAAGGAAAACTCCTTCCACCGGAAGGACTTCCATGAACGGATCACAAGGAACCCCGACATCAGAAGTCCCGTAACGCAAAGCATCGGCACGGTCACCCGGATCCACAGCAATATGGAGAGAAAAGGCAATGCGATGACGATGCTCCCGAATCCGGTGATGCCTTCCAGGAGATTGACCGCGAAATAGATCAGTCCGATCAGCAGAAATTCCGCAAAAGAATCCATCACTTCTCCGGACGGACGATGTCGATGATGTCGATCCACCGGACCTCCGGATCGGCGGAAAGCATGGCCAGCTTCATCTCCAGCTGCTGCCAGAGCCCCTCACAGTCCATCATCTCATAACTGTGGCCCCAGAAGTAGAAGATGTTTCCGGATGCCTTGGCCGCCCGGAATTTCTCGGCAAACTGCCGGTTCATGTAGTGACAGCTGGACTGCAGGCGCATGGGAGCATCCGTCACCCCCACAAAATCGGTGTATTCCGTTGTCCGTCCGTAGGCGAAACCGGCCTCCAGAAGTTTCCTGCAGACCACCGGAGTGTAAGCGCCGCAGGGCCAGGCATAGCCGGGACACTCCCGCTGGAACACGTCCTCCAGATATTTTTTGGCATCCACGGCGTCCTTCACGAATTCCTCCACGGAATGCTGGTGGGCGTGCATGTGGACCCAGCCGTGGGAAGCCACCTGAAAATCCCCGTAAATGTCGCGGATCTCATGCAGTCCCACATGGCCGTTGCTGAAGCCGTTGCATCCGCCGCCGGTTTCGGCCGGCATCCATGCGGGAGTCTGGCGCTTTTCCGGCAGCAGACCGGGATTCAGATTGAAGGTGGCTTTTGCGTGATATTTTCTCAGAAGTTCGATCAGGCGGATGTCGTTCACGACTCCGTCATCCCAGCAGCAGCAGACCTTGACCATGACATTGATCCTTTCCGTAAGTTATGGATTTCATAATATACATGTTCCCTGAGAAAATACAAAGCCCCCGTGCAGTTGCAAATTCTGGAAACCGTGCTACAATAATGTACCGTCAAGTGAGGAGATTTTTCATGGATATTCTGCAAGGAATGGAGAGCCGCCGGAGCTGCCGGGATTTTGCACCGGACCCGGTGCCGGAGGAACTGCTGAACAAGGTGCTTCGGGCCGGGACTTTCGCCGCCACCGGCATGAACCGCCAGTCCCCCGTCATGATCGCGGTGACGAACCGGCCCCTCCGGGACAAACTCTCGAAACTCAACGGAGAGATCATGGGTACGGACCGGGATCCCTTTTACGGAGCCCCCGTCATCATCATCGTTCTGGCGGACCGGAGAGTCCCGACATATATTTACGACGGATCCCTGGTCATGGGGAATTTGATGCTGGCGGCCCACGCCTGCGGTCTGGCCGGCTGCTGGATCCACCGGGCAAAAGAGGAATTCAACCGTCCGGAAGGACAGGCCATCCTCCGGGAACTGGGGATCACCGGCGACTATGAAGGGATCGGGCACTGCGCATTGGGTTACGCGGCCTCTCTCCTCAAAGCAGCCTCCCCCCGCAAAGAAAACTACATCTATACCGTCAAGTGATCCCGGCTGGAACAAAAACAGAAGAAGCGGTCCTCCGTATTGCGGAACTTATCCGCAGACGGGGCGGACGGGCGCTGCTGGTTGGCGGCTGCGTCCGGGATGCCCTGCTGCAAACCCCGGTCAAAGACTGGGATCTGGAAGTTTACGGACTATCCGCCGATGCCATCCGGGATGCCGTGTCCGGAGAGTTTTCCGTGGACCCGGTGGGAATGAGTTTCGGTGTCTATAAAGTTCACCATCTGGAGATCGACATTGCCATGCCCCGGCGGGAAAGCAAGACCGGAGTTGGTCATAAAGGCTTTATGATCGAAACGGTGCCACAGTTGAGTTTTGCCGAAGCCGCCGCCCGGCGGGATTTCACGGTGAACGCCATCATGATGGATCCGTTGACCCGCGAGATCATCGACCCGTGGAACGGTCAGGCGGATCTGCAAAGAAAAATTCTCAGGCATGTTTCGGAACATTTTTCCGAAGACCCCCTCCGGGTACTGCGCGGAATGCAGTTTGCCGGGCGGCTGGAATTCAAGATTGCACCGGAAACCGTCAGGCTCTGCCGGACACTCTCCCAGGACGAACTTCCCATGGAGCGGATCGGTTCGGAATGGGAAAAACTCCTGCTGCATGGGACAACGCCTTCTCTGGGACTCCGTTTTCTCCGGGATTGCGGCTGGATACGGTATTACCCGGAATTGCACGCCCTGGTCGGCTGTGCCCAGTCCCCCGTGTGGCACCCGGAAGGGGATGTGTGGGAACATACCCTCCTTGCATTGGATGCAGCGGTCCGGTTCAGGACGGGAAATGCCGATGACGACCTTGTCCTGATGGGGGCGGCCCTCTGCCACGATTTCGGCAAACCCGCCGCCCTGGCCCGGAATGCCGCCGGGATGATCGTGACCCCGGGACACGACTGGATGGGGCAGGAACCGGCGGAAACGTTCATGACACGTTTGTGGCGGAAAACGGATCTTGTCAATGAAGTCAAGATCCTCGTTGCCAATCACATGAAGCCTGCCTTCATGGTGCTGCAGAGAGTCCCCGACCGGACCTTCCGCCGCCTGGCACTGGAGGTGCCGAGACTGGATCTGCTGGGCAATCTGGTGGAGAGCGACATCCGGGGAACCGGCAACACACAGGAAAGTCTGGACGGGAAACTGAATCTGGTGCAGGAGTTCCGCAGGCGGGTCAAAGATCTGAAGCTGGATGAGAAACCGCCGGATCCCCTGATCCTGGGCCGCCACCTCCTTGCCCGGGGCGTTCCCCCCGGTCCGGAAATGGGGAAAATACTGAAACGCTGTTTCGACGCCCAGCTGGACGGGGTTTTCTCCGATGAATCCGGCGCACAGAGCTTCCTCGACCGCATGCCGGAACTGACAGGAAGACAGTGAAGAAGACAGCCGGAAATACGGCAGAGCGTTTGCTTTTTTCACAGAGCATGCTATATTTTATGCCAACGATGGCAAGCAGAAAAAGATCCTGTCCAAACGGGGTCCGTTCCTCCATACGATCCGGAGGGCTCTTCCATTCAGGAAACGGGAAAAGATGACCGCTACGCTAAAAATGATCGCCGAAGAGGCCGGGGTCTCCATCCGCACGGTGGGCCGTTCCCTCCGGGGGGACAATGCCGTGACCCCGGAAGTGGCGGAACGCGTGCTGAAAATCGCCCGTGAACGGGGCTATGTACCGAATGCCGCCGCCCGGAGCCTGAGAACCAATTCCAGCAGTATTGTGGGGATCATCGTCCGAAAGCAGGATCCCTTTGAAGTTTCAAGACGCTGCATCGACTGCATGGAAAAACACCTCGGAAAGCACAATCTGCACCCGCTGCTGAGTTCATTGCCGGAAAACTTTGAAGCGCTCATGAAACTTCTGCAGGAATGGACCGGACTGGTCCGTACCGTGATCTTTGCCGAATGGGATTCCGCATGGCAGGCCGGAAAACTTCTGCACCTCCCGATGCAGTTCATTTTTTTTGACAGGATCCCCCTGAATCCGGAATCCTTCAACATTTTCAGTATAGACCGCTCCAGCGGGGTCTCCGCTGCCGTAAAAGCCCTTGCCGCCGCCGGGTGCCGCAGGATCGCCCAGGCCGGGGCAGCCGGGACATCCAGTCGCCGGGAAGGATTCGAAAAAGCGGTGGAGGTTCTGGCGCCGGACATCCGTTTTTTCCGGTTGGAATGCGCGGGACCGGATATGGCTGACGGCTATGGACTGGGGCCGGAGATTATCCGGCGGAAGATCGACGGGGTCTTTTTTGACACGGACCGCATGGCCCTCGGGTTCTACCGTTATGCCAGCGAACGCGGGATCAGGATCCCGGAAGATATTGCGGTGGCGGGATTTGACAACGACACCGCCTGTATCTACGCCATCCCGGCGTTAAGTTCCGTCGCCCATCCTCACGAGGAGCTTGTTCAGGCCGTGGTCCGCCGGATCCTCGAACCGGGGGGCATGGTGGTACATCAGAGTTTTCGATCCTGCTTCATTGCAAGGGAAAGCATAAAACGTCCTTAAAGACAAAGAAAGGAATGCAGCGAAAATGGAGAAAAAAAAGTATGCCGTTGTGGGAACGGGCGGGCGCTCAAGCATGTATATTGAGGCCATTGTCAAGACTTTTCCGGAGAATGCCCGTCTGGTGGCGCTGTGCGATGTCAATCAGACCCGGATGGACTACTACAACAAAAAGGTCATCAAAAAACTGGATCCAAACTATCCGGATCTGCCCACCTACAAGGCGCACTTCTTCGACAGAATGATCGCAGAAACCAGACCGGACACGGTCATTGTGACCAGCATGGACCGGACACATCATCAGTACATCTGCCGGGCCATGGAGCTGGGATGCGATGTCATTTCCGAGAAACCCATGACCATTGACGAGGAAAAGTGTCAGCAGATCATCGACAC
The DNA here is from genome assembly GCA_002314605.1 of Lentisphaeria bacterium UBA1776. Lineage (GTDB taxonomy): Bacteria > Verrucomicrobiota > Lentisphaeria > Victivallales > Victivallaceae > UBA1776. Next base: position 33,996 of record DCGO01000071.1, on the reverse strand, counting down.
CCAGAAAGCCACCGGGAAACACCTCACCGTGACGTTCAACTACCGCTATGCGCCCCGGAATACCAAAGTGAAGGAACTCCTCAAAAGCGGCATAATCGGAGAGATCACCACGGTTCACTTCGAGTGGCTCCTGGACACGCTTCACGGAGCCGACTACTTCCGCCGCTGGCACCGCAACAAGGCGAACAACGGCGGGCTTCTGGTCCACAAATCCACCCATCACTTCGATCTGGTCAACTGGTGGCTGGACTCCGAACCGGAAGTCGTCTATGCACTGGGAGATTTGAAATTCTACGGCAGGATCAATGCCGAGAAGCGCGGTGTGACCGAATTTTATCAGCGCAGCCGGGATAATGCCATTGCGGCCAAAGACCCCTTCGCGCTTCATGTCAAACCTCTGCCGGAAGATGAAAACCTCAATGAACTCTATTTCAATGCGGAAAAAGAAGACGGCTACCAGCGGGACCAGAGTGTCTTCGGCGACGGCATCAGCATTGAGGACAATATGAGCGTGATGATCCGCTACAAAAACAAGGCGGTGATGACCTACTGCCTCTGTGCGCACTGTCCGTGGGAAGGATACAGGATCGTTTTCAACGGTACCAAAGGACGGCTGGAATTCAACGTCGTGGAGCGCCCGTTCTGCGATGCCGATGCAGGGTGCGACTTCAATACCTTCGGCAACGTGGAAACCGAAAAGCGCCTGACGGAACTGAAAACCAACGAGATCAACAGGACCGGCATGACGCCGGAGATCATTTTCCAGCCGCTCTGGGGAAAACCGCAATCGGTGGATTTCGACAAAGGCGATCTGGCGGGACACGGCGGCGGCGATGCAAAACTCCTCTGGAATCTCTTTATCGGCGTAGAGGATGATCCGCTGGGACATGCCGCGGATTTTCACGATGGCGCCAAGTCCATTCTGACCGGCATTGCCGCCAATATCTCCATCAGAACGGGGCTGCCTGTCAAGGTGAAAGACCTGATTCACTGGTAAGATCAGGATCACCCCAGCAGGACATGATCCAAGCGCCCTTCAGTCCGGCGGAAGTGCCGCTGAAGGGCTTTTTTCGAATGCCGGATGGCGTTTTCGAACCGCCTGCAGGACTTTAATGGAACTTCTACTGTCCGGCTTTGATCAGAAAACCGAGGCCGGTTAAAAACACCAGAAACATGGCGGCGTTCAGAATATGGGAGATTATCGGAGCCCCTCTGAATTCACGCCAGACCAGGATCCCCCACAAGGCGGCGATGAGCGTCGCCCCCTGCCCCAGACCGTAGGAAATGGCCGCGCCGGCCTTGTTGGCCGCAATCAGACTCAAAACGTTGCCGGTTCCCCAAATGAGACCGCCCAGGACCCCCACCAGATGAACCGGCAGAGTCCCTTTGAAATAATCCATGCCGTTGGCCGGATCGCCCTTGACCGGATAGCGCATGGCAAGGGTGTTGAAAACGAAGTTGCTCAGGAAAATTCCTGCGGCAAAAACGAAAAAGGCCGAGTACGGCGTCATCTTTCCCGCAGCGGGAGCGGCAAAATTGCTCACATCCATGGCGGCCGCCGTAAACCGGAAGAAAAACGCCATCAGCACGCCGCCGGTCACCGCCAGCACGATCCCCTTGAAGGGAGGCTTCTGACCATCTTTTTCCTTCAGGCGGTACGCCAGAGCATTCATGATGATCGCTGCGGCGATCATGGCCACGCCGGTGAAGAGAAACAGCGGATCGCCTTTGGGTGTCGCCGCATAGTTGATGATCACCCCGAGAATCAGCGCGATCCCGACCCCTGCGGGGAATGCCACGGACATCCCGGCAATGGAGACGGAAGCGGCCAGAAGAATATTTCCGGCATTGAAGATCACCCCGCCGGCCAGTGCGCTCAGGATATTCCCGACTTCTGCCTGCTGCAGGTCCGTCAGAAAATGCCGCCCCTGAGTTCCGAAGGAGCCGAGGGTCAGCCCGGCAAGCAGTCCCAGCAGGAGGATCCCGATGACATAGTCCCAGTAGAAAAATTCATACCGCCAGCGGCATCCCGCAAGTTTCTGGGTATTGCCCCAGGATCCCCAGCAGAACATGGTGATGATGCAGAAAAACACCGCCAGTGCATAACTGTTCACAATAAACATACCGCCGCTCTCCTTTCATCCATAACCCGTTCACATCCTGCAGTACTCAAAAGGTCCAGGCCCCGGATCTTTTCCCGCCGGGAAAAAATATTCCATCCCCTGCGGTGCTTTGACGGAAAGCTTTCCGGCTTCCAGCGCAAGTTCGATCTCCCCGCCGGGCGTGGGAACCGTTAGATGCACCTCCCCCGGCAGCAGCGCCGCAGGGTTGACCTCAAACTTTTTCCACCCGTCCTCCACCGGACGGATGCCGAAAAAGATCTCCGGCAGGAGCCAGGCGGGTCCCGCCCCCCATGCGTGACAGAGACTTAACCCGAAAGGCCGGTCGTAAAAAGAGTACCGGTCCCCGCCGGACCTGGAGGGGTCAAATGCTTCATAAAAAGTGGTGGCGCCGTCTTTGAGCATGGCCCCCCAGAGACCCCGGAGTTTCCGGAGCGCCGCCTCCCGGAAACCGGCTCCGGCGAGGGCCTGGATCTCCATGGCGGCCATATAGGGGGTCCCGACTTCCGGAAGATCCTTTCCGGCAAGAAGGTCTGCAATAGGTTCAGAGGCCGTTTCCAGCCCGGAAAGAACCGCCAGAAAATTGGCATGGCGGTGAATAGCCTCCCCCTCTGTTCCGTCCCGGTAGATCCCTTTTCCGGGGTCCCGGAATTTTTCCCGGATCCGGGATGCCAGAGTATCGGCTTTCCGCCGCCACAGATCTTCATGAACCGGGTCCTCCATGCGGCATGCAAGGCCTGCACCGGCCTTCAGCGCCCAGAAGTAGAGGATCTGCAGAGAGGAAATCTTGTTGAAATCTGCCCAGTCGATAAACGTCCATCTGCCGCGGTCCAGAAACCCGGTGTCCGGAGCTTCCTCATGCATCAGATTTTCCAGAACCGTGACGATTTTCGGGTATTCCCGGACCAGAAACTCCCGGTGCCCGGAATAAAGCTGCCATGTGTCCTGATTGATGATGTACCACAAAGAATAGTCCGTAATCGCATTGATGTGGCCGAGGACACCGGAAGATCCCAGGATCTGCAGGGTGTTTTCCACGATCCTGCTGTCGGCAAAGGTGAAACAGCTGCTTAGAAGACTGATCCGCAGGTCGCCGCTCCACGGCAAACGGTCCCGCTTCACGCCGTCGATCAGAAAATGGCGCTGACAAAGCCGCAGGGTATAAGCTGAACGCATCCAGATGTCATCCAGCTCCCGGTCGCCGGAAGCAAAAGCCCCCCGGTAACACACCGGACTGAAAAGCGCGTGACACAGCACCTTTTCCAATCCGCAGGCGTCAATCCTGAGATAGCGGAACGCCAGCGGGACTGCGGAGCGCCACACCCCCGGAACGACTTCGGCAAGTTCCATCGACTGTTCCAAAGTGCCGGGATCCGTGTCCAGCGCCTCCTCCGGGGATTCCCCTGCCCTGAAAAAATCCACATCGTGCGCGTGAATGTCCACGTATGCAAGGATCTCCCGGCCGGCGTCAAAAAGACCGGACCCGTTTTTTTCCAGAGGCAGATTGACGAAAGGAAGTTCTTCCGCATGAGGCGGTACGCTGCCGTCGGAAGAAAAGTGCTCCTCCGCCGGAAGGGCAGGCTGCGACAGGTCGGGTGTAACGCCCCATGCACCATGCCAAAGGGGTTGAATGGTCGCCGCATCACCGCAGACTGCCGCAGTCAGGACCCCGGCAGGAGCCTCAAAGGAGAAACATCCCTCCCCTCCCCGGACCGGGACCGCCATACCGTTGCAATAAAGAGCCGCAGTGCCGGGACAGCGGAATTTTCCCGGTCCCCCCGGATAATCGGTAACGAAAAAAAGCATCCGTGCCGCTTCACGGTGTTTTCCCGGATAGCCGACCTTCAGTTTGGCGGTATCCACCGCCCTGCGCATGGATTCCAGCCGGGCGGAGAGAAAATCCTCCGGAGCATAGAGGTAGGGAAATTCCTCCGCCGGAACTGGTTCCGGAAGGATATGTTCCGCTGAATAAGCCGGGTCGATCCCCGAATCCCGGGAACGGATGTGGGCAATGGTCAGCATAGGAATATTTCTCCGGTAATGCGCAGTGCCCCGCCGGGACCGGCGGAGCCTTTGATGCTTGCAAGCGGATCAGATGGTGTTGACCCGGATGATGATCCGTTTTGTTCCGCACTGCAGGACGAGCTCCTGCTGTCCGCGCACCAGACCCTTGATCTCGATTTCGGCGTATTCTCTGGTAAAGGGCCAGAAGCCCTTCTTTTCGTGATCGATCTTGAGCCGGCATGCATCGGGATTGTAGGACACAGGTTGCCACAGCTCATTCTTTGCGGACTCTTCCCCCAGCTGAATTTCCACATCGTGTCCAACGGTTGTGGAAACCCGATAGACGGCCTTGTCGGGAATGGCGGCGGCCTCCACATACTGTTCGTTGCGCAAAGAAACCGGCGCCGGCCCCGGCTCCGAAGCCAATGCACCAAAGGTCATTGCAGTCACGGCGGCCAAAATGATCATCTTTTTCATCCTGAACTCCTTTCTTTCATATCTCCGGGGCAATATATATCTTCCGCAGACCTTTTGCAAATCTTTTTCCCCGTAAAAAATTGAAAAAAAGCCGCAAAGGAGTATATTAGGGAAATGTGCTGAAGCACCCGCAGCCTCCCTTTTCTGAATCTATGGAAGGTCAACATGCAGAAAACATCCGTATTGGGAAACAGTCTCATCTGGTTCGGCGCCGCCGTCTCCATTGCGGAGATCCTCACCGGAGCATTGATGGCTCAGCAGGGGTTCGTGACGGCTTTGACGGCCATTCTCGCCGGACACCTCGTGGGCTGCACCCTCCTCTTCTTTGCCGGCTGGATCGGGGCAAAACATCATGTAAGCGCCATGGAGGCGGTCAAGTGCTCCTTCGGGACCGCCGGCGGCGGCTTTTTTGCCATTCTGAACCTTACACAGCTACTGGGCTGGTCCGCCGTCATGATCGCGGCGGGCGCGTATTCCGCACACGGGATCCATCCCCTCCCCCCGTGGGCCTGGGCGATCCTGACGGGCGGCCTGATCGCCGTATGGCTCCTCCTGAAAACCAAAGAACTGAAAATACTGAACACCCTGGCGGTCGCGCTGCTTTTTGCATTAACCATCGTCTTGGGGGCGGTGATCCTCCGGGAGAGATCGGCGGCGCCGGCAGTACAGAAGGCCGAGCTTTCCTTCGGGGATGCCCTGGAGCTGGCCACCGCCATGCCCCTCTCGTGGCTGCCGCTGATCGCCGACTACACCTGCAATTCCAGCCGTCCGAAACTGGTGAGCGCCCTGAGTGCCGGGGTCTATTTTGCGACTTCCTGCTGGATGTTTTTCATCGGGTTGTGCGCGGCACTCTATGCCGGAAGCGACAATATCACGCTGATCCTCCGCCGGGCGGGGCTGGGGATCCCTGCATTGCTGATCGTTGTCCTTTCCACCGTTACGACGACGTATCTGGACGTCTTCTCCTCCGAAATGAGCGTGCAGAGCATGACGGGGAAGATCCCCGGAAAAGTCACCGGATTTGCCGTCTGCATTGCCGGGGTGCTGCTGGCGGTTTTCTGTGAAACCGGCGCCTTTGAATCCTTTCTGTATTTCATCGGCTCGGTCTTCGCGCCCATGATCGCCATTCAGATCACCGACTTTTTCATTCTGAAGAAGGCCGATGCAGGCCGCTGCAGGTGTCGTGTATCAAGTCTGGTGATCTGGGGACTGGGGCTGATCCTCTACCGCATTCTCCTTGCCCGGAATCCGGTCTGCGGAAGCACGGTTCCGGTCATGCTCTTCACGGCGCTCCTGCGGATCGGGTATCACAAAATCTCTCATCTCCACCGCTGAAAACAGCCCTGAAGCAGTTGTAATCACGTCCTGCCCCGGCTATATTATCCCAAACGGGAAAAACAGCAAATGACGGAACACACTTACATCGCAATTGACCTCAAATCCTTTTACGCCTCGGCGGAATGCGCGGACCGTCGGCTGGACCCCCTTACCACCAACCTCGTGGTGGCGGATGCAAGCCGGACGGAAAAGACCATCTGTCTGGCCGTCTCCCCTGCCCTGAAAGCATGCGGCATTCCCGGCCGCCCCCGGCTCTTTGAGGTCGTTCAGAAAGTCCGGGACATAAACCGTCTGCGTCTCCAGGCCGCTCCGGGACGGCAGTTCCGGGGCAGATCCTGCAGCGAAACAGAGCTGAAACACAACCGGAGTCTGGAACTGGATTACATTACGGCGGTCCCCCGGATGGGCCGTTACATGGAAATCAGTGCAAAGATCTACGGGATCTATCTCCGGTATCTGGCTCCGGAGGATATCCATGTCTATTCCATCGACGAAGTCTTCATGGATGTTTCCAATTACCTCCGCCTCTACAAATTGACCGCCCGGGAACTGGCCATGAAAATGATCCGGGAAGTCCTCCGCACCACCGGCATCACCGCCACCGCCGGGATCGGAAGCAATCTGTATCTTGCCAAGATCGCCATGGATATTGAGGCCAAACATATCCCCCCGGACCGGGACGGCGTCCGCATTGCCGAACTGGACGAAGTCAGTTTCCGGGAAAAACTCTGGGATCACCGGCCCCTGACCGATTTCTGGCGGATCGGCCGGGGCTATGCGGAAAAACTGGCCTCTCACGGCATGAACACCATGGGGGATGTGGCGCGGATGTCCCTCCAATACGAGGATCTGCTTTATCACCTTTTCGGCGTCAATGCGGAACTTCTGATCGACCACGCATGGGGTTATGAGCCGGTCACCATCCGGGATATCAAAGCCTGCCGTCCTGCCGAAAAAAGCGTCAGTTCCGGCCAGGTCCTGCAGGAGCCGTATGATTTCGCCAAAGGTAAACTTGTGGCGGAGGAAATGGCCGACCAGCTGGCGCTGGATCTGACGGAGAAACGCCTGGTCACAAACCGGGTGGGGCTGGGGATCGGCTATGACACCGCCAATCTCGCCGATGCGGACCGCAGGAAGGAGTACAAAGGGGCCGTCAGGATCAACCATTACGGGAAATTGGTCCCCAAGGAAGCCCATGGCACGGAAGATCTGAAGCGTTACACCGCCTCCATGCGCCTCATCACCGGGGCGGCGGCGGCAATTTTCGACCGGGTCGTGGATCCGGGACTGCTGATCCGGAGGATCACCGTCTCCGCCGCCCATGTACTTGATGAACGCGAAATCCCGGCGGAAAAACAGGAACAGGGGGATCTTTTCACCGACTACGGGGCAGCCGAAAAGCAGGAAGCGGAGGAAAATGCCGACCTTGCCCGGGAAAAAAGATTGCAGACGGCCATGCTGGATATCCGGAAAAAGCTGGGGAAAAATGCGGTGCTGAAAGGGATGAACCTCAAGGAGGGCGCCACCGGAAAAATGCGCAATGAGCAAATCGGAGGACACCGGAAATGAGCGGTCCCTACGATGACATCCTCCATCTGTTCCGGCCGGTCTCCCGGAAACACCCGCCCATGACCATGCAGGAGCGGGCGGCGCAGTTTTTCCCTTTTGCGGCGCTGACCGGCTACGCGGATGCCGTGCAGGAGACCGGGCGGCAGACGGTTCCCCGCCGGGAGCTGGATGAGCAGGCCAGGGCGGAACTGGATCGGAAGCTGGCAAATCTGACCGCCCGCATTCTGGAACACCCGGAAGTCACTTTTGAGTACTTTGTCCCGGACGCCCGGAAAGCGGGCGGGAGTTACGCCACCGTATCCGGAAGACTCGGGAAAATATCGCTGGAAAAACAGACCGTCACCCTGCTGAATGGCCGGGTGATCCCCCTGCGGGATATTGCGGAAATCTCTTTTTGACCCCGTAAAACCTGCGCAATACGGGGACAGTCCGGTCAATTTCGCCCGGTATAATGATGCAAGTCCAGTCTCTCCGGGTGAACATTTGCTTGAAATCCGTTTTTCCTGTACTATATTAAGCCGGGAGGATGGATATGCAGGTACAGCGCCAATTTCAAAAAGTTCCGCCGGGAGTTTTGAAATTCTCTCCGGCATCTGACAAAAGAGCGCTTTCCGCAGTTACCGCAACGGGGAGCAGCCCCGAATTACGCTTACCGGCTGTGTGAAGGTTCATTTTCAATCCATGCATCAGCGACTTTTGAAATTGTCTCATCAATCAGAAAAAACAATATGCCGAATGTTCCCTTTTTTTCCTGCGAGGCCCTGCGGTTTATGAAAGGCTCCGTTCTCCTCTCCGTCCTGTTCACCATCCTGCTTGCGGCCGGCTGCAAACCGGCGCCCCGGAACGCCGGGATCAGCAGGCTCAAAGACCTGAACAGCAGCCGCTTCATCCTGGGCGGCGAAACCGGGTCGGTGCCGGACCGTCTGCTCGCACAGAACATGCCGCGGGCACAGCTCCGGGAATATGAATCGCTGCCGGACATGCTTGCGGCACTGCAGTCCGGAAAAATCCATGCCTTCGCCTATGACCGCCCGGCGCTGGATCATCTGGCGGCCAAATGCCCGGATCTGACAGTCCTGCCGGAAAATCTCGGGGTCGGCTGTCTGGCAGTCGGCATCGCCGGCAAGTCGGCAGCGCTGCAGGAACCCGTCAACCGTTTTATCCAACAGTACCGGCGAGACGGGACCTATCGGGCGATGTATGACCGCTGGCTGAAATCCCCCAGTCCGGTCATGCCGGAGCTTCCAGTCCCGGCATCGCCGCAGGGGACGCTGATCGTCGGGATCGAATGTGCCGATTTCCCGTTCTGTTTTCTGGATCACAACGGCCGGCCGTCCGGATTTGATACGGAGTTCGCCCTGCGTCTGGCAGCGTTTATGCACCGGAAATGTGAATTCCGCAACATGCCGTACACAGCACTTTTCGCCCAGCTGGCAAGCAACCGGATCGACATTGCCGTGTCGCAGATCGATGCAACGCCGGAGCGGCGGAAGAACATGCTGTTTTCCGAGCCTTACATCGACTCCTCGATCGGGGTCATGCTCCGCAAAGCGGATGTTGTGCGCGGGGAAACGCCGATGGAAAAGCTGCATCACCCGGACATGAGGATCGGCGTACTGCTTGGGATCAACGCGACACTCTACTGCGAACAGAATTTTCCAAGCAGACAGCTGTGTTATTTTCCCAAATCGGCGGATGCGTTTGCGGCAATCCTTCACAAGCGGATCGACGCCTTCTTTCTGGACCGGGTGAAAATGGAATTGGCAGCCCGGAAGAACCCGAAACTGGTCGTACTTCCGGAAAGCATTGTCCCCAGCCGTCTGGTGATCGGACTGCCGAAAAAACACGCGGCACTCTGCGGCAGGATCAATGATTTCATCCGCCAGTGCCGGAAGGACGGGACCAGGAAAGCGATGTATCAGCGGTGGTGCAATGCCAGGGACCTGCCGGAGATGCCGGAGATCCCGGCTCCGGAACATCCGGTCATGAAACTGCGTGCGGGGGTATTCGGGAACCTCGCCCCGCTGTGTTTTTATGCGGGCAAGGGCAAGCTCTCCGGCCACGAACCGGAGTTTATCCGGCGGCTCGCGCTGTATCTCAATGCGGACATTGAGATCGTGGACATCTCGTTCCCCGCCATCCTCGCCGCGCTGGAAGCCGGCAAGATCGATTTTTTGATCTCCGGCATGAATGCAACGGAAGAACGGGCAAAAAAATATATTTTTACGGACGAATATATTGATTCCGATGTTGCCGTCATGGTCCATCGGGACTTTCTGCAGGACCGGCAGGCCGGTTCGGAAAACAACTCCTGGAAAGACAAAGCCGGAAAATTTCTGCAGGACCTGAAACAAAGTTTTGAAGGCACGTTCATCACCGAAAACCGCTGGCAGATGCTCCTGAAAGGACTGAAGATAACCCTTGCCGTCGCCATTGCCGCCGCGCTCCTGGGAACGGTGCTGGCGTTTCCGGTATGTATGATGCGCCGCGCGAAAACACGTCTGCTGCAGAACACCGGCAAGTGTTACATCCTTCTTATGCAGGGCACCCCGATCCTGATCCTCCTGATGCTGCTGTATTATGTGGTCTTCGCAGACTGCAGACTGAGTGCGGAAATCGTGGCCATCATCGGGTTTTCGCTGAACTTTTCCGTCTATGTCGGAGAAATGCTGCGGACCGGGATCGACGGGATCCCCCGGGGGCAGATCGAAGCGGCGGAAGCACTGGGATTTTCACGCTTCGCCATTTACCGGCTGATCATTCTGCCGCAGGCGGTCAGAACCATTCTGCCGGTTTACCGGGGAACGTTCATCAATCTTCTGAAATCGACCTCCATCGTAGGATATATCGCCATTCAGGATCTTACGCGGATGAGCGACATCATCCGCAGCCGCACATATGAGGCGTTTTTTCCGCTGATCACCACGGCGGTCATCTATTTCGCCATCGCATGGGTTCTGGCGCTGGGATTGAGCAGGCTTGAACACATGCTCAACCCGGTCATCCGCCGCAGGAAAAGACTGGAGGCACAGCATGATTGACGTCAGAAACCTGTCGAAATCCTTTGGCGGAGTCCCCGTGCTGAAAAACCTCAATGCCCATGTGTACAAGGGGGAGATCATCTCCATCATCGGTCAGTCCGGTACCGGGAAAAGCACCTTTCTGCGCTGTATGAACCGGCTGGAACAGCCGGATTCCGGGGAAATATGGATCGATGGGGAAAATATCCTCTCCCCGCAGACCGATGTCGGGAAACTCCGCCGGAAAATGGGTATGGTATTTCAGCAATTCAACCTTTTTCCGCATCTGACCGTACTGGAAAACATCATGCTGGCTCCCCGTCATCTGCTGAATCAGAGTCCGGCGGAGGCCGAACGCAAAGCCATGGAACTGCTGGAACTGGTCGTTCTGACCGGCAAGCGCCACGCCCTGCCGGAGGAGCTTTCCGGCGGGCAGCAGCAGCGGGTCGCCATTGCCCGCGCCCTGGCCATGGCCCCGGGGATCATCCTGTTTGACGAGCCGACTTCGGCATTGGACCCGACCATGGTGGATGAAGTACTCGCCGTCATCCGCAAACTTTCCGGGACCGGCATCACCATGCTGATCGTCACACATGAAATGCGTTTTGCCCGTGAGGTCTCCAGCCGGGTTTTTTATATGGACGAAGGAGTGATCTACGAGTCCGGCACGCCGGAAGCACTCTTCGAACACCCGAAGCGCCTCAAAACCACCGCATTCATCCAGCGGCTGGATCTCCTGAAATTCAGTCTGAAACGTCAGGATTTTGACCTGTATCACGTGCTGGGGCAGCTGCAGAATCTGGAGAAAGAACACGCGCTGCCGCACCAGATATGCCTGGACCTCAAACTGGCTGCGGAAGAGCTGCTTGTCAACATCCTTTTTCCGGAGACCGCCGAAGTGGAGCTGGAAGCAGGCATCGCCAGGGACCGTCAGGAAGCGCAGCTGTATGCCGTATGGCATGGAACCGGCCGGGATCCGATTGCCTCCGGTCCGGAAAGCTCGGCCCTGCCAAGACGGATCCTGCAGAATCTGTGCAGTTCCATCCAATTCCGCACATCGAACGGGCGATCGGAACTGCATCTGACTCTCCCCGGGATCAGCAGGAACGAAGGATTCTGATGCTTTCCGGTCATCACCGGCATCCTCCGGCACATCAAAGCGAATTTTCAAGCTCCTCAAAATTGATCTTGCGTTCGCGCCAATGCCCCCTGCCCCCAGCCGGGACATTGCGGAAATCTGTTTTTGAACCCGTACCGGAAGGGCCGGACACCGGCAGATCCGCCACGTTCAGCACGCAAGCGGAGTAAAAATCCTTGACGATGCCGTTTCTTCGAATACTTTTTCCGAGACGTAAAGCTCATACAAGTCGGCATATTCCGTCCCGGCAGCATCTCCGAAAATGAGCGTAACATCTTCACTGGAGACGCCGGATACGGTGACGGAACTCTCCCCGAAGCGGTAGGTCATGGAAGAACTGTCCCACGTCCCGCCATCCTGCGTAAACCACAGGACGACTTTACTGCCGGAAAGCTGATTCACGGTATCATGCCCCCAGCCGTCACAGAAACAGAAGAGGTCCTTCCCGCCGCCGCCATGCATGCAATCATCCCCGATCCCGCCGATGAGTACGTCATCTTTTCCCCCGCCGACAAGCCGGTCGTCTCCGTCATCGCCGAACAAAAACGTCTTGCTGTCCGGCGCCCACAGAACGTCATCTCCGTCTCCCCCGTACAACAGAAATGAGGGAGATTCCATCGCATCGTATTCATAGCGCTGACTGGTGAAATCCAGCACATCGTTTCCAGCTCCGGCATAGACGGCCTGCAGCTTTGATACGCGTGCTGACGGCGTTTCGCCGTCCGGCATCGCGGAATAGCGGTCGTCCAGGAAAAAGGCGTCTCCATGATCATCATCCGTGAGATAAACCTTGGCAATGTCGGTCCCGCCGCCGGCAAAGAGATCCGTGATCTGGTTTTTTCCATACAGAGAGACTGTCTCCCCCGTTCCCTGCCAGCCGCCGGAAGAACCGGCGTTCCTGGCAACGTAATATTTTCCCCAGACCCCGTCGCTGTGTGCAAAAAAGATGTCCGTGATGTAATCGTCCATGGCGCTGATCTTTTGCGGTGCGGAGGACGTGGAGCTGCATATCGGCTCCGATCCGGCTACCCAGTCCCCGTTCTTTTCGTTTTTGACCTGCCAGGTCATGGTTTCCTGATTATTGTAAATCCTTGCTGTAAAATTGGAGACCCGGCAATCCAGTACGGCGCCGTTGCTTCCGGTAAAACGGAGGGTCGCCCACCCTTGGGCTCCACTTCTCTCCCAGTACAGTGTGGTCGTACCCGTGATCCCGGATCTCGCCATTGAGGTGGAAGAGACGGGCTGTTCATTGCTGCATTGTTGATAGTTCGGGATCGTGATGCTGTATTGAAACGTGTTCTCCTGCGAATCCGCCGCCGCCACATTCAGAAAAACGGGAGCCTCGTCCTCGCTGAATGCTCCTTCAAAGGTGTATTCCCAAATCCATTTGCCGGAATCATCTTCTTTGCGGGTCCCCGCCGCTTCTTCAACCAGGATGAATTCCCGGTTTTCATCCTGACGGTATCTGCCCACAATAACACTTGAGAGATCGGCTTTTTCCAAATCCGCATCGCCTCCTGTAACGGTGACAAAGAGGTCGCATTTCAGATCCTCAACGTAATACCAGTCACCTTGAAGTTCCTGCAGAGGGTCATACGAAACGAGCAATCCGGAGCAGTAATTGTCGCAGAGCTGGATCGGCTGGCCCCCAAGTTCATCGTAACGGTCACAGCTTCCTGCGGGGATCGAATCGGTCCCATCCTGATTTTTGGAGGAATACTCAATGGAATATTCCGCTGTCGAGTTCGGGGAATAGACCTGCAGACAATACATTGTGTTGTTTTCCAGGATGTCGTCCAGCCGGATCCGGATGGTATTGCCTCCATCCTCATTCAGATAATGCTCTCCCTGCAGCGTGATGAAATTCATATCGTCGGAACTTCCGTAAATGGAAACGACGAAATCCCCTTTTTCGAAGGTCTTTCCTTCTTTGGAAACAAAATTGAGTGTGAGCGTATTGGCGGTATCGGTGTCCCATGCCGTACAGAAACTCAGACACTGCGTTTGCGTGGCATTGAGATAGTGCAGATGATCAAAAACAACTCCGGACGCCGACAGCGTCCCCAGATACGGCATATTCTGCAATCGCAGCAGGTCCGAAGCCTCTTCGGGGGCTCCATTCCGGACGTTTCCGTAACAATCGGGAAACGTATTGGAAAGCTCACTGTCGGCAAGGACCCCCGCTGTGATGCCGGCAGCTTCGGCTTTTTGTTTTAATACAAGCAAAAAATCCGCCCATGGCGAGTCGTTTCCCGCCGGGGTCATCCCCAAATATTGGAACGCATAGTACCACAGGCCCTGGACCGCGCGAACCGGGGAGTACACAGACACGCTCTGCCCGAGAAGCGAGGAGTCCTTCCTTTGGGAGATCGTCGCATTGACGGCGGTTTTCAGGGCCGCAACGGCACCGGACAGCGCCGGAGAGATCCTGCAGTCCTCCAATTCCTCATCATTCAGTACCTCCCGGAGGTCCACGAATTCAGCGTCATCACCCAGAATGTTGGAATAATCGGCAAAGGCTTTTAAAAGCTGCATCCAGTCCTGTTCCGTAAAATTTCCGGACTTTTCGGCAAATTCATTCAATGCTGAACTCATGCGGTTGCCGTTCAGGAGATAGGACGTTAGGGTCAGTGCGCCATTTTTGTCGGGATCCTGTTCCCGGTTGGCCTCAACGATCGCATCTGCGATCGTCTGTGATGTGGCCGACGATACGTCCAGCGCCGCCAGTTCCGTCAGCATGACGTCATAATTGAATCCCGGTGTAAAGACGATTTCTTCGGAGGCTACGATGCAATCCGCGACATCCGCCATGACCGACATGGCTTCCGCGTTGCCCATCAGGCAGGACTCTTCGGCAAAGACATTGACTTTTTTCAGTTCCGAATCGGCGATCGCATCCCGGACCTGCAGGGGGAGCAGGTCAGTCCCGCTCGTATCATCCGGCAGCGAGGCATACATGCCTCTTCCGTGGCCGGACGTGAGCAGAACGAATTGCGTTGCGGGGACTTCTTTTTCGCCGTTTTCCCGGCAGACCCAGTTCAGAAAAGACGTCAGAACCTCCTGACTGGCGGAGTCCTGTGCGCCCAGATCGGCTTCAACGGAAAGGACGGTCGTTCCGGTCCCGCCGTCGCTGGCAAGCTTGAGATAACAGGCTTTATTTTCGATCTTCGTACCGTTTATCCAAGGATCGTATCCCTGCTGCTCTAGGTATTGATCCAGTTCCGATTTTTCCAATTCCCCCTGCCCGTTCTCCGGAATGTCTGCGGCACTGCGGTCCAAATAAATGTAAACATCCACACTGTTGTTCCGCAAGTCTGCCTGAAGAGCTTTCGCAAGATTGCTCACCCCAACAAATTCACCGGCGTGGGTATCAGCATTCAGATACAGACAGACCGCGTTTTTTTTTGTGCCGCTCATTTCAGAAACGCTCCTTCCCGGCGCTCTCTTCACCGTTTCAAGACGGAACCCAAATGAAACTGCTCTTATAAAGCCTTTTCCTCCAGTTCATGTGCCGAACCACCCTGCAACCAGAGGCTATCCTATACCGTTTTTTCTGAAAGTCAAGTCCTGAAATGAATTTTTTAAAAAATTTGGTTTCCCGTATGGATGCTTTGGCTGCGGTCCTTTCAAAAAGCCTGACTCCTGCATGGAATCGCTGATCCTCCGGCACATCAGAGCAAAATGCCAAGCTTCTCAAATCTGATCCAGCGTTCACGCCTGTCAAATTCACGATCACAGGAACCGATGGGACGCAGGACCCGGCAGGGATTGCCTGCGGTACACACTTTCCAGTTGATTGCAAGCCCGCTTCTTTTTTATCCCGCCAAAAAACCGGTACTTGAAAAATACTGTTGTGGAGATAAGTTATTTCCATTATACCATATTTACAGACTTCGGAAAGGAAACAATATGGCGATCACCGCCGCGATTCTGTGCCTCTTTTTTGCCGCGATGAACGATCTTCTCTTCCGGGCCTTTGCCCGGAAACCCCGTTCCCGGGGGCTCTTCGTCTCCATGGTGGGCATGATCTGGTTCGGGATCTCTCTTGCGGGCATCAATCTCCATCCCCAGTGGGGACCGACCCTTTTCTGGGGATGTATTTCCGGCTTCTTCTCGGCGGCGGGCAATCTCCTGCTGCTGGAATCCATGACCGGGCTGGAAGCCGGCGTGGGCTCCACCCTCTACCGGCTGAATCTGGTCCCGGCGGTCCTCGGGGCCGCCCTTCTGCTGGGGGAAAAGATCTCGCTTCAGCAATGGCTCGGCATCGTTCTGGCCCTGGGGGCCGTCCTCGCCTTTTTTCCGTGGGAAGAGAAGCGGGAGCCGGCGGACCGGAGCCGTGCCGGCTGGAAGATCGCTTTTGCCATGGGGGTGACCGCCTCGCTCATGCGGGCCGCCATGGGGTTGAGCTACCGTTACGGATTCCTCCACGGAGCGGACCGGACCATGGTGGTCGCCATCGATGCCCTTTTCTGGATCTTCGGCGGCATTCTCTACGCACGGCTCCGAGAAAAGAGTCTGGTCAGACCGGAAAAAAAAGTCATTGGCTACAGCCTCCTCTCCGGCGTATTTGTGACCGGGATCGTGGTGACCATGGCCCTGTCCCTCCAGTACGGTCAAGCCTCGGTGGTTTTGCCCATCGCCCAGATGAGTTTTCTCCTGACGGCCATCCTCGGCGTTTTCTTCCTCAGGGAAAAACTGGGGATGCGCAAACTTCTGGCCCTGGCCGCCGGAACGGCGGCCATCCTGCTCCTGAGTATCTGATCCCTATTGCACACTGAATGCGAGACCGGAGAGGATCAGCGCCACGCCGACCCATTTCACCGGAGCGCTCTTTTCCTTCAGGATCAGCACGCCCCCCAGCATCCCCACCGGCAGTCCCAGCTGCCGGAAGGTCTGCACATAAGCCACATTGGTCACAAAATTCATGGCGACCAGCACCAGAACGTACGTCGATGACCCGCATATTCCCGCCACAATGACGTGCCAGTTGCGGTCACGCCAGATCTGCCGGATGACCTCGCGGCCGCTCCTGAAACAAAGCGTGGCGCACCACATGCAGGAGGCCAGAGTGATCGACCGGGTGGAATAGTAACTCATGCTGATCACCGTGGAAACGATCTCCGGTCCGGCATTTTCCCGCAGGATCTGCTGGGCCAGACTGTCAAGAACCGTATAACCGGTGGTCCCCCCTGCCGCCATCAGGACAAGCAGTGTGCTGGTACGGCAGTATTGCCGGAGGGAAAAATCCGAAAGTTTCGCAAGGGGGATCAGGAGTACCCCCGCAAAAACAACGGCAAACCCGGTGCAGGCCTGCCAGGAAAGATGCGTCCCCAATCCCGTCAGCGATGTGATGAGCGCCGTCAGCAGGATGGGGAACGCCCGGACCAGCGGATACGCCGTCACCATATCAAGTTTTCTGTATGTGAGCGTCAATCCGCAGCAGTACAGAAATTCGGATGCAACGACCCCCGCCATGCAGAGCCAGAAAGTCACCGGGAGCTTCCAGATCTCCACCGGCGTCCAGAACTGGACGTGGCACCACGCCAGTGCACCGAAGGTACACAGACAGGCGTAAAACCCCATGGACATGTGGTCTTTTTTGGCGATCAGATTCCACAGCACATGGGTCACAGCCGAGGCGAAAATCAGAATAAACGCAAGAAAACTCATCCCGTCAATCTTCCCTTTACCGCTTCCGCAGTACGGCGGCGATGAAATTCAGATACGTTCCCCCGCCGGAAAGCATGCTTTTGCGGTCGTTGACGGCAAATTTGCTGTCGCAGGCCAGCCAGTCGGCCCAGACCTCTTCATTGCCCTCCATCTCCTTGAGTTCCAGAATTTCCGCACCGGCCGATGCGGAAAAGATCTTTTTCCAGAAAACGAGATCGTGCAGGTAATCCAGCTGCTCCGGCGTCCAGGAGAGCAGCAGCTCCGGAGGAAGATGATCGTGCAGATCTTTCTTCATCCCCGGGAAAGCGAAATACATCAAACCTCCCGGCCTCAGAAACGGCAGAAGTTTTTTGTCCAGATACGCAGTGTTCCGGCCGAAATAGTTGTAGGAATCGAGGCTGATCACCCCATCGAAAAAAGATTTTTCAAACGGGAGATCCTCGCCGTCAGCCTTGACTGGGATGATCTCCTCCGCCGTAAGACCGCAGGCGTCGAAAAACTTCCGGTTCTCCTCCGGGTCGCTCCACAGATCCCCGGCATACACTTTGAAGCCGTATTCCCGAGCCAGAAAAACCGACGTCACCCCCTGCCCGCTCCCCAGATCCAGCACCGTGGCTTTCGGCGCGATCCGGTGTCCGGTCAACAGCTCCTCCGCCAGCTTGACGGGATTCGGCCCCATGATTTTCGACAGAAACTGCGGGGTCTGATATTTCAAACTCTTCACATATTTCATTGCTGCTTCCTTATTTCCTCCCGGGCTGCAGCCGTCCAGAAGCGGATGAAATCCCCTTTGTCTCCTGTGCAGCCATCCCGGTCGTGTTCAAAACGCTCCTTCAAGTCTGATTTCAGTTTTGCATATTCCGCCGCGCACTCCTGGTGACGGCGCAGGAAGGCACAGAAGACCGGCTCGTCCCAGTCTCCCGGATACCGGATATGCAGATGGAAAACCCTTTCCGCAAACCCCTCCTGCGTGTAGCCTTTGCAGAGGTCCAGACGGTATTTGTCCCCCTCCCCCGATTCCGCCATGACCGTGTAGTTGCACGCATGCCCCAGTTCCCGCAATGTTTCAGGCAAGGTATCCGGCGCGGCTTCAAGCAGAATATCCACCGTGGGCTTGGCCAAAAGTCCGGGAACCGAGGTGCTGCCGATATGCCGGACGCGGAAAAGCCGGCTGCCGAAATGCTGCTTCAGAAGATCCTCCTCCTCCCGGTACCAGCAAAGCCAGTCGGGATTGTACGGCTCAAGAACAATGGGAAAAAGCTGCCACAGCTCTTCCAAAGTCATTTCCGACAGGGCCTTTTTCCTCATGACCTTTTTTCCTCAATGATCCGCAGTGTCCGCCAGGAACCGAACTTGTAGCGGGCAAACAAGGTCGCACTGCTCAGCATGCCGCAGATCACAAAGATGATCCATACCACCAGCGGCGGAAGTTTCCAGCAATAGACGCATGTGCAGATGACGACCGTGATCACCAGCTGATTGCAAAGGTGGACCATCATGCACCAGAAGGTATCCCCCGCCCCCCGCATGACCCCCACGGAGGTGATCAGCACGGCATCGGTCAAAAGATAGAGCCCCGCCAGTTTCAACATGGGCCGGGCGTAAAAACGAACCTCGGAGTATTCAATGCCCGGAACATCCGGTGTGAAGACCCCCACCATCTGCGTGGTGAAGGTCAGAAAAACGAAGATCATGAAAACGGCGTAGGCAATGGCCACTTTGAATCCGGAATGAGCCGCACGCTGGGCAGTTGCCGGAGCATTTTTCCCCATGGACTGCCCCACCAAGGTGGAAACGGCGATCTGGATCCCCAGCAGGGGATGAAAGGAAAATCCGTCCCAGTTGAACACAATGGTCGTGGCAGCCGCCATATCGTCTCCGTAACTGTGAAAACTGGAAACCAGCAGTACGAAACAGCACAGCCCAAGCACGTTCTCCCCCCCCTGGGGCAAGCCGTAACGCAGAAGTTTCCAGAGTTTATCCATCTGCAGAAACCGGCTCTGCGGCCGGTCCCAGAGTTTCCAGAGCCGGCTGCCGCGGAACACCAGGACCAGCACCAGCATATTGACGATATTCGATAGGATCGTCCCGATGGCGGCACCGTCCAGCCCCAGCGCCGGAAATCCGAAATGACCGAAGATCAGCACCCAGTTCGCCGCCACATTGACCAGCACCGCCGCAATATTGGCATACAGCAGAATTTTTGTACGACCGATCCCGGTAAAAAACGAGGCAAATGCAAAACGCACCAGAGAAACGACACTCCCGAAGGCCATGTACCAGAAATAGCGCTTTTCCAGCATCTGCTCCAGTGCGGAGTGCATGCTGAAAACCGGGCTCAGACTCACCAGATAATCCACCAGCAGCACCAGAGGATAGCTTGCGAGCGCCACCGCCATCGCCTGACGGAATATGACAATGCAGTTGTTCCGCTGTCCGGCACCGTAATACTGGGCCGTCAACGCCGAAGAGTAGCTGACGATCCCCACAAAAAACGACACCACCATCCAGTTGGTGATCCCTCCGGTCATGGTCGCCGCCTGATGCACCACCCCCACCCGGGCCAGAAACAGCCGGTCCACAAACATCATCAGCATATCGAACATGCTGGAGAGAAACATGGGGACGGCAATGGGCAGCAGGGCAAAGATCCCGCCGGGGCCGTCAAAATGTTTCTGGAGGAAAGTCGGGGGCCGCCGGCTCATAAACTCCTCCGGTAAATTCTGGAGGTTTCGTCCCACGGATGGTATCCGGTCCCGATGAACTCAAAACCGTACCGCTCGTAAAAGCCGGTGTGGTCCGTACAGCAGTAAAGGTTCCTGTATCCAAGAAATTCTGCACATGCCGAAGCGTATTGAATGATCTCTCCGGCAAGGCCCCGGTGACGGCAGGATTCTTCCACATGAAGTGCGCAGAGCCACGGCACAAGGTCCATCCGGCTGATGAAGTCATTCGGGATCAATCCCGCCCCTCCGGCGATCTCCCCCTCCGGAGAAACCGCCAAAAACCACTGAGGCAAAGGCGAATCCGTCTCCACGGACGCGGTCATGCAGTCCCGGTAAAGAACCTCCCGTCCCCAGCGGGACGAAAAATAACCGATGAAGCACTCCAACATTTCCGGGTGTTCACGGAGGGAAAAAATCTCACAGGGGATCCGGGAGACCGGATATTCAGGTTCTCTCTCTTCATCGGCTCCGCTCCATCCCCCGTGGCAGTTTTCTTTCGGGCGCCAGTAGAAAAGGCTCCCGACGGGGTTGGATTTCCGCCAGTTCAGAAATTCCTCCCATGTCTGCACATGATCCTCAATCACTGCCTTGTAAAATTCGATGCCGCAGATCGTATTTCCCGCCGACGCCGCTTTTTTGAGTTTCAGGATCGCAAGACGCATTTCCGGCGTCACCGCCCGGCGCACGGCCTCCGCCGTTTCCTCAAAGAACCCGTCCAAGGCAGAGCCAGCAAGGATCTGGATCATATCAAGGGTCCAGGTCTCCCCGTCATCATCTTTCAGTGCAAGGTGCCACTCCAGACAGTGCTCGTCCGTAGCCGCGCCGTCGATGAAAGTACTCCGCTGCACCCGGGGGTCCCCGAAAAGCGGCGCCAGAGCGGCCAGGGTCCCAGCCGCATCCAGCTCTCCAGTGTAAACGTGGAGATCGATATCCTTGTCCATCATCAGGTTCGAACGGAAAGACCCGACAAAACGGACCTCCGCCCCCATGCTTTCCCAGAGTTCCACGATCCGGAAGTCCCGAAGAAGCATCTCCGCCTTCCTGTGAATCTGCAGAGATTCCGTCAGAATATCATCCATGATCCATCTCCCGATCTCTTCAGCGCCGGCGGCCCCCGCCGGAATGGACTGGCATGGAGGACGGCTGGAGACGCTGCATCCGGCTGCGGTGCATATCCGCCTGGATCCCGGCCGCGGCACTCCCGTCCCCGGTGTTGCGGACCATGCTCCTCTGGGAAGCGGGCAGATTATAGGGGCTCCCGCTGAGAAGGGGTCTGCGGTCCGTGGCTATCCGGGGATCCGCCACCGTGGTCACGGTACTCTGACGGCTGGATGATTCCAGCAGTTTCAGGGCCTGAACCATGTTTTTTTCCTCCCGAAAAGACTGCTCCTGACGCTGAATTTTCTGCTGCTCCTGAGTCTGCAGGACCTGCTTACGGAAAGATTTCAATCCATCCTCCGCACTCAGACCGACAGCAAAAAAAACTGCCGGAAGAACCAGCAGTTTTTCTGTAAGCGAAAAAAGCATGATCTACTTCCGCCGGTTCAGGGCTTCCAGATCCTGCTCGGCGCGGCGGAGATCCAGCTGCAGCTGGATCAGCTTTTTGCTGAGAGAATCGTAACTCTCGGCAATGGCCACACTCTCTTTGGCCAGGTGCTTGACCGCTCTCCGGCGGGTATTGGAACTGTGGCTGGAATAGGAAGTGATCCCCCATCCGTAGCGCCAGCTTCCGGAATTATCCGTCACCGAAGCAAGTTTCGTTGCCGATGCGCGGTCATCCTGAAAGACACCTTCAAGCTTGCTCATCCGGTTTTCCGTATCCTTGATCTCCAGCTTCAGCTTGAAGATCTTGTCCTCCAGTTTTCTCCGCTGCCAGTTCAGCCGGGCCTCCCGCTTGCGGGCCGCTTCGGCGGAATCCGTCCTGACTGCAGCGGCTGGAGCGGTCCCTTTCGGGCGGATCACCTGAATCGACATCTCAGAATCCGCCGGAGGAACTGCCGGAGCAGATTTTGCGGTTTTCTGCTCCGCCTGAGCGGCTGCGGCGGCCCTGGCATCGGCAGCGGCCCTGGCATCAGCAGCGGCCCTGGCATCAGCAGCGGCCCTGGCATCAGCAGCGGCCTTGGCATCAGCAGCGGCCTTGGCATCGGCAGCGG
>DCGO01000071.1:0-11721 GCA_002314605.1 Lentisphaeria bacterium UBA1776 | reverse complement strand
TGGCATCGGCAGCGGCCTTGGCATCAGCAGCGGCCTTGGCTGCCGCCGCACTCTTCGCCGCACTCCTGGCGGCAGGCAAAGTCTCGGCGGAAGCGCGGATCGTTGCAGCCGCAGGACCGGCAAACGGGACCTCGGCAGATTTCTTCAGCCCTTTGGGAGTGAAGACGCTGTCCATGATATTCCGGTTCCATTCCGCCTTTTCAAGCGTGATGACGAAACAACCCTCCATGCTGGAAACCAGAATCTCGCCGGGAAGCTGGACACCGTCGTGATCGGCGTAATTCTGATAAGCATACACGAAACAGCCGTGTTCATCGGTGGATTCCGTCCGTCTGAGCAGCCGGGTCTTGATGTCGATCCACATCAGGATCTTGTGTTCCGGCTGGGCAACGGGACCGGTCTCAAAGCAGAAGCACTCCGCATCATCCAGAACTTCCTTGCGCAGCAGTGTCGGATTGCGGTAAACCAGATCCCGGTTGAACGGAACCGGCATGAAAGCGATGTCCTGATTGATCTCTTCGATCTCTTTGGCGCTGGGCTTGACCGGGCCGGTCTTGGGGGTATAGGTCCAGTAGTCATTGCCGTTGCGGCAGGTGACGAACTCCCGCAAAGATCCCTTGAAGTCAATGCGCACCTGATCAAAGCGCTTGGCCCGGATCGTAAAAGTCGCCTTGTTGCCGTCCAGTCCGGAAACATTGTAAACCAGTGTGGCCGTCTTGATGGCGGAGAGCTGAGCCGGAGAGAGGGATGCATTGCGGATCTGCCGGAAAGTTACCGGAGATTCAGCCGGAGCGGCACCGAGACCCAGCGCGGCCAGCAGAGCAAAGGACAGAATCATCGTTTTCATAAAATTTCTCCTGTTTTGGGGGATTCACACGGGTTTACTATAGCATTCCGCCGGTTTTTTTACAATCATGCACGGTCTTATTTTTCATCTTTTCTGAAAAAAAATCCCGGCGAGTCACCGGCGGGGGCCGAATGCGGGAAAAGCGAAAGTGGAGGAGGGCCACTCCTCGATCCGTATGGGTTCGGCCCCGATCCAGCCGGATGCCCGCATGCTGTCGCGCCAGGAGCGTTTGCCCCGGTCTTTGCGAAGAAGATAGTTCGGTTCATGCTCCGTACCATCCGGCATGACGGCCCCCTGAAAATGCAGTGCCGCCAGCTGGGTCGAATTTCCGGTAAGCACCGCTCCGGGAATCACCGCCCCCGGGAGCGCTCCGAAACCGGCAAAGACATAGTCCGCATCCCCGGAATTTTCCGTCCGCTCCGGATGCATGGAAAGAGATGTGCTCTCATCGCCGAAATAATCCCCGTTGGCCGTCAATGCGGTACGGGAGGCTTCGTCCCCGGCCAAAAACGGAATGGAATACTCCGCATCCCCCCTCCTGACCGAGGTGTATTTCCAGTCGGAAATCTGGACAGAGCTCCCGCCGCCCTCATTGCCGGATGCAGCCTCATTTTCCGCCTTATAGCGGGTCAGCAGGAGGGATTTGATACCGGTGATGCCGACCCCGCCGATGGTCAGAAATCCGGCGACCAGAAAAACAATGGCCACCAGTGCCGCCGCGACCTCCATGGTCGCCTGTCCCTTTTCACGCCTGTTCATTTCAGAGCCTCGGAGGTCCGGATTGCGTCCCGTGGGTCATTCCGCCGGGAGACCCGCCGTAATAAAGTCTCCCGTCACAGGCCACATCTTCCTTTGTATAAATCTTTCCATTGCGCTTCAGAAGATACCGGTATCCGGTCTTCTCACTTCCGAAGTAGATCCGGGTGACACCGGCATAATCATCGTAATAACGCTGGCGTTTGCCGTTTTCATCCACATACATCTGAGGCAGTTCCGTGACGGTTCCGTCTTCGACCGCCGGAACCGTCCTGGTTTCATAACTCCCGTCCTGGTTGATCTTTCCGGTCCTCTCCACCCGGACCGGACAGATGGAGGCCGTCCCCACATACGCCTGCTGCAGCCAGCCGGCGCCCGCAGAATCGTACTGAAAAGTGTACTTTCCTTCAAAAATGCGTTCCGGATCGATATGGTCGATTCCGGGGAAGTCGGGGTTCCAGATCGAACGCATATAATCCGGATCCGTCAGTTTCCGCAGCTGCTGAAGATAGTACGATGTCCCGTCCGGCAGCGCCTCCTGCCCGGGATCGTGCCCCTCGGCCATCCACTGTAGAAGCCGTTTCAGGGAATCATCGCCCCGGGTCAGCATGGCAACGCTGTACGGCATGGTGCTGGGGATCAGAAGCCCTCTGGAAAAGACCGGGAGGATCACCCCTGCGGCAGTGGGGGCATCATCCGTTTCCCGGAGGTCGTTGAATCCTCCCAGCACCTTGGCCACCACTCCCCGGTTGGCGGCGCTGGCAATGGAGGTACGCCCCACCTCCGTCGATACGGGACCGGAAACAGGGCTCATCAGTTCCCGCCCATTGGGCTCCCGCTCAATCTTCAGCGGCCGGGTTGTCCGGGAGCGCATCCGGAAGGGCATGAACTGCTGAGTCTCCACCGAGCAGTCCACTGCGGTGACGGCACCTTCGTACATAAACCCCTTTTTGAGATCGCTTCTGAGCCACCGGTCCCGGCACCAGTTGACCCAATGGGAGGAATAAGCCTCCTGATTGAAATTGCTGCCGTACCATTTGCTGTCAAATTTGCACCATACATCCGGCTGGAATTCCTCCTCCGTGTTCCACGCTCCTTCCGGGGTCTGCCCCGCAAACCGTCCGGCATCCAGCAGGTCCTGAACACAGGAACTGCTCCCGTAGGTCACCCCCAGAGGCATGATCTCGCTCTCTTCAATGAAATTGCCGGGAATATAGGTGATCCGCCACCATGGGTCATTCAGGTAAACGCCATCCTTCGCCATTTTCCGCAGCTGCCAGTAGCAGAAATTACCGCTCTCAATGGCCTCGTAAAGTTCGTATTCGCTCAACAGAAGCCGGAAGGCGGTACTGCCGCCGCCGGCAATTTTCCGGGAACCCTCCGGATTGCTCCACACTTCCGGCAGCTCCGATATCCGGGCATTGCAGCGGACGGCGGCCTGCTGTTCCGCCGCAAGGCCGATCAACTGGTAATACGGCTCGTACCAGAAATAGCCGCCGATGGATTTATCCCGGTAGTCGTTTCCGGGAAGCATCTGCTCGTAGTAATACTTCAGAATGGTGTTATTCGCCGCCATCCCATTCTGCTTGGCGGTCTGCTGGACCGCCATATAGCCCATTACCGGAATGATGAAGGAGATCCGGGCCTGGGTCTCCGTAAGGGTCCGCAGGCGGCTCTGCAGACGGTGACGCTTTTTGGCACGCTCGCTCTTTGCTTCGGGAGGAGGCTCGGTGGACGGGATGGCTTCATCTTTGGCGGTCATCAGCGTACAGGCTTTCAGGAGATTCACCTGTCCGATCATATTGAGACCGATCACCTGCCACTGGGCTCCCGCCAGCGCGGAAGCCTGCTGAATGGACTCCACCTTGATCTTCGCCCGCACGACATTATGAAAGTTGAACAGCACCAGCGCCGCCGCCGTCAGGATCAGAAGCACGGCGACGGCAAGGAGCATGACCTGACCCTGCTGTTTCCTTTCCATGGTTCACTCATCCATCCATTGCCGGGAATAATTGTACATTCTAGCCTCACCGTAAGGTTCCGCAGAATTTATTTTGGAGGAACTCTCCTCCGCGATCCCCATAAGCCTTCCCATGGGTTCCACCAGAAATTCCGGCTTCCGCAGCCGGACCTGGCAGCGGACCGCATCCTGCGTGGGATCCAGGGAAAACTGCAGCCGGGTACCGGCCCCTTCGTTATACCAGTACTGGTACTCCACTCCGCTGGCGCGGCCGAGAGACATATAGCGCCTCGCCTGGATCCGGAGATCGTTCCGCAGATTTCTCCTCCAGCAATCGTATCCGTCTTCGGAAAGAGGTATTTTCACCTGATACTCGCTGGAAATATCTTTCCCAGAAGCGGGGATCCCCGCCACCCGGACCGCCTTGCGGCAGATTTCGGCGGCGTATCCGAGCGACAGCGCCTTGGCCCCGTAAAAGGAAGCGTAGTCCAGCGTCATCTGGCGCCCGATCATAAAAAAAAGTTCCACAAAGGCGAAACAGATGAAAAGCAGAAAACACATCCCAACAAGGCTCTCCAGGATTGCACTGCCCTGCTGACTTCTGCCGCGTTTCATCATTTGCTCCCCCCTTTCCGGGAAACCGTACTTACGGACGCTTTACTGCATGTTTCCGGATCTCGTCCGCCAGGTATGCGAACCCTGCTTCCGGGTCAAAGGTGCCGATCTTCTCCCCGTGCCGGAAAAGGACCACCTTCCCCCGCCCTCCGGCCAGACCGATATCCGCATCCCTAGCCTCCCCCGGACCATTGACCACACAGCCCATGACGGCAATCTTCCGGAGCTGAATCTCCATGCCGGAGGCCTTGATTTCCGCCACCAGATCCTCCACACGGTTGGCCAGACCCGCCAGATCGATCTCCGTCCTGCCGCAGGTGGGGCAGGAAACGATTTCCGGCGCAGGGTCCCGCAAACCGCAGCTCTCCAGGATCCGGA
This sequence comes from Lentisphaeria bacterium UBA1776, assembly GCA_002314605.1. Lineage (GTDB taxonomy): Bacteria > Verrucomicrobiota > Lentisphaeria > Victivallales > Victivallaceae > UBA1776. The sequence continues at coordinate 7,165 of DCGO01000071.1, read as the reverse complement.
TCCCCGCCCGGACCTCCTCCATCGGATCCGCCGTCAGGCTCACCCGGATGGTATCGCCGATGCCCTCAAGGAGCAGCGCGCCGATCCCGACGGCCGACTTGATGATCCCCCGTCCGGGGGTCCCGGCTTCCGTCACGCCGATATGAAGCGGGTAATCGGACCTTGCCGCAAAGGCCCGGCAAGCCGCCACCGTCACCGGCACGGAAGAGGCCTTGAGAGAAACTTTGATCTCATGAAATCCGTACTGTTCCAGCAATGCGCACTGCTCAAGGGCGCTGACTGTCAATGCTTCCGCCAGACCCAGATGCAGAAGTTCCGGTTTGACACTCCCGGCATTGGCCCCCACCCGGATGGGGATCCCGGCCTCTCCTGCGGCAAGGGCCACCTGACGGATCTCTCCGGCATTGGCAAGATTTCCGGGATTGAGGCGGATCTCCGCCGCATGGGACGCGATGGACCGGAGGGCCAGACGGTAGTCGAAATGAATATCCGCCACCACCGGCAGGGGACTTGCCGAAGTGATGTCCTGCAAAGCCTCCGCCGCCGTCATATCCGGCACCGCCACCCGGATGATCTCGCACCCGGCGGCTGCCGCCGCCCGGATCTGACGCAGGGTAGACTCCGGCTCCCGGGTATCGGTACAGCACATGGTCTGCACCGACACGGGGGCGCAGCCGCCCACGGCAACGGGACCGATATGGATTTTACGGCTGGACCGTCTTGACCGGCACATTTTTCGGAACCGCCTTTCTTTCCGGCAGAAGCCGGAGCACGTCAAAATAGGTTACATACAGCATCAGCAGCACCAGCAGCCCCACGAACATCATGGAAAGGTATTTCACGACCACTGCAGGAAGGGGCCGCCGGAAAACGATCTCAATAAGGGCAAAAGTAATATGCCCCCCGTCCAGCACCGGCAGCGGCAGGAGGTTGAAGATCGCCAGCGCAAACATGAAGACCACCACAAAATGCACCGCCATCATCACCGGAGCCCGGCGGAACATGCCGTACAGGACCATCCCGATACCGATGGGCCCGGACATGTGCCGGGGCTTGAGGGTACTGGTCTTTTCAGTCAGACCGATCTTGTGGGCGCCGCTTACAAACATGCCCCGGAGAGCCATGAAGGTCTGCCGGAAAATATTATTGAACTGTTCAACGGGCGTGGGATGGGCCAGGATCAGCAGATCCACCCCGACAACCCGGGCCCGGAGTTTCTGCGGATTCAGAACGAAATTCAGCTGCCGGCCGTTCCGCTCCACGGTGACGCTCATGGGATTGGCCCCGTATCTGTTCACGAAGTCGATCATCATCTTCGGAACACGGACCGGATTTCCTTCCACGATGCGGATCACATCTCCGGCTTTGATCCCGGCTTTGGCAGCGGGAGAGGAAGGGATCACCAGATCCACCGCCATGGAAGACTCATCCCTGAACGCGATCCCGATCTTGTAAACCGTTTCGGCGCCCGGCTCGAATTCCGGAGCAACGGGAAGATTCATGACCTTGCCGTCACGGCGGATCCGGAACATGACCGGAGACTTTTCCGATGAGGCCAGAAGCTGCCGTAATTCGAGAGCGCTTCCCACGCTTTTGCCGTCAATGGCAAGGAGGATATCGCCCTTGCGGATCCCGGCTTTGTCCGCCGGACCGTTTTTGACCGGCTTGAGTTCCACCGGGATATGTACCGAAAAGAACGGGTAGCCGATCTTTTCCCGGCCAAGCCGGCCCGGCGCATGGGGGTTGTCCACCGGAACATACTCGATCTCCCTGTATTCGCCACGGCGCTCAATCCCCAGCCTGACCGGCCCCACAGTGTACATAATGTTTTCCGCCAGACGCATCCAAGTGCAGTTGAATCCGGACCCGTTCAGTTTCACGATCACGTCCCCGGGACGGAGACCGGCCTTGTATTCGGGGCTCGACCTCTCCACTTTGGCGACCGTCATCCGCTTCATATCCGGGGTGTCCTGAGGGATGCCGAAATACCAGACGAAGCACGCCAGCACCATGCCGCAGAAAATATTCGCCAGCGGTCCCGCCGCCGCCGTGATGATCCGGTCAAGAGGCTTGGCCCGGGGGAGAATGGTACCATCGGCGGCCTTGATCTCCTCTCCTGTGGCGTCCACCTGAGGAAGCTCCACATATCCGCCCAGAGGCAGCCAGCCGATGCGGTACTCGATGCCGTTCACCTTTTTTCCCCAGATCTTGCGGAAACCGATGGAAAAGGCATCGATATGCAGTTTCCGCCACTTGCCCGCCAGAAAATGCCCCAGTTCATGGGAAAAAATGCAAAAACCCACCACCAGCACCACGATCAGAATGGAACCGATGCTTGAAAAATACTCCCAGATCATCTCCAGTGTCCTTTACGGTTTCAGATTTGCGGCAAAACTCCGGGCCTCCCGGTCCGCCGCCAGAATTTCTTCCAGATCACTCTGGGGCCGCACGCAGTGGCCCCCCATGGTCTTCTCAACAATACTCCAGATTTCCGGGAATGCAATCTCTCCCCGGCAAAATTTTTCCACGGCGATCTCGTTGGCCGCATTCATGACCGTGGGCATGGTCCCCCCGACGCGCAATGCCGTCACAGCCAGATCCAGAGACGGGAAACGGCTGCCGTCCGGTTCCTCAAACGTGAGCGATGCAAGTTTATCCCAGTCAATCGGCGGCAGCCCGCCCGTCCGGCGTTCCGGATATGTGAGGGCATACTGAATGGCAAAACGCATGTCCGGCATAGCCATCTGGGCGATCAGACACCCGTCGGAAAGTTCCACCATGGAGTGAACGATGGACTGGGGGTGGATCACCACCTTGAGTTTTTCCGGCGCCACCCGGAAGAGATGCCGGGCCTCCACCAGTTCCAGAGCTTTGTTCATCAGCGATGCGGAATCGATGGTGACCTTTCGTCCCATGTTCCATGTGGGGTGGTGCATGGCCTGTTCAAAAGTCGCTTTGGCAATGGTTTCCCGGCTCGCCGTCCGGAAAGGTCCCCCGGACGCCGTCAGCACCAGACGGGCCACTTCATCAGGCCGGCGCCCCTGAAGACACTGGTAGATCGCGCTGTGCTCACTGTCCACCGGGACGATGCGGGCACGGGGATTCCGGTCTAGGAGAGCGTTGATCCAGTCTCCCGCCATCACCATGATCTCCTTGCTGGCAAGGGCGATGGTCTTCCCCCCCCTGATCGCCCCGGCCACCGGCAGAAATCCCGCCGTGCCCACCACGGCGCAGACCACAATATCCGCTTCCGGGAGACTTGCCAGTTCAATCATATCCTGCAGTCCGGCGCCGCAGCGGATCCCGGCCGGAAGTTTCCGGGCAAGTTCGTCCCGCCGGGATTCATCTCCGGTCACGGCATAGCGGACACGCAAAGCCGCCGCCTGTTCCGCCAGACGGTCCGTCCGGCTCCGGGCGGCAAGGCCCAGCACTTCAAACTCCTCCGGGAAATTCATCAGCACCCGGAAAGTGTTTTCGCCAATGGACCCGGTACTCCCCAGCACCACCACTTTTTTCTTCATTTGACCGGACTCTCCAGCATCAGCGTCACCGGGCCGTCATTGTGGATCTCCAGCTGCATTTCCGCCTGAAAAACACCGCACTCCACCTGGACGCCGTAACTTTTCACATACTCCACAAATTTTTCATACAACGGTTTTGCGGCCTCCGGCCGGGCCGCCGCGCCGTAAAAAGGCCGCCGGCCCTTGACCGTCTCCCCATACAAAGTGAACTGGGAAACCGCCAGCACCGCCCCCCCCGTTTCCAATAGAGACCGGTTCATCACGCCATGGTCATCATCATAGATCCGGAGGTTGACGCATTTTTCGGCCAGATACTGCGCATCTTTTTCCGTATCGGAATGGGTCACCCCCACCAGCACGGCCATGCCGGGACCGATCTGACCGGTGATTTTCCCCGCCACCTCGACTTTTGCGGAAGTCACCCGCTGAACCAGAGTGCGCATCAGCGGATCAGCCGGGTGAATTCGTTGCGGGTGGCCAGTTCCCGGCGGAAAGAGCCGACCATGGAACTGGTGGTCATGACGGAGTGCTGTTTCTCCACCCCCCTCATCTGCATGCAGAGGTGCCGGGCCTCAATGACCACGCCGGCGCCGGCGGCACCGGTGATCTCCATAATGGCTTCGGAGATCTGCCGGGTAAGACGCTCCTGGATCTGAAGGCGGCGGGCAAACATGTCCACAATGCGGGCGACCTTGCTCACCCCCAGGATCTTCCCCCGGGGGATGTAGCCGATGTCGCACTTGCCGAAAAAAGGAAGCATGTGGTGCTCGCACATGCTGAAAAATTCCACATCCCGCACAATGACCATGTCATCGCTCTCGGCCTCGAACAACGCCCCGTTCACCACCTCTTCCAAAGTCTGCTGATAACCCCGGGTCAGGAACTTCAGCGATTTTTCCACCCGCATGGGGGTGGACAGGAGCCCCTGCCGGGACGGGTCCTCGCCGATCTCCCGGAGAATGGACCGGATCTCATCCTGCATACACAACCTCCCTAATATGTTCTATTATGCTGTAAATATAGCATAAACGGGCGTTTTTTCCAGTCCGTCCCTTGACGGAGCGGCCCGGGAAGTGTATATTTTCCGAAAAAGGGAATTACCATGAGTTTCAGGATCGGACAGGGGTTTGACGTGCACCGGCTGGTCGAAGGAAGGCCGTGCATTCTTTGCGGCGTTGAAATTCCGTACCCGAAAGGGCTTCTGGGACACAGCGATGCAGATGCAGCAAGCCACGCCCTCATGGATGCCATCCTCGGTGCCGCCTGCGCAGGGGACATCGGCCAACTCTTCCCGGACAAGGACCCGGCGTACAAAGACGCCGACAGCATGGAACTTCTGAAGAAAGTCCTGGCCCACCCGTCCGTTGCCCCGTACCGTGTTGTCAATGCGGACATCACCATCATCGCCCAGGCCCCGAAGATCGCCCCTTACCGGGAAGAGATGCAGGAGCGCCTGCGGGCCGCTCTCCATTGCGATGCCGTCAGCGTCAAGGCCACCACCACCGAGAAACTCGGCTTCACCGGTCGGGGCGAAGGCATCGCCGCCAGCGCCGTGGTTTTACTTGCCGGTCAATAAGCCGCCAGGAGGCAGTACCGGTAACGGATCACCTTCTCTTCACCGGCTCCGAGTTTGAGATCCCAGCAGAGCCGGGAACTGGGATTCAGCGAACCGGTGCTGTCCAGCATGGTACGCCCGGGCTTCCCCTCCGCCGAAACGAGGACACCGGCGTAATCCAGATCGATCTGCACTTTTGCCGCCGTCTTCCGGTCATTTTTCAGCCGGAGTTCTCCCTGAACATCCGTGACCCGGTAACGCTTTCCCAAAAATTTCTTTCCGGACTGCAGACGTTCGGACTCCGGGATCAGAGATTCCACCAGTTCCGGCTTCTGCGCAGCGACCTCATATTCCAGGACCTTCCCCGTCAACGAAAGGGCCGGCATAATGTCAAGGGTCTTCTCCGCTCCCGGGTTCACCCACGGGACCCGGATCTGAGAAAGCACCACGCCACCGTCAAGGATCTCCGCCGGAGCCGCCGTCAGGGGCCGGTCAAAGGGATTTGTGAAACGCAAAGCATCCATAAGCGTTCCGGCGTTGGAATTCACGACCCGTCCGCTGTCAGCATTCCGCCGGGCCCGGACGGCCCAGTGGACCAGACGTTCGAAAGAACACTCCGCCCGCCCCAGCGTCCGGTGACACACCTCCCCTTTGCCGAGCGAAAAATTCCGCAGGGGGACGAGGGAAATATCCGCGCTTTCCCCCGTGGCGGAAACCCCGAATCCGACCGGGACTTCGGCAGCAGCGCAGTCCGCCAGCATGTTGATATTGCGTCCGTTCATTTCCCGGAAATTGACCGGGCGGACGCCCGCTCCGGCATGCTTCCCCGGCCGGATCATGGCCATGGGGCTGGTCCGTCCCCGGTTCACGAATCCGGCGGAGCCGCCGGCAAGGTACAGATCCACATTCTTGAGTTCGGAGAGGTTGTTCACGATCTCCGCGTCCTGCCGGATGGCCATCCGCTTTCCGTCAAGGAGTTCGATGCAATAGGCATTCTCCCATGCCAGCCCCCCGGTAAGGAAGTCGATATTCAGAGGTTTTTGGGCTGCTTTGGACAATGTGAAGTGCCATACGGGGTGCTTCACCGTCCGGGGGGCGGCCTGCGGAGCCCCGGTACAGCGGATCCCCCGGATCAGGTGTCGTGACACCATCTCGAATTTTCCGTCCGGCTGCTTGAGCCAGACCGTATCCCGGTACAGATTGGCAGCCGCGACCGGCCCTTCCCTGGGATCCGGGTCCCAGACGGTACCGGAGATCTCCCGATCGCCGCTGCCGGCGGCCACAAAGAGCGTCACCGTTTTCCCTGCAAAAGTTTTGGTGTAATCGCTTATAGGCCAGCCTTCGGGGGCAGGTGCCTTCACCTCCCGCCGCACCACGGACACCACCGGATCGGAAAACCACAGCGTGCCTGCCATGGGCTGAATGGTGAGGGCGAGGTCAAATTCCGTCATTTCCCCGGCATCCACAGTCCGTCGAACGGCGGCAATGCCGTCCGAAAAGATCATGGCCCCGGTCACCGGAGCCGCCATTTCCGCCCCGGAAAGTGCCATTCCGGCCAGCAATCCCGGCAAAAACATCCAACGCATAGAATATCTCCCTTGTTTTCAGAGTTCCCCATGACAGCCGGAAATATACAGTTCCTCCCCGCAACTTTCAAGTCTCCCTGCAAAAATGCTCCGGAAAATGCCGCCGGGGGGCTTGCTGACAAACAAAGTTTGTTCCGCTGGAAATTCCCGTCTGAAAACTGTATATTGATGTGCAGTGAAGCCTGAAAGGCGGCACGCTCATAACCGGATGCCAGCGGAGCGCAGCTTCCGGACAGCATGCACAAACAGAGGACTGCCTGAAGGACAGTACAGAAAACGGGGCAGAATTTTGATGAAGTTGAACGGAATTGCAAAACGGAAAAAGCAACTTTACAGGAACTTCAGGGTACCTCTAAAAATTCAAACGGATGGATTTGCGGGACAATGGGGAAAAAGATGCAAAATGGGATTTTGAGGCTGCTGCCCGAAGATACATGCTTCAGCATCAGCGCCCGAATGATTGCTTCCCGATCTTTCATCGGTCGCCCTAATCCGGTCCAAAG
>DCGO01000130.1 GCA_002314605.1 Lentisphaeria bacterium UBA1776 | reverse complement strand
GTCATGGCATGGATCGGGGAAAGAATTGATGAAGTTGAAAAAGAGATTTCCGCCGAAGCCTCACGTGAGGCTTCGGTAAATAACAACAACGGAGGTGTCGATGAGTGAAGCTGAACCCGAATGCCGGGAATGTTCGCAGCAGTACAACAAGCTGCTGGCGGAATACTGGTATCAGAGAAGGCAGATCCGCAAGATGCGGAAAGCCTTTGCTGCAATCGAATGTGCAATCACGCACAAGTGCGGCCGTTACGCCGAATTCATAATCGGTGAATGCGAGGCTTATCGCGGATCCAATGAACAGAGGTGTAATCGTGACAGAGGATAAAGCAATTGAAGAAAGTATCCGGAAGAATGCGTCCGGACCAAAGTCCGCTGAAATAGACGGCCAGAAGGTCGAGCAACATGATCTTTCGGAACAGATTGAGGCGGACAAATACCTCGCGTCGAAAAAGGCTGTAAAATCCCGGACAAGCGGCCTGAAGTTTTCAAAAATGTGCCATTCGGGGGCGTGAGGTATTTATGTTCAAAAAACTGAAAACACTGTTCCGGACGAGAACACCGCCTAAAGTCGTTCAGGCTCGATTCGATGCAGCACAAACAACGCGGGACAATCACCGGCACTGGTCGGCAGCGGATCACCTGTCCGCCGACATGGAGGCTTCGCCGGAGGTGCGAAGAACATTGAGAATGCGATCCCGGTACGAGATTTCCAACAATTCCTATGCAAAAGGACTTGTTCAAATGCTCGCCAACGATACGATTGGAACGGGACCAAGACTGCAAATGCTCTCCGGCGATGAGACCTTCAATGATGAGGTCGAAACAGCCTTCATGCGGTGGGCAGACTCCGTAAAACTCCCCGCAAAACTGCGAACCATGCGAATGGCTCGATGTCAGGACGGAGAAGCGTTTGCCATCCTGGCAACGAATCCCAAAGTCCGGCATTCGGTCAAACTGGATCTGATGCTGGTGGAAGCAGATCGGATTTCCGGCGAACTGAAATGGTTCGAGGATGACCGCAGCGTGGACGGAATCAACTTTGACCAGTGGGGCAATCCCACAAGTTATCGTGTGCTGAAGTATCATCCGGGTGATGTACACTATATGCCCGGAGATGAGGCGGTTATGGTCCCGGCGGAATATATGATCCATATCTTTCGTCAGGACCGTCCCGGACTTCATCGCGGCGTACCGGAGCTGACGGCGGCTCTCCCGCTTTTCGCTCAGCTTCGCCGCTACAATCTGGCTGTTCTTTCCGCAGCGGAAGCAGCAGCCGACTTTGCCGCGATCCTTTACACGGATGCGCCTCCCAACGGGGAAACCGATGAGGTGGAACCGATGGACAGCATTCCGCTGGAACGCAATATGATGCTGACGGTCCCTGCGGGGTGGAAAATGGGACAGCTTGATCCCAAGCAACCGGCGGCCAATCATTCAGAATTTGTAAAAATCATTTTGAGTGAAATCGCCCGCTGCGCCGTGACCACCTACGGAACGCTTGCCGGAGATTTCTCCGGACACAATTACGCTTCCGGAAGATTGGACAATCAGATCTACCACAAGTCGATTCTGGTGGATCGTTCCTTCTGGGAATCGGAAGTCCTGAACAGGATCTTTGAAGTGTGGTTTCGGGAATACCTGCTGACCACCATGCGGCCTTTCTCTGCGGAAAGACATACATGGTTCTGGGACGGATTCCCGCATGTTGACCCCTCGAAAGAAGCGTCCGCACAGGAAAAACGGCTCGCCAACAATACGACAACGTTGGCCGCCGAATGTGCCAAGGACGGTCGAGATTACATGGGCGTTCTGCATCAAAGAGCCAAGGAACTGAAACTAATGCGGAATCTTGGGATTCCGATCACCGGGGAGCAAATCCCTGAAACATCAACCGAACCGGATGACGGTTCAGAACCAAAGGAGTAAATTTTGAGTGAATTTACACTGATTGAGGCGGCTGGCAACAAGCCGAAAGTCGCCGGGATCGCCTACAGCGGGGGTAAAATGAATCTCCCCGGCTGGAAAAATCCGGTGGTCGTTGACCTTGCCGGGATGGAGATTCCCGACACTGTGCCGCTTCTCACGAACCATGAAAACAAGACGGATGCGCGAGTCGGCATGATCTCCGCCAGCGTGAAAAACTGCCAGCTGGAGATCACCGGAGAGATCATCTCCGAAAGCAAAGATGCGCAGGACATCGTCGCTCAAAGCAAGGCTGGTGCAGACTGGCAGCTCAGTATCGGAGCCGATGTCAAGGAATGCGAACTTGTGCAGGGAAAACGGGAAGTGAACGGACAGACTTTTGAGGGACCGTTCTATCACATCCGGAAATCCGTACTGCGCGAAGTGAGTGTAGTGGCAGTTGGAGCCGATGCACATACCGCAATGAAAGTAACCGCAAAATTCAATCTTTCCAACCCCAATAAAGGAGACACTATGTCCGAAACTGAAAACAAGAATGTGACCGCCGCTGCTGAAACCGAAAAGAAAGCTGCGGTTCCGCCCGTTCCTCCCGCCAAAGAGCCTGCCAAGAATCCGGAGGACGAAAAGAAGAAACTGGAGAACGTTCCCACCGAACCCGCCAAGGCGATGTGCGATCCGGAGAAGAAGGCCGAAGCGGCCGCCGTGCCGCCCGTCATTCAGGCAAGTGCGACTGACGTTGCCTCCACCGCCCGTGACGCCGCTGTTGCGGCTGTAAAGGCCGAACGTGAGCGTGTCAGCGCCATTCAGGCGATCTGTAACGGCGAGTTTCCCGAAATTGAAAAGGATGCCATTTCCGCAGGCTGGACTCCGGAGACCGTTACCAAGAAGGTCCTCGAAACCATCCGTGCCGAGCGTCCGGCTTCCAGCGTGAACATCAGCGTCAAGACCGCGCCCGAAGGCAGTGAACTCCGCAAGACCATCGAAGCTGCGATGTGTCTCCGTGTCGGTGTCAGCGCCGATCAGCTGGAGAAAAGTTACGGAGCCCAGACTGTTGAAGCCGGTATGCGCGACATGGACATGCCGCTGAAACAGCTCCTCGTGGAGTGCATGAAACTGGACGGCATCCCGTACAGCCATGGCTTCGACAACGAGACCATCCGTGCGGCGTTTTCCAGCGTGTCTCTCCCCGGCATCCTGAGTAATGTGGCAAATAAAAAGCTGCTTCAAAGTTACGAAGCACAGCCGATCATCGCCACCCAGCTGTGCAGCACGGGCGACCTCAACGACTTCAAAGAGAACGACCGCTTCCGTCTGACGGACGTTGGCGATCTTCTGCCGATTGCCGCTGACGGTGAGATCAAGGACGGCGGGCTGATCGAAGAGAGCGCCAAGAATCAGCTCGACACCTACGGCAAGAAATTCTG
>DCGO01000121.1:748-2658 GCA_002314605.1 Lentisphaeria bacterium UBA1776 | reverse complement strand
TGATCTTTTCGGCATAACTTGAAAACGAGGTTGTGTCGTGAACCAGTGCCCGTGGATACTTGCATTGCGCAATCCAGTTTCGGAAAAACTCATTTCGCCCGGATTCATCTGCTCCGATGTTGGAGCAAAGCCGCGAAAGAGAGGCGCTTGACAGCGCCAGTTTCTGTTCGCCAAGGATGGTGTCGTCAGCCCAATCTCCGCCGAGATAAAGTGCGGTCCCCTCGCAGCACTGATACATGGCAACCGCAAGGATTGCGCTCCCCGTTTCCTCGCCGAAAGCCTCTGCAAGAACCCGGTCCAATCCGGCTTCTGCTGCAAGTTTCTGCAAGACAGCCACGCGTCCGACCTCATACGTTACGCAGGAATGAAGTGTGACCTTTCTTTTTTGGGGAACTCGTCCAGGCGCAGGAGCAACGGTTCCCTTATATTCGATCCCCGCTTTCTTCAGTGCCGCAAGAATCTCAGGTGTAAGGTCAGAAATTTCCGCTTGTAAGAACCGGCACGCGTATCCTGCCGATCCGGGCTTCGCTGATAGCGCGAAGCATTGCAGATGGCGTTGAGCAAGGCGTTCAACGTGTCCTCAACGGATTGGCGAACCAAACCGTCAATATGGTCCAGCACACCTTTTTCATTGATTTTGATGACCACAGCGATTGACTTTTCGTTTTTTGGAGCTACATTTTCCATGACCTGTTTCCCTTTCTTGATTGGTTGTTTTGTGGTTATTATAATCAATCCGAGAACAGGTCTTTTTTTAAGCCCTGTTTTTCAAAATGTGCGCAATTTTCCGGACGTTATCATGAGCAGTTATTTCAGCTGCAAAAACTGCCGACCGGAAATAAACCCTTATTTGTCATATCAACCGATGTTCTGCAAAAAAAACGGATGCACCGTTTCGGTACATCCGTCTGCAGCTTGGGCTGTTATCAGTAGCCCTGAGCGATCATCGCGTCGGCGACTTTCTTGAAACCGGCGATGTTGGCTCCGGCCACGTAGTTGATGCTGCCATCGGCTTTGCGTCCGTTTTTGACGCAGGCTTCGTGGATGCTGGTCATGATCTCGTGGAGCTTCTGATCCACGGTGGCGGCATTCCAGTAGGCGTGTTCGGCGTTCTGGGACATTTCCAGACAGCTCGTGGCAACGCCGCCCGCGTTGACCGCTTTGCCCGGTGCAAAAGTCACACTGTTCTGCTGGAAGCACTGCACCGCATCCGGCGCGCAGCCCATATTGGAGACTTCCGCCACAGTGCCGACCTTGTTGTCGACCAGCATCTTGGCATCGGCGCCGCGCAGTTCGTTCTGGGTGGCGCAGGGCATGGCGATATCCACCTTGACTTCCCAGGGCTTGCGTCCGGCGAAGAACTTGCTGCCGGGGAACTTCTCCGCATAAGGCGCGACGATATCCTTGCCGCTGGCGCGGAGTTCCAGCATGTAATCGACCTTCTCGGGAGTCATGCCGGCCTCGTCACAGATGTATCCGTCTGGTCCGGAGATGGTGACCACCTTGGCGCCCAGTTCCACGGCCTTCCGGGCAGCGCCCCAGGCCACGTTTCCAAAGCCGGAGATGGCGACCCGTTTGCCTTGGATGGATTCGTTCTTCCGGGCGAGGATCTCCTGCACGAAATAGATGGCGCCGTAGCCGGTGGCCTCCGCCCGCACGAGGGAACCTCCCCAGCCCACGCCCTTGCCGGTGAGAACGCCGCAGTAGCGATGGGTCAGGCGCTTGTATTCGCCGAAGAGGTATCCGATCTCCCGTGCGCCGACGCCGAGATCGCCGGCGGGGACGTCCACGTCGGGACCGATGTGGCGGAAGAGTTCCCGCATGAAAGCCTTGCAGAAGGAGAGGACCTCATTGTCGGTCTTGCCCTTGGGATCGAAGTCGCTGCCGCCCTTGGCTCCGCCCATGGGGAG
>DCGO01000121.1:0-707 GCA_002314605.1 Lentisphaeria bacterium UBA1776 | reverse complement strand
TCTGCTCGAAGCCGAGGAATTTCATGATGGAGAGATTGACGCTGGGGTGGAACCGGAGTCCGCCCTTGTAAGGTCCGATGGCGCTGTTGAACTGCACCCGGTATCCGGTGTTGACCTGAATTTCGCCCTTGGCATCCATCCACGGGACCTGAAAACTGATGACCCGCTCGGGGACCACCATGCGTTCCAGTATTTTTGCGGCCTCGTACTTCGGATTGGCGTCGAGGATCTGATCCAGAGAACTGAAAACCTCCTCCACGCTCTGCAGAAACTCCTTTTCCCAAGGAACTTTTGCACTCAGAGCTTCAAAGACGCGTTTCGCATAGGCATTCATAATCGTTCCCTTTCACTTTGTTGATTTCATGCCTTCAGAAAAATTGAGAAGAGACGGAGAGGATGGCACTCCTCATCGCGGCTGTCCGCTCCGCCGATCCCAACTCATAATTTATTCAGGAGTTTCGTTTTTACAAACCTGTTTCAGAAATCCGTCCGTTTTTTTCCCTTTATGATGCGGAAACGTTCCTCTATGCCGACTGTTGCGGGAGGAATACGTCAGACGCGCTGTACAACCCTTTCCTGCAGAAGCCCCGCAACCCGTTGCGATACTGTTCAGACGCGAGAAAAGGAAATTGATCAAATCGCCTCACAGAAATCCGTCGTATGGGAGTAATATAGTCCGGGAACAGTACTGTCCGGTAAAATTTACC
>DCGO01000081.1 GCA_002314605.1 Lentisphaeria bacterium UBA1776 | reverse complement strand
ATAATTTGAATCTGCTGCGTGTTTTTTTCAAGTACCGAAATTAAAAACTTTTAAAATTACCTCAAGTGTTATCCTATACCGTCTGCTGTACCTGTGGGAGGAGAAGTTGTAAAAGATGCGCCGTTTCCGGGGAATATGTCTGGCTTTTTCGGTCTTTTTGTCGGTTTTCCGTCTGGCTGCGTCTGACGGACTCTCCGAATCGGATTTGGACCGGCTGCTGTACCTGAAAGCCGGTTACGGAAGATTCCCGGCATGGACATTTTTCGTATTCAAGGGGTACGACGAAAACAATCAGGCTCTGTTTGAACCTTTTTCCGGTGTTCGGAAGCTCTGCCCGATCCCGCCGGGAAAATTGCAGAAGACAGCGTATTTTTCGGATACGGAACCATACGAGATCGCGCTGGATTCCTACCATTGTTTCTACACGGATGTCTCAAGGTTCAGATTTTTCCAATATCTTCTGAGCTGTCACGGCAAAGCAGAGCTGATCGCGCCGATGCTGGAGGTGAGCAATACGCAGAAAAGTTTTCTTCAGCAGCTGGACTCTGTACGAAATGAGTTCAACCGGGGGCTCCGGTCCGTTCCGCAGCCCCGCCGCAATTCTTCCCGAAGAGAGGCCGGCTCTCCGGAAATGCGCAGGTACAGGAAAAAAAGTTCATCCTCAGGCCTGTTTTCCTGCAGTCCGGCTGAGCCGCCGGAAGATGAGGACGAAAATCCGGAATATCTGACGGACCTGCTGGAAAAAAACAAGCGGAAATTCGCGCAGAACATTCAGAATGTCAACCGGATCATTGAACAGCAGCTTCAGAAAAGGAACGTGATCGTTGCCATTTCGATCTATCTTAATATGAAAAAATTCTGGAGCAGAACCTCACCCGGCATGTTTTTTTACCGCCAGAATACGGATCTCTTTGCGGACGGCAGGACGGAGCTGGCCGGTCTGATCGAGCAGCCCGGCCCCGTGATCATCGACAAGCTGAAGGAGCGTTATACCAACCTTGCATGCCGGGAGTATGCCGCAAGATATCCGGACGCCCGCGGCTTGTGGCGCGAGTCTCCGCCGGTGTCCGCCGAGGACCTTCTCCGTTTCGCAGAGACCTTTTATCAGGTCCGCCGGGAATCGCTGGAATATTCTCCGAACTCCGACTTTGAGAAATGGGGAAACTGCCGGCTGACGGTCCTGCTGTGTACCGGCGGCCAGCCGGAGGCCGGTTATCTGGAAAATGAATTCCGCAGAGAGCTGAAGCGTTCCGCACGCATCGGCAATCGGGAGCCCCCCGGAAAGAGGAAAGAATTATGATCGTTGCCAAGGTTTTTTTTGATCCGCTGTCAAACGGATACCGTTTTTCCTGTCCAAAATGCGGACAGCATTTCCGGGCCGGCACTGAATATCTGAATTCGGACGTTCAATGCACATATTGCGGCTGTACGTTCCGCCCCGCTCTGCCGGAGACGCCCATGAGTCCGGAAGCGAAAACGGCGGCCAGGCCGAGTCCCAACGTTGATTTCAGCAGCGATATCATTGAGGGGGACGTCATCTGTCCCCACTGCTGGAACTCCTTTTCCGAAAAGGACGTTCTGCGCATTTCCGTGCATCCCGATCTGCTGGGGGATCCGGTGCTGGGCAACATGGAGCAAAAGCGTTTTGTCCCTGCAGTATTCAATGCCGACGGAATTCCGCTGGACGAAAAAAACATGCCGTGTCCCGATCTGGCCTGTCCGCACTGCCGGCTGCACATTCCGGAGTCCATTGTGGACAACCGCTCCAGATACATTTCCATTGTCGGGGCGCCTTCTTCGGGAAAATCCTACTATCTCACGACCCTGATACATGAATTGCGGAGATCTCTCCCTGAGAAGGCGGGATTCTCCTTTTCCGATGTGGATCCCCGGATCAACAAGACGCTGAATGAATATGAAGACATCATGTTTATGAGCGCCGATAAATCCAAGGTCATTACGCTGCAGAAAACCGAGCAGGTCGGCACGGATTTTTCCGACCAGACCTATCTGAACGGTATTCCGGTCAATCTGCCCAAGCCTTTCATCTTTCAGCAGATCCCGATCCTGCCCGGAGCCGCAGGGCTGGAGAAACAGGATACCAATGTCATCTTTTACGACAATGCCGGTGAGCATTTCCAGCCTGGAATGGAGAATATTTCCAATCCGGCAACCCTGCATCTGGTACATTCCGATGCGATCTTTTTCATCTTCGATCCGCTGAACGATGCCGATATGCGAGCGGTGTGCGATCCCAAGGACCCCCAGATCAATGATTCCTCCAAACTGAGCAATCAGACGGTGCTGTTTTCGGAAATGGTCAGCCGGATCCGCCGTCACAGCCGGCATGCATGGGGCGGCGGACAGGACAAGTCTCCCATTCCGCTGATCGTTCTGATCGGGAAATACGACACCTGGGAGCCGCTTTTCCCGCTGGAACTGCGGAAGATGCTTCCGTTCCGGACCAATACGGAGGATTTCGTGGAAGAGTTTGACGAGGATATGCTTTATCAGGTATCCTATGCCGCCCGGGCGACGATGAACCGTTTTGCCCCCGGGATCGTTTCTCAGGCGGAGGCATTTTTCTCCAAAGTGCTGTTTCTGCCTGTCAGCAGTTTCGGGACCATCGCACAGACGGCGGAAGCCGATGGGTTTTCCGACCGGAAAGCGGTGGGGATCCAACCGGGAAAACTGGCCTCGATCTGGGTGGATATCCCCTATTATGCGCTGCTTGGTCAGCAGCATCTGATCCGGTGCCGTCGGGAGGCGCCGCGTGATGCGGTCCCGCTGACCGGAAGTCTCAAAAATGACAAGGTGGTCTTTGTCAATCCCCTGCAGAAGAATATGGAGCAGCTTCCGGCGGACTATGCCGGAAGGGTCATTTTGATCGGCGGGAAAAAATATCTGCTGCCCGGACAATCCGGTCTGGATCATGGCGAATCCGACCGGCAGACAGATTATTTCCGGGACTGAAAGGCTGTCGGGAAATGCTTGAACTCATTTACACGTCAGTGCGTTCCGGACTGAAGGCCGGCAGTTCAGGATTCACTTTTGTGGCCTGGACCCGGGGGGTTCCTCCGCATGTTCTCGCACCTCTGGAAAATATCAGCGGATACAAGCCGGTCTGGATGCCCGGCTCGCCGGAGTGTTCCGGGAATCCCGTTTCATTTTCCTACCGGAAGATCCGTTACGGGGCCCTTGTTTTCCGGGTGCTCAGCCGGATCGGCTATGCCGGGCTGGACTATTCCGGCCGGACCAACAAACTGGCGCACCACGTTCTGCAGGAAGAGGGTGAATTTGAGGATTCTCCGTATGGGCCCTGCGGGTATTTTCTGGCCGAAGGGAATTTCTATTCCGCATGGGACCGGGGGCCGGAACTTCTGTCGGCCCGATGCCTGAAGCCCCCTGCCGCGCCGGAGTCGTGCCTTGCCCGGACCTGGGCGGCCCGGAAGGGCGATGCCGGGTGGGCGGGCGCGGTTGCCGCCAAACTTGCCGGGATCATCCATTCCCGGGAGGTGGGAGATGAAGCGGTCTATCTGGAATACCCTCCGGAACTTCCTCCCCGGGAAGTGCTGCAGATGGTTGCCGAGGTGATGGTGCTTTTGCAGCCGGAATTGCAGATGCGGGCGACTTTCGATACCTATTTCATTCAGCCTTTGCTTGGCGTGGAGACCCTGCTGCGGTGCGGTCTGATCGACAATCCGGTTCTGCAGACCATGCACCGGCTGAAACCGCAGAACATTATTTCCCTGACCGGCAGGGAGACTTTGCCTGCAGAATTGACGGATGACCCCTATGTCCGGGTGGCGCGGGGAGAGGTCCCTCCGGAAATTTCGCCGGATCCGGTTCCGGCGGAGGCTTCCTCCGCACCGGTTCCGTCGTCCCCGGACCCGGGGCCGCAGCCCTGGCCGGTAGTTTCGCATCGCGACAGCCGCCGGGCGGCAAACCCGGATGGAGAGGAAAAAGCGGCTGCCGCCGCCCCCCGGCGTGGTGGTGGCTGGAAGATGAGTCGTTTTGTGTGGCGGAGACTTATCCCTGGCGCGCTTCTTCTGGTGGTGCTTATCCTCATCATTCTCATTATCTACATGATTGTTATTCGGGGTTTTCTCTCCCCCTCTGGGAAGAGCCCGAAGCAGAACCCGGCAGAGGATGCCGGATTCCAGGATGATGAACCGGGAGAGATCCTTGAAACAGAGCCCGTTTTTCCGGTGCCCCCCGGGAAACTGCCGGAAAAAGAAGTGTTCCCGGCTCCGGCCCAGGCCGCAGAGCGGAAAACTCCTCCCGCAGCCTCCCCGGTACTGCTTCCATCCGCAGTACAGAAAAAAAAGGCGGGACCTCCGGCTGCCGTACCGGCCCGGCCCGAGAAGAAAAGATGGGACAATAAAATCGGACGGGAGCTCTTCATCAATCTCCACGAGGCGGTCAAAGAGGGGAGCGGCAGACTTTACACCTTCGACGACGATATTCGGTCCATTTCCGTTTCCGTACCGGGCAAAAAACTTGCCGGAAAAGAGATCGATTATCTCTCCGGCAAGGATCGTCTGTTCAAATTCAAGGCGGAAAAGAAGAACCTGTGGGTCCGTGATGTTTGGGATAACGGAATGAATGCAGAAACTCGTGCGGCTCTGCGGAAGATCCGGTCCATTGAGATCACCCTGTCGAGCGGGGAGACCGTTTCCGTTGATTTTCACCGGGTCATCCATTCTCTGGATAAGGAGCTGCAGCGGGAATTTTCTGTTGAAGATGATTTCCGTATCACCGCCAGAGATCCGGAACTGCTGCAAAAAAACAACTGGCTGGATGAATATCTGGATAAGCCGAAATTCGAGCTGAACAGCTTTACCGACCTTTGCTCTCTCATGGAGATCCGGAACAGGGCGAAAGTAAAATTGGAGACGAAAAGAAACAAGACCAGGCGGAACACGGAAAAATCCTTGGAAAAGTACAAAAAGAAGGCTGATAAGTCAAGTTTCTCCGACGATGAAATCTCTGAAATAGAGAAAGCTCTGGCCGGCAGTTATCCCGAATTCTCATCCAAGGAGGATTTTCAGAAAGAGTACAAGTCCTTCTGTGAAAAAGCACGGTGGAAAGGCTCCCCCGGCTTTGTCGAAAACGCGAAGGCCCGCTGGGAAAAAAACATGAAGTCCGAGGAAGAGCTGAAAAATCAATATATCACCGCAGAGAACAATTTTCTGGAAAAATACAGGAAACTCGACTTGGAGCCGATATGCAGTTTTGAAGATTTTGACCGTAAAGCTCTGTACGGGCAGAAAAACGTATTGAAAAAAGCGGCGGAAGAGCGAGGCCTCTACCGGGTGAAAGTCGGGGATTGACGCCATGGCCCAGATACAGCAGATCTTATTGGAGATGGAGCATTTCCTGAATGGTCAGGACTGCAGTGATTCCGAGCATTTCCGCCGTCTGGCGGCCCTTTACGCGGATGCCTGCCGCATCGTCAATGAAGCCCTTTCCGAATGCCGCAGTCTGATCGAGAGCGGCAATGCGCGGCAGGCTTTGCTGCTCAACTGCCGGAATACCCCGTCGCTGACGGAACGGGCGAGGATCCTCCTCTTTCCGGGCCGGTCCAAATGGGTGGAACTGTGCTGTCTGTACCATGTTTCCATCCCCGCGGAACCGGATATGGCACTGATCGAACAGCTGGAATCCGGAGATTTTTCCGAATCCGTGGAGCAGAACTCCGATCTGATCGCCCAGTGGCGCGTCCTGGGACACAGCGGGACTCTGCACGAAAAGATCCTGCTGCTGCGAAAACTGCTGAAAAAAGATACCTCCACCGACATCTGGCGGAAAAACCTGGAGATCGCGGAGCGGGCGTGGATCCGGGAAAAGCTCAATGAGGCCGCCGCCGCGCAGAAACACCATGATGCCGCCTGTCTGGACGGGATCATACGACAGCTGGAGTCTTCGGAACTGCTGCATCCGGTCCCTCCGTCCGAAACCGATCCCTACCGGCAGGATGTACAAGCCTACCGGGCTTCGCAGATCCGGGAAAAAGCCGGGAAACTCCTTGCCCGGATCGAGAACGCCGCATCCATGGAGGACACGGCGGCGCTCGGCGAGGCACTTTGTGCATGGAATACATTGTCGCAGGATCCCCTGTTCGACGCTCCCTCCGGGGGCGATGCGGAACTTCTGAAACGGGCGCGGGAACACTTCGACAGAAAACAGGAACAGCTGCTTTTGCAGGAGCGTTCACGGGAACTTCATCAGAAGCTGAACCACCTGATCGGCATGGGGGAGGATTTCCCCAGGATCCGGGCGGAGATGTGCAACCTCACGGAACTGAATGTTCCGGTGGATGCCGGGCTGAAGGAGCGTTATCAGGTACTGGAGGAAGAATTTCAGCTGAAACAGAAACGGGCGGCGCGCCAGAAGGTCATTGTCTGGTGCAGCGGTGTCATGCTGCTCTGCGTCGGAGTGGCGCTGACTTTGTACGGACTGAACCGGTGGTACAACAAACGGGATGTCTGCCGCCAGATGACCGCCTTTCTGCAGCAGCAGAAACCTCTGGAGATCCGCCGGTATTTTGAGACGCTGAAGAAGGAAAAAAATCCGGCAGTCCGGGATACGGAGGTCCTCGCGCTCCTTAAAAAGGCGGAAAATATGCGGGAAGACCAGATCGAGCAGAGCAAGTCGGTGGTCCGGCGGATCGAACAGCTCAGGAAAAAACTGGCTGCCGGCGATTCCGACGGCTGCCGGGAGCTGCTGGACGAGGCCTGGAAAAGGTTTCACAGTCAGGAGCAGCAGGTGGAGCTTGAATCACTGAGACTGCAGTACGGGGATCTGTTGAAAAAAAAGCAGCAGGAGCGGGACGGCAGTTATGCAGACGCTCTCCTCAAATTGCAGGATGCCGGAAAAAAGCTGTCCCGACGCTGCGACAATCCGCAGGGATTGGAGCTTTCGGCGCTTGACCGGGATCTGCGTGCGCTGGAAAATCAGTTGAAAGCCGTTTCAAGGGAAGGCGTATCGGAAAATTTCCGCCGTCACAATGACAGGCTTGTCGGAGAAATGCTGGCCAATCTGAATGCAAAAGTCCGGGATACAGGGCAGTATTTGCAGCTCCGTCATAAGCTTCGCTATCCGGCCAATGCAGTGGAGTTTCTGGACGCACTGGATAAAATTCCGTCCCTTCCGGCATTTTCATCACCGCTGGAAAAAGAGTTTGAAAGTGCAGTCCGGGGCAAGGATCAGGAACGGCTTTTCATGAATTCCGAATTTGCGAAAAAGGACGGCAAAGCTCCCGACGTTTTTTCACATCACCCCTATATGCAGGATTTCCAGTTTATCCGGATCAGCGAAGAGACATTGAAAAACTTTCGCAGCGAGCTGGAGAGACTGAAGGCCGAAGCCAAAACGTGGGATCTGTTTGAAGTGGTGATTCCATCCGGCGGACGGGATTACTATTTTTATCTGCAGGGGCCTTTGAGCGACGATAATTTCTGTCTCTACCGTGCCAAGGGACAGGCCGGCGGCAGTTACCGGGATATGCGGCTCAGCGTATGCCAGCCGGAAAACCGCACGCTTGAGCTGCTTTTCCTGATCGAAAAGCAACGGAATTCCTACACGCTGGTGCTGCAGCCCCCTCCTCCTGGACTGCCGGAAAAATTCACCTCCATTTCCTTTGCGCAGCTGCGAAGCTGGGCGGGGCGGAAAGATATCAACAAGGCGCTGCATTATACGATGTTCATGGAAACATTGAAGCGGCTTGAAGTGATCTCCGAGCCGGAAAAACTGAGGGAAGCGGTTTTGCATGAGATCCGTTTTTACGCTTCCAGCCGGCGGGGAAATCCCATGGCGCGTCTGAAAATTATCCGTTCCCTGCTGAAACTTTACGGGTCCTTTTCGGTCATTGATCAGGTCTTTGCCCAGGGAATCGAAGGAAAACTTGCCAGTTTCCCGGCAGAGCCGACGGCGTGGAACGTCGATCGCGACGAAATTGAAAGAGACATTGTTTTTTTTACCTCCCCCGAGTATGCCGCACAACAGGCCATCCGGGACCGGACGATGCAGCTTTACCGGAAAGTTCTCAATGCCATGCAGCCCAATCCCAGCGGGGTGATCTACCTGGAAAACGGGCGGATTCGGATCCATTTCTTCTACAAAAAAATCCCGGAGCTGCGTTATTTTGTCCATCTTCAAAGCGTACAGAAGGGCAGCCGCTTCTGTCTGCTGCCGGAATCTCTCCTGGCAAAACCCGATTCGGCGGTCAGCAGTCTGGCTCCGGAATTAACGGATCTGGAGAACGGAACGCTTTTTCACTCCTGTCTGCTGTACCCTCAGGATGAGCTGCTGCTCAATCATGAGGAAGTCTATTCCATTCCGGCATCGATCCCGACAAACATGCGGAGCAGACCATGAAACCCCGTTATTTCTTTCTGCGTACGGAGGATCTGCGGATCCTCGGCCCATTTTCAGCGGCGATGCTTGACCGGATGTACCACCGCAAAGTGATTTCCGGGGAGAGTCCGATTTCGGCGGACAAGGTCCATTGGATGGCTTTGCAGGAGGTGCTTTACGAAACGGAACAGGGTTCCGGCACGATCGAAATTCTGCCGTCCGGACCGGGAAGCGGCTCCCGCGCGGATATTACGGAACAGGGCTGGCCCGTTGAGGGGGTGGCCGAAGAAGAAAACCTCTGCGGCGGGGAAGGTACAAACGGTGACCAATTTTGTCCGGAGGGGCAAAGTCCGGAGCTTTTCCGGGTCATCGGGAACACCCTGACCCTCTGCTGGAACGCGCCGGAAAAACTGGCGGAACTCGCTCTGCTGCCGTCAAAAGTTTTGTGGACGGCGGTGCTTCCAGTCTGTCTGGGCTTTCCTTTTCTGATCACCGCAGCAGCGGCGTTTTCCGTTTCTCTGTATTTCCCCGGAGTTGGACGGAAACTCCTCTTTGCTGCAGGAATGACGGCCGGAATGCTGTTCCTGAGTCTGGCGGGGATGCTGGGATTTCACCGGCGGGCCGCTCTGCCGAAAGAAACTCTGGTGCAAAGTTTCCTGCTGGCCGGAATGATCCTGATGAATACGGGGGCGCTTTTTTGCGTGGAGATTTTGAATTATGCCGTATCGGTTCTGGCTCCCCGGGAGACGGTCCCTGCGTGGGGCGTGTGGAGTTACGGGATTCTGACGCTCGGGGTCTTCGCTTTTTTCTGTGCCAATTTCGTGCTCGGGCTCAGGAAGGGGCTGAAGGTGTTTTACATGCTTTCTTCCCGGGGAGCACTCTTTGGGGCGGCATTTTTTGCCGGATTGTCGTTTGCGGTTCTGAAAGCGGCGGAGCTTCTTGCCGCAAAAATTTTATGAAGAGGTGGATGCAATGGATCTGACAAATGAAAAGAAACTGGCGTGGTTCCGCGACGACATTGAATGCAAATGCGGTTTTTCCGGCCAGAAATTCACGGGGGTCAATATCTTTTTTTCCGTATTGCTCGGACTGGCGCTGACGGCCCTGTTTTACGGGCTCCTTCTGACCGTTTATGATGCGGATCAGGACCGCTGGATGATCGACATGTTTTTCAACTGCAAAAACGACCGTTCCATAATCCCCTATTTCACGGTATTTTTTTCCTGCTGGTCGCTGGCTGTCCTGATCATAAAACTGCTGAAACTGCGTCTGCAGGAAAAAGCTCTGAAGGTGGATATTCTGCCGGAAGACTGCAATTTTGTGCTGACAAGCCATACCGCCGAACAGATCATTTCACGGATGCATCACGAGGTTGCGGATCCGGCGCATTTCATTCTGCTCGACCGCATCGAACGGGCGCTTTCCAATCTCCGGAATCTGGGAAATGTCTCCGCTGTTTCCGAGTGTCTGAAAAATCAGGCGGAAAACGATGAAAACTGTCTTTCATCTTCCTACACGGTGCTGAAAGGTTTTGTCTGGGCGATTCCGGTGCTGGGATTTATCGGTACCGTTCTGGGGCTTTCCAATGCCGTGGGCAGCTTCGGCAATGTGGTCAAGAGCAGCAGCGACATTCAGGAGATCAAGGCGGCTTTAAGTCAGGTTACCGGCGGGTTGGGCGTGGCTTTTGAGACCACGCTGATCGCGCTGGTGCTGGCATTGATCATTCAGATTTTCATTACGTTCACGCTTCACAAGGAAGAAAAATTTCTGGATGACTGTTCCGATTACTGTCATAAAAATATCATTTCCAAGATGAAAAACATTTCCACCAGTGATTCCGGGGAATGAATATGGCGCGGAAAGACGACAGTCCGGCAATCTCGCTGTTTTCATTTCAGGACATCATCACCTCGCTTACCGGGATCATGTTTCTGGTGGTTCTGCTGCTGGTGATCTTCATGATGGATCTGCACAAGGCGGACGACCCGAAAACGGTGAAAGAGACCCGGCAGATCTCGGAAGCGGCGTCCAAACGGGCTCGGGAATTAAAAAAGCAGCTGGTCCGGCTCCGCAAACAGGAAGCACAGTATCAGACGCGGATCCGTGAACTGCAGAAACTGGACCTTGACAGCTTGTGGATACGGCTTGAATCCATGCGCCGGGAACTGCAGAAGCATCAGGTGCGCATCCGGAATCTGGCAGCAAAGCGTTCGGCTCTCAAAAAGGCCGCTGAACGGCAGCAGCAGCAGCTCAAAGATCTTCGGGAACGTGCAGACCGGGAAAATCAAGAATGTATCGCTTCCGCACAGAGAGTTCAGAAACTTCAGGAAGAACTGAAAAAGAAATACGCCCGGACAGTCAAAGTCCGGAATGCGCTGAAATACGTGGTGGAAAACGATACGTCGTTTGCACCGGTCCTGGTGGAATGCACGCCCGCCGGCATCCGGATCATGGAATGCAGTACCGGACAGGAGACCGATTTGCGCATTGCCGGCGGGAGTTTTACGGAACGGCGGCGGAGATTTGTGGAATGGGTGAGGCAGCGTGGACGGAATGACGAATACTATACGATCCTTCTGAAACCCGGTTCCGTTGAGTATGAGGTCCTATTGGACGATCTTGATGCCCAGCAGAAGAGACGCGGTCTGGAGCTCCTGCCGTCGGATGATCTCTCGCTTTGGGGAGGAGCGTGATTATGGGCAGAAAGAAAAACACCGGAGAATCCAGTCTGGAACTTCTGCTTGACACCATGTGCAACACATTCGGCGGGGTGATGTTCATCGCGATTGCTCTGGTAGTGCTGATGTCCATGATGAGCAGTGTTGACAGTTCTCTGCTGGTCCCCGCAGAAAAACTGAAGGCATTGGAAGCGGAACTGGCGACGCTGCTCCGTCAGAACGAAACTCTGGACAAGGCGCTGCAGAAGCTCGAAAACCACCCGGCCCGCAAAGAGATCGCCGAAATCATGCGGCTGCAGAAACAGCTTTCCGCCGCCCGCATTCAGGAGGAAATGGAAAAAACGCGGAAAGCGCTGGAGGAACAGAATTTTCTTCTGCGGCAAAATTCTTTTTCTCAGGAGAATGCCCGGATCCGGAACGCGGAGAAGCGCCGCGAAACGCTGGCAAAGGAGCTGAAGACGCTGCAGGAGCGTCTGGAAAAAATCGGGAAAAAATCCACCTCAAATTCTACTTTTTCCATGACATTCCGGATCATGGAACAGAGTTTCGATCAGCCATATCTGCTGATCGTTTCGGAAGACCGGATCTGGAAACTCGGTCCGGAAAGAGACCCGCAGACCGGCGACCTGAAGGTCTGCCGGGAGTGCACTTCCGAAAAGTTTATGGTGGACGGGCGGACGGCAGTGGTCTGCCGCCCCGTGCCGGGGAAAGGAATCCCGATCCTGCAGGGAGGACGCGTGTCACCGGAGGTGTTTGCGCTTCTGGCAAAAGTTCCGGAGAAACGGGTCCCGCTGTTTTCGCTTTCACGGGATTCCTTCCGGAGTTTCTGTATCCTGCGCAGCAGTCTGACGAAACAGAAGATCCGGCATGGAGTCAATCTGGCTTTTGACCGCGATAAGAGCTGTTCCTTCCAGGTGGTCCGGGAACAAAAATCGTATTGGTATTGAAAACGGGAGAGCATTTATGAGCCAAACCACGAATGACCGCCGTCATTTTTCCGTAAAGCGGCCGTATCTGCTGATGCTTTCCTGGCTTGTTGTTGTTTTCGGATTGTTTTTTCTGGTCATGTATATGAGCGGCCGGGGAGGGAACAGCGGTACCGGTACCGGCGGAGGGAGGGGTTCCGGCGCGGGGCCCGGCAGCGGTACCGGACTCGGTTCCGGACTGGGGAGCGGCATTGGATCGAGCAAGGGCAGCGGAATGGCGGATGCGGGAACAGACCGGAAAAAGACGCAGGCATCCGGCGTTTCCGCCCCCCCTTCCAAAGCTCCGGTCCCTCCCGGCAGTCAAAGTCCGGATGCTTCTCCGAAAAAAACACCGGGGGCCGGTCCCGGGGTGCCGGGGAGCGCGGAACGTACCGTTCCCCGGCGCCGGATCACGATGATCAATAATCCGAAACCGGATGAGCGCGCCTCCGGCAGCATGCAGGGGAGAGGCAGTTTAAGTGCGGGGGGCGGAGGCGGCGGTTTTTACGGGATCAAAGTGAGAGGGGATACCCTTTTTGTCATTGACACTTCCTCTTCCATGTCGGACAAGACCAGGGAGGGTGCAAGCCGGATGGAAGTGCTGAAAGCTCAGCTGAAGAGTGCCATACGTTCCGGGTATATGGATGATCTCAAGACCCGTTACCGCATCATATCCTTTGCCTCAGGGACCGCCCTTTATCCCCGTGGAGGGATGAAGCGTTTTGAGGATGGATATGACCGGGAGAGCAAAGGCATTGTTTCCGGCTTGAATGCCTGCGGCATGACGGAGCTGCATGCAGCGGTCATGGAAGTCATCCGGATGGTTTCCCAAAAGGAAAGCAATATTGACACGGTCTTTCTTCTGACGGACGGAAGCCCGACTGACAGCACATGGGATGCAATCCTGAAGGATATCCGCCGTTCCATTCCAAAAAAGATCGTCATCAACTGCATTTCCATTGGGCAGCACTGCCCGGAAATGGAACAGCTGGCCAAAGAATACAAGGGGATCTACCGGAGCATTCAATGACCGGAGTACCTGTTTGCGGTATCATTCCAGGTACCGAACGGATTCCACGATGCTGTTCTCCGGCAAACCGCACCCGGAAGGGTTCAAGAATAGAATCCCGACAGAGAGTGATCGGCTGAATTACGCCTTTTGACGCTTTCCAAGGAAGATTTTGGCTATGTTCGCCAGTTGTG
>DCGO01000003.1 GCA_002314605.1 Lentisphaeria bacterium UBA1776 | reverse complement strand
GCCCGGATTGCGGTCCGGGTGATACTTCAGCGCCAGTTTGCGGTATGCTTTTTTCAGATCATCGGCGGAGACGTTCTTGTCCACGCCCAAAAGTTCATAAAAATCCTGTGCCATGATTTACGCCTCCTGCGAAGCCGTATCTTTTGCCGTTTCCTCCGGTTCCGCCGGAGCAGGTTCTGCCGGAGCGGATTCTGCCGGAGCAGGTTCCGCCGGAGCAGGTTTTCCGGTGGAAACGACCACCTTGGCCGCCCGGATGCAGCGGTCGCCCATCATGTAAGCGGGATACAACTCCCTGATGACGACTCCTTCCGGAACGGTTTCCGAAGCTTCCTGCTGGAACGCTTCCTGCTTATCCGGATCAAAGGTTTTCCCGACTGCGCTTTCTTTTTTGACCCCCAGGTCATCGAAGGCCCGGTTGAATTCATTGATGATCATCGCCAGTCCTTGACGGATGGCGTCCAGATTGTCGGACTGCCGGGCGGCAGTGTCCGCCATGCCGAGAAAATCCGCCACCCGCAGAAAAGGATCCAGCGTCCCGATGACCCCCATCTGGCGGGCATCGGACAACTCCTTGATCATACGCCGGCGGTAATTCTGATAATCCGCCTGAAGATACAGAAGCTTGTTCTGTGCTTCCTCCAGATCTTTTGCCGCCCTGGCCAGCGGGTCCTCCGCTTCCGGAGCCGGCTGTTCTCCGGCATCCTCCACATTCAGCGAAACAGGTTCCGCCGGTGCGGCGACGTTCGCAAATGCTTTGTCTTCGCCCGCAGGGTTTTCCGCAGACATTCCGGCGGCAGTCTCCGCCGGATCAGTTTTTTTTTCTTTTCCGAACATATATGACAGGTCCTTGTTTTATTGTTTTCAAAGTGATTGCCCATCCCCCCCGGATAATCCATATTTCATATAATATAATACCGTCCCGGGAAAATGCAAGGCATGAGCCGATTTCAAAACGCACAGGACGGAGCATCCGGTTTTCCGGAACAGTGAAAAACTGAGAGGGAATGCATGTACACCGCATAAAAAGTGTTTTTTCTCATGTTCAGGCTTGCATTCTTCACGAAAAGCGCTACATTGAATGCGCAACAGGAGGAACCGTAAAAAAAAGAACCGGAAAATATTCGGGCCGATGCATGGCCCCGCTCCGGATCAAGATTGCGCTGTCATGAAAAAAACAACGGAATTTTCACGGGATGCTCTGGCGGCTCAATATGACCGGCAGCCGCTGGGCAAGATCCTTCAGCTGCTGAGGCCCTATCGCGGCATGCTGGGATCATCGGTCGGATCACTCATTCTTTTCAACATGGTGGGTCTGACCATGCCCTGGATGCTCAAGATCACCATTGACAGGGTGCTGCCCGATGCGGATTACACGCTCTTCTGGATACTCGCGGGGGGAATGCTGCTCATTTACACCGTGCGCTGCATGTTGCGGTACATCGCCTGTTACCTTGTCGATTACACCGGCGCCCGCGTCATGGTTGACCTGCGGCAGAAAGTCTTCCGCCATCTGCAGAGCCTGTCTCTGCGCTTCTATGAAGAGTACCGTACGGGAAAACTCATCAGCAACGTCATCAGCGATGTGGCGCTCCTGCAGATGCTCATGCGCACCATGACCCAGCTGGGAGAACAGCTTTTCCAGCTGCTGATCATCTCGGCTCTGCTGCTGGCCATCAACTGGAAACTCGGGCTGATCGTATTTCTTTCGCTTCCGCTGCACTATCTAAATTTCCATTATTTCCGCAGGGAGATCCGCAAGGATTCCATGGTGATTCAGGAAAAAATGTCCGAGATTTCCGCCAACCTTGCGGAGACCCTCTCCGGGGTCAAGGTGGTGAAGTCCTTCGCCAAAGAGCGTACGGAGTGTCTCAATTTCTTCCAGAACCTCCGACCGGTGGTGGATATGCAGATGCGGGTCACTGTGGAAGGAGTCGGATTGTGGTCGATCTTCGACATTCTCTCGCTTCTCACCTATCTTGCAGTGATCGGCAGCGGGATCTTCGCCGTTAAAATGGGGTCCATCACCATCGGCGAATTTGTCGCCTTTTACACCTATGTCGGCATGATGCTTGCCCCGATCAACGTGCTTTCCGGACTCTCCGTCACCTTTGCCCAGGGCATGGTCGGCGCCAGCCGCATTGTCAAACTGCTCAATACGATCCCGGAGATCCGGGAGGCCGCCAACCCGATCCATGTAAATCACCTCAAGGGGCTGATCGAGTTCAAGAACGTGATGTTCAGTTATGAAAAAGAAAAAGGCCCCACGGTCAACGACTTTTCACTTACGATCCACCCCGGGCAGAAGATCGCGCTGGTGGGTCCCAGCGGTTCCGGGAAATCCACCATCACCAATCTTCTGCTGCGCTTTTACGACATCGACGGCGGCTTCATACGCGTCGATGGGCTGGATATCCGGAAACTGAGTTTCGAGTCCTATCGTGACAACATCGGCGTGGTTCTGCAAGAACCATTCCTCTTTTCCGGCACGATCCGCGACAACATCGCTTATGCGGTCAAGCGTCCGGTGACGGAAGAGGAGATCATGGAGGCCGCAAAGATGGCCAACGTGATGGAGTTCGTCATGCAGCTGCCCGACGGCTTTGACACCATGATCGGTGAAAACGGAGCCAGCCTTTCCGGCGGTCAGAAACAGCGTCTGGCCATTGCCCGTGCCGTCCTGAAAAATCCGGCGATTCTGATCTTGGACGAAGCCACCAGCGCATTGGACACCGTCTCCGAATATCTCGTTCAGGAGGCTCTGGACCGGCTGATGAAAGGCAAGACGACCATCATCATCGCCCACCGGCTTTCCACGGTCAAAAATGCCGATTCCATCATCGTTCTCGATCACGGAAAGATCGTCCAGCAGGGAACGCACGATGAGCTGATGAACCAGCCGGGCACCTATCGTGAACTTTACCAGACCCAGCGGAAAATGAACCGGAACAATTAAGGAGAGCAGAAACTATGATACATCCATCGGGGACCATGCCGGTCCGCGACCGGTTCCGGATCTTCCGCCGGATCATTTTTGCAATCTTTCTGCTGATGTTCACCATGTTCCTCGGAGCGCTTTTCAGCACCATGAATGACGAGGTCCACGGCAACGGAACCGTGCAGGGAATCCGCGAATACGCCATCAAATCTCTGGTCAGCGCAAGGACCTCGAAAATCCTCCGTTTCGAAGGGGACGAAGTGCAGCTCGGCGAGGTCCTGATCGCCTTTGACGACCGCAATCAGCAGGATAAGATCGCCGGACTGAAAAACGAGGTCCGCGAGCTGGAACTGCAGATCGATGCCAAGGAAAAAGCACTGGCGCTTCTGCGCAAAGACCCCCTCCCCGCCTACTATCGGCACACCCGGCTCCAACTGACGGAGGCACGGGAACGGCTGGAACGCAGCGCGCACGAACTGGAGGTCTATCGTGAATTGTACGACCGCAAGGTCATCACCCGCAAGGAATTTCTAAAGGTTGAACTGGACCACCTCTCCAACCGGATGACGGTCCAGCGCCTGGAGGAGGATTGGAAGAAACTGCAGAGCGGCATGGCCTCCGAAATCATCGCCCGCGCCGAGGACGAGTTGCAACTGCTCAGGCAGAAGCTTGCCGGGAAACGGGGAGAAACCGCCATTGCGGTCCGGCATCTGGAGGATTATCTTTTGCGCGCCCCCGATGCGGGCATGCTTACTGACAGCCCGCCGCGCCCAGGGGGCTACTATGAAAAAGGGGAAATCGTCGTCAAATTCGCTGCCAACAAGAACAAAAAAGTTGTCGCCCTGATCGATGAAAAACAGATTTTCAAGGTCGAGCCGGGACAGGAGGTCCGCATCTACTGCCGCCAGTACAACTACCTCGACTACGGGTACTTCACCGGCAAAGTCGATGTCATCTACCAGCTGCCCGTTCCCGTCAACGGGATCAACCATTATCCTGTCAAAATTGTTCTGACCTATGAACCCCAGCCGCTGCGGTTCGGTTCCAGCTGCGAAGTCACCATCATCACCGGCAGAGAACGGATCATCTTCGCTCTCCTGGGGATCCGCAGCAAGGATTTTCTGACGCGCCGTTATGAACACCACATGCGCCGGAAAGCGGCAAAAAAACTTCAGATGCAGCAGCGGGACAGAATGCTGCAGAAACTGCGGGAAAAAAAATAACGCCGTTTCCGGAACGAGCCCGGCCTTCCCGCTCTGAATCCTCTTCCTGTTTCCTTTTTCCGTCTGACCGGCAGGGGAAAACGCCCTCTTCCCGCCTCCTTGAAAAAAAGACCGGTAAATAGCTTGAAATCAGGAGCTATTTACATTAAGGTAAATACAACGCAGGGGAAAATCATGCACAGCAAACTGCCGAAAACACGCATCTGGCTGAAGAACGCACTTGCAGAGGAGATCACTTCCGGGAAGTATGCGTTCAATCAGGTATTTCCAGGAATCCAGCAGATCGCGGAAACCTATCAGGTCAGTTATCTTACCGCCTCAAGGGCCATGGGACTGCTGAGAAAGGAAGGGTATTTGAGATGCCGGAACGGGGTAGGGCATTTCGTGAATTTCGTGGACCAGAATACGGTTTCCCTGCAGAAAAAGGTCAACTTCATTATCAGCCGCGACGGCTATTCCTTCCGGAAACAGTTTTTCCTTGACGCCATAGAGCTTTTTCATGCGAAGGACTGGTCCGTCAAAATTTTCCCATGTTCGCCGGACAACATCGGCTCCGTCTTTTCGGAAATCAATTCTCCGGAATCCTATTCCATTGTCACGGATCTCCGCATCCCGTGGGAATCCTTTCAGGCATCGCTGGGTTTTGTGGCCAAAAGAGTCATCATCCTGGGGGGGTTGTCAGGAAACCCGGAGATCACCAGTATTCTCTCCAACGAGTACGAAACCATTCAGCAGGCAATGCGGCATTTCAAAAAGCTCGGGAGAAAGAATGTGGCCATTCTGGCGCAGCCTCCGATCCAGCAGTTTGAAGCGCTCCGGATCGGTGCATGGCGGAGCGCCCTGTCCTCTTCCGGACACAGCTACAGCTGGATCGCCCGGCATTGTTTTTCCTTCTCCCCGCGACCGGACCGGAATGATTTCATACGGTTCTGCGACTGGCTCCGGACGATCCGGAGCGATACCGACGGTCTGATCGTCCCGGTCCACCACCCGGAGGTGATCTCCGCCTGTCTGAAGTGCGGAATCAGGATCCCGCAGGAACTCGCGCTGCTGCTGATCGGACTCTCCACTCCGAAATTGAACGATCCGGAAAAGTCTCTGACGTCCGGTGAGACCCCCGATGTGGACGTTCTGGATCACAATTTTGCCGGGCATTTCCAGTGCGCTCTGGAAATTCTCGAAGAGCGTTTTTCCGCCGGAAAAAAAGCGGAGGGATACTGGTATTTCTGCCCTCCGGGTTCAATACGGAAATACGAATACTGAAAGGGGGCTCCTGATGCAAAACAAAACCAAAAACGGACCGGGATGGAAATTTCTCGGAAGCATTCTCGCCGCATTTTCCATCACCGGCGGGGCGGGCTGTTCATCGTTGAATTCCGGAAACGGGGTTTCCGTGATGGATTTCGGCGCCAGAGGGGACGGGATCACCGATGATACCGCCGCCATTCAGGCGGCCATTGATTTCACGGCGAAGCGCGGCGGCGGTAAAATCCGTTTCCCCTATACGGAAGCGGGCTACCGCATCGCCTCCCCCGCCCGGGAAACCGTGGGCGGCAAACCCTGTCGGGGACAGCTTTACATCCCCCCGAAATGCAACCTCTCTCTGGAGGGGGAAATGCCCTGCATTCTGCTCTACGGCTATCAGGTACGGACGCCGTCGGCGGCGTTTCCCGGGACCAGATTCGGCACCATGCACAAATTGAATACCCGTCTGGTCTGCGACTGGACCGCCCCGGAAGTCCGGGATCCGAAGGAACGGCCCTACGCCATGCTCGCCACCGTGGAAGGCACCGTTGGAGCGGGCAAATTCAGCACCTCCCTTGTCACCATTCAGAATCTGGAGTTCCGGGTGAAGCTCCACAAAGACCGCATGTATCCCACCCAGAGTGCGGTGAACCTTCAGAATTCCTCCCGGGCTCAGGTAAGGAACAGTCAGTTCTGTCTGGACGACAATGTGGGCGATTACGAATCGGACAGGGAACTTCAGGAGAATCCCTGTCACACGGCGGGGCTGATCATGTCCGGGGACCAAAATGACGATCAGGTGCTGGACAATGTCGCCTGTCAGGGGTTCAAATACGGTTTTGTCCTCGGAGAACACATCAACGCATCCTTCCTGTACGTCCACAACTGCGAATACGCGATCGTCTTCCATGACAGCAGTCACTGGAGCAATATCCAGCATATCACGGCCCAGCACAACAAACGGATCATCTGCACCACAGAGTATGAGCTTTTCAATTTCGGATGCGGGTGGTGCTATGTGGATATTCAGGGAATTGACTTTGAGATCGGCACCGGCACCCGTCCGGTGGTCTCCCACATGGAATACGGGCTCTTCGACCCGCAGAACCGCATGAAGGGATCCATCAAATGGCACTGCGGCTATCCGGCGGGAAGGAAGTATTTCCCGGTGAAAGGCGGACAGAATGTCAAACTTACGGAACTGGGCATCAGAGAATAACGGCAGTTTTGATCCTGCCCAAACAGAAAGGAGCGTTTTTTGATGAGCAAAATTCTATGTGCAGTCCTGACTCTGGCGGCATGGACCGCAGTCGGACAGAACCTGCTGGAAAATCCGTCTTTTGAGATTCCGAAGAAACAGAATTCCGCCGTGCCGGAAGCATGGGAGGGCTATCCCGGAGCGGCAGCCAGGGCTTTCCGTCTGGAAAACAAACTTGTCCTCGACGGCAAAAACGCCGCAAGGATCGACGGTGCGGAAAGCCCGGCCGCCGCTCCGGTCTGGATGCAGAAAAATCTCGGGGAAAAACTGAAGGCGTTCAAACCGGGAACGGAACTGGAACTTTCCGTCATGGCGACGGCGGATGGGGCCCCTGCCAAAGTACGGCTTTATCTCGAATCCATCAAGGCCAAAAAGTGCTTCATCACAGCCAAAGATGTTCTTCCCGGGAGATGGACTCCGGTCACGGTCCGGTTCAAAACCGGAGACATGAACTGCATAGATGCGTATGTCTGTCTGCAGCTTCAGGGCAAAGGGTCCGTTGTTTTTGATTGCGCCTATCTCGGGCCCGCCGGGAAAAATCCGTGGAACAAGACGGAAAAAGTGATGGAGTTTGTTTCCAACGGCGGGGCGGAACACCTGGACCCAAAAGGACTTCCCGTGGGGTGGCATATCATCAAAGGAAAAAACGGTCAGGCCTCTGTCACCATGGAAAAAGTCGCCTCCGGGCGCAGAGCGTTTCAGCTGCAGTGCGATGACAAGCCGCAGAAGATGCTTTCCTGGAGATATCAGCTTTCTGCAAAAGATTTTGCCTCCGTCGCCCCGGGAACGGAAATGACGCTCTCCTTGAAAGCCAACTGCTGGAGCAATCCCGGGACCCGGTTCCGCTTTTACATCGAGTTCATGAAGGGGCGCTCCTTCATCGGGACCTTTATGGCATCGGATCAGACGGTCTATGTCAACTGGCAGGAGAAAAAACTGAATTTCAAAATGCCCGGGAGCGTGCCCACCACCGTGAATATCTTTGTTCAGCTGATGACGCCCGGCATTCTGACCTTTGACGACGTTTCCCTGCGGATCGCCGGGCCGGGGAAAAAGCAGACTGCTGTCAGTCCGGTTTCAAAAGACTACTGCCGGATCGCATCGCCCGCCGGATTTTCCAATTTTTATGCATCCTGCCCGAAAGAGTTCCGGCTGGAATGCCTCCTTCCGGAACCGTCCTTGAAAGTGGAACTTTTTGAAATCGACGGCCCTAAAATCACGGAATGGAAATTCCATAACCTGCCGGCCGGAAAAAAAAAAGAGATCAGACTGCCAATGCCGGAAAAACTGCCGGAAACGGCGTATGAGTTCCGTTTCACCAGCGGGAAAATGACGGATTTCGAGTGGTTCCGGATCGGCAGAAAGAAAACCTCCGGCAGCCATTTCGATGATGACGGGATCCTGGTTCTGGACGGGAAACGATTTTTCCCGGTCGGAATCATCACGCCGGCCCCGGGACTGGATGCCCTGCGGGTCTATTCCGCAAGCGGGATCAATACCGTCTCGGTGAAAATGAGCATCTCCCAAAGGATGACGGAGTATCAATTGTCCGCGCTTCAGCACTACAAACTTGCTTCCGTTGACTGGAACAACTGGGGACAGTTCTCCGGGCAGGATGCAAAAGTGAAAGCGGGCATCCAGCGGCGGGCCGCCCTTTTTGCCAAATACAAAGGCATGATCGGGGTCCTCTCGGACGAACCCCTCTGGAACCGGTGGAAGCTGGAAAACATGCGGCAGAATTACCGGCTGATGTACAAGTACCTTCCGGATCATGTGTGCTGGCTCAACAATGCCCCCCGGCTGACCGGAGGATCGGAGGACCCGAGACAGTCCTTTGAGACGGTTCGCGCGTATTCCAGAACCGCCGACGTCACCGGCGTGGATATTTATCCGGTCCCGGAAGGCCGCGGCCACAACAATCTTCCGAACGAAACGATTTCCTGTGTGGGGGAATATACCGACCTCTGCAGAAAGATGATCTGGGACCGGAAACCGGTCTGGATGATCCTTCAGGCCATGGGCTGGAGCGAGGAAGGCGGACTGCTGAATTCGGTCCGTCCCCGTCCCACGGAAAAACAGTTGCGGTTCATGGTGTGGAACGCCATCACCCACGGGGCAAAGGGGATCTTCTGGTACGGCAACGGGGCCAAGGACGTTTATTCCGAATGGTGGCGGGAATTTGCCAGAGTGAATCTGGAACTTCAGGAACTTGCCCCGCTTCTCATGGCAGGTCCGGTGGAAAACATTTCCGGCCTGCCGGAAAACGTGCGGGGTATCAGGGGCAAGGGCTTTCAGGTGGTGGTCAATGAAAGCAATAAAAAAACAGCGTCCGTCTCCGGCAGGACCATTGAGCCTCAGGGGGTCCTCTTTCTGACCGACCGCCCGATGCAGGCCGCAACCCCGGCCCGTTTTTCCGAACACCCGGTCGTCTGGGGAAGTGATTCCGGCATCCATCAGAAAACCGTCCTGCTGGACGGGAGCTGGGTCGCCCACCCGGCCTATCTCCGGGGCAGCCGGAAAACGGTTTATGCCCGGCAGAAATTCCAACTGAAAGCGTTTCCGGCCAAGGCGATCCTGCATGTGGTTGTGGATGATAAAACCGAAGTCCGGCTCAACGGCAGACAGCTCGGCAGCTGCGTATCCTTCCGGGTCGTCCACCGGTTCAATGCGGCGCCATTCCTGAAACCAGGGGAGAACGAACTGACCTTTGAAGTCACCAATATGAGCGGCCCCACCGGGCTCAACTTTGAGCTTGAAACGCCGGACGGGAAGGTTCTGTCCGGCAAAGACACCCTCTTCTCCCTGACCGGCAAAGGCGAATGGAAACCGGCGCACTGTTTCGGAAAAATGCCTGTCTCACCCTGGGGAAAACCGGAATTTCTGCAGGAAGAAAAGTAAAAAGGTTTAACGTTTGAGGTTTATGACGGAACAGAAACAAAGGAGCTTGAAATGCAGAAGAAACACCGAACAACCTCCGGTCTCCCCTTTTCATCTTTCATCTTTCAAAATTCATTGATGCAATTCAAACGGCGTTTTACACTAATTGAGCTGCTGGTGGTGATCGCCATTATCGCCATACTGGCGTCCATGCTTCTTCCGGCATTGAACAATGCCAGAGAAAAGGCCAAGTCCGCCACCTGCCTCAGCAATCAGAAACAGACCGGGGCCGGCATGCTGATGTATGCGGCGGATTACAATGATTACATCATCAATTCCGACAAATACGGCAGCAACCGGCTGAATTACCATGCGTATCTCGGCAACAACCCGGTTTACAATTACGCGCACCAGGCCGGGACCAAAACATGCCTCGGGTATTTCTCCTACAAAGCCGATGCCTGTCCCTCCACCCCGCTTCAGCAGTGGCATGGGACCACGGCATCCCACAACACTGCGGTCTTTGCCGCCCCATACGCGGAGAGTCCCGACAACGGATTGAAAGCGACCTGGAGCAAAATCGAGGGAAATGCTTACTACATCGTCCTGAAAAAAATCCATGAAAAGCCCCAGTGTGCATGGGGTCTTGCGGACAGTTCCAACGGCTCGGGCAAGCAGGCGCCGACCATCAGCGCCGGAGCCGGACAGGCATTCGTCCTGCGCCACTCCAAACGCTGCAACGTATGGTACCTGGACGGCCATGCCGCAGCGGAAAATTCCAAACAGCTGAAGGTGATCTATTCCTACCATTCCGGGCGGAACAAAGTCTGGTATTATCCGACACCGTATCCGAGAGCCACCTCGGAACAACTGGTACAGTACTGATTGCAGGACCAAAGAAGCAGGTTTCAAAATGTCGATTACACACGATGCATATCCCATCTGGGATCATACCCGGGAACCCGATTCCTGGAGGATTTTCCGGAAAAGTTTTGAGTGGGACCGGACGCCGGGGACCGTTCTGGAAATTTCCGCAGAGTCCACCTTTGACATTCAGCTGAACGGCAGACGGGTTCCCATACAACAGCTTTCCGATTTTCCGGAGTCCAGAACGTTTTCCAGAGTGAAAGCCGACGGATTTCTGAAAAAAGGAAAAAACCGGATCACCGTGGCCGTACACTGGAACGGGGAGTCCTTCGGCACTTCGAAGCCGGGAACGCCTTATCTGATCGCGGCGGTCCGGGCGGGGAAGCGCCTGTTCTGCACCACGGATTCCTCCTGGAAATGCGCGGACGCCGTCATGTTCCGTTCCGGTCTCCGCTGCAAAGTGACCTGCCAGCTGGGGTTTGCCTATTGTTACGATGCCAACCGCGAAAAGGATCTGAAGTGGAAAACGGCCCGTCAGCTGGACGGCTCCGGCATCCGGCAGGAAATGCATCTGCGACCGGTCCCGCCCCTGAATGAACTGGAACCTCCGCCGGTGGAACTTGTGCAGTGCGGCATTCTCCGCAGAACGGCCGGAACCGGGACATTTGCCCGGCGCTGCATGACGGACTTTCTGGCCCCGAAGACGGATTCCGCACTCTTTGCCGGTCTGGAGAAGACCTCTTTTGCGGAAACCGTGACGAAAAGCAGGCTGAAACTTTCTTTGGACACTCCGCTTCTGCAATTCCGGCCGCTGAAGGATTTTCCGGATGCAAACGGGTACTATGTCATTCTGGACACGGGACGGGAATGCTCGGGGTATTTCCGGCTGAAGATCAAAACCGGCAAAGGGACCGTTCTGGATATTGCCCACGGGGAACATCTGAAGGACGGGCGGGTCCGGGCAGTCATCGATCAACGGAATTTTGCCGACCGGTACATCTGCAAAGAGGGTCTGAATGAGTTCGTGTTTCCCCACCGGAGGCTGGGGGGGCGGTATCTTGAACTGCACATCACGAAGGTATCCGGCAGTACGGCGCTGGGGTATGCCGGGATCATTCCGGCGGAACTGCCCCTCCCCCCCGCCTGTTTCCCGGAGACGGAGGACCGGCTGCTGCAGAAGGCGCAGGCCCTCGCGCTCCGGACGCTGCACCTCTGCATGCATGAGCATTACGAGGATACGCCGTGGCGGGAGCAGTCCCTTTATGCGTACGACTCCAGAAACCAGATGCTCTTCGGCTATTACGGATGGGGAAACTGGGCCTTTGCGGAAAATTCCCTCGATCTTCTGGGAAGATCTTTTGACGGCGAGCGGTATCTTGCGCTGACGGCGCCCTCGGCAGTCCAGCTGACCATCCCCGTCTTTACCATGGTGTGGATCACCGCACTGCATGAGTACATCCTCTACAGCGGCAACGCCGGGATCTTCCTGAAATGGCAAAGCGTCATCGAACGGATCCTGGACCGGGCGCTCTCGGAACAGCTGCCGGAGGGGCTGCATTCCCCCGGAGACGGCAAAAAGATCTGGAACTTCTACGAGTGGAACGGCATTTTGAGCCGCATGGAAGATCCGGAACAGCCGCTGTACAATCTTTATCTGGCCGAAGCCCTTCGCGCCGCAGCGGCGATGCATGCCGCCGCCGGAGCGGAAAAGCGGGCGGATTTTCTGCGAAAACAGGCGGAGCGGATCGCCGCACTGGTGAAAAACCGTTTCTTCGACCGCAGGAAGGGATTTTTCAGAGCTTCCGCCGGAGATCGCGAGGGGTATGATCACATGCAGATCCTCGCCCTTCTCCAGTGCAGACTCTCCGAAGCGGAGCGTGCCAAAATCCTTTCCAATTTGATGCACCGGCAGTTCCGGCCCGCAGAATTGAGCGTAATGGTCTATTGGATCCGGGCCCTGATGCAAGGGTCGGAAGCCTCCAGAGCATTTCTGATGCGCGATCTGAACGAAACCATGGATCTCTTTTTGAATGCCGGAGCAAGCTCCATCTGGGAAACCAGAAATGGAGAGGAGGATTTTGAACGTGCCGGAAGTCTTTCCCACGCCTGGGGGGCCTTCGTCCCCTGCTGGACGGGAGGATGCCTTCTGGGGGTGGAACCATTGACACCCGGATTCAGGACCTTCCGTGTCAAACCATGGTGCGGAAGTTATACGCACTTTTCGGGAGAGGTGCCCACCCCGCACGGCAGGATCCGCGTCTCCTGGAAGAAGACCGGAGCGGGGATCGAGGTCGATGTGGAAACCCCGCCGGGCACGGAACCGGTCCCGGAATCCTGCCCGGAATTTCCCATTGTCCGTTTCCGCAGTGCACGATCCTCCGGAAACGGAAAAGCAGGGCATTGAACCGGCCCCCAACCGGAGGCCGGGCGGAACGTATGGAAAAACGAAGGAAGGGTCAATCCGTCACGCAGGAGAAGCGGTAGCGGATCACTTGAGAGTATGTCTTGCCCGGATCCAGCCGGATGGACGGATATTCCGGGTGATTCGGGGCGTCAACAGGGTGCTGCATCTCAAGACAGAAAGCGGACAGCCGGGGATACGCTTTGCCGGAAGTCCCGATGATGGACCCGTTCAGGCCCCCTGCGGTGTAAAGCTGGACGCAGGGGGAAATACCTTCCACCTCCAGCCGGATCCCCGTCTTTCGGCTGGCCGCTACTGCGGCACAGCGGACGATCCCGTCCAGCGGGTGATCCAGGAGATAGTTGTCGTCAAATCCCCCATTGTGAAGCTTGAAAGCCTCCGTCATGGAACGCCCCTTCCGGAAATCGTATTCGGTCCCTTCCACAGGAAGCCACCTTCCGGTGGGGATAAGTTCAGAATCCACCTCCTGACGGCTGGAGGCGAAGATCTGCAGGGAGTGTCCCTCCAGAGATCCGGTCTCCTCGCCATTCAGGTTGAAATAATTGTGATTGGTGAGGTTGACAAGGGTGGGCGCATCCGTTACGGCATGCATCTCCATTTCGAGGGCATTGTCCGCCGTCACCCGGTAAACGGCATCCACCGTGAGATTCCCGGGGTAGCCGCAGTCCCCATCGGGACTCTTGATCCGGAGACGGAATTCCTTCCCGTCGTAGGAGGTCACTTCCCAGAGCCGGTTGTGAAAACCCTTGCCGCCATGAAGAGAGTTGCCGCGCTCGTTGCAGAACACCTGATACTCCCGTCCGTCAAGGGTGAATTTTCCCTTGCCGATCCGGTTGCCCACACGGCCGATCAGCGCCCCGAAACAGGGGATGCCCTGAAGCGGATCCGGAGAGAAATACCGTGCGGGATCCTGATACCCCAGCGCCACATTCACCATCTTCCCGTCCCGGGCGGGGACCAGCAGACGGCGGATCACACCGCCGAAATCGCTGATCTCGGCGACGGGCCCGCAGCCTCCGGAAAGGGTATACAGCTGCGCCTTCCCGATGGGAAGGTCCGCCAGAAATACGGATTCTTTCATCCTTCAATCCTCCCGTTTTTTGTCCAGTTCAGCAGATTTCTTGAAGGAAAGCGCCCCGGTGGGACAGGCGTGAACACAGGCCCCGCATTCAGCACAGGATGCAGGGAATCCCCGGTCAAACGCAGTCCCGATATAAGTGAGAAACCCGCGTTTCTGAGGCGACAGGAGAGACGCATTGATAACTTCGCCACAAACCTTCACACACACCTGACACTTGATGCACTTGCCCCGGTCCTGAAGGATGAGGGGATGGCGGTTGTCGAAACTCATGGTCTGACGCTCGCCGGAAATAGCATCCGGCAGAGCGCCGCAGCGGGCGCTGTGTTCACGGAGACGGCAGTCGTGTTTGTCGGAACAGCTGCACTCAATGCAGCGCGTCCCCTCCCCCGCCAGCTGAGCCGGGGGCATGCTGGAGGTGACTTCAGCAAACGAGTGTTTGCGTTCCTCCAGCGGAATGTATGCGAGGCGTTCCCGGTCCTGCACTTCGCCCTTGCCGTTCTGAAAGACCAGATCCGCCGGGGTCAGATCCTGCCAGTTTCCCCGGGAGACATTCACCGGGTTTTCCGGCGGGAAGACTTTGCCTGTTAACGCCGTCACGGCGGCCCTGGCGGCCCGGTGTCCGGAAGCAAGGGCCTCCACCACCGTTTTGGCGCCTGAAACGCAATCCCCGGCTGCAAATACATTGCTCCCCAGATCCGCCGGAAGATTTCCCCGCCTGTCCACAGGAAGCCCCTCTGGAGCCAGAGTGGACTGGCCGATGGCGGCGATCACCGTATCGGCAATCTCGTCAAATTCACTTCCGGGGACCGGCACCGGCTTGCGGCGGCCCGTGGCGTCAGGTTCCCCCAGTTCCATTTTCTGAAAGGTAAACACAAGACGGCCGTCGGCCCTTCTGGAAAGCTTCACCGGGGCGGCCAGATAATGGAACTTCACGCCCTCCTCTGCGGCCTCTTCAATTTCCAGCTTTTCCGCCGGCATTTCCGCCTCGGTGCGCCGGTAGAAACAGTTCACATCGCCGCTCCCAAGCCGGACCGAAGTCCGCAGACAGTCCATGGCGGTATTGCCGCCACCGATCACAATGACCCGCCCCGGATCGGGAGCCTTGCAGTCATTCATGGCCACATTGCGCAGAAAATCGATCCCCTGAACAGCGTATTCCTCCCCTTCACAGTGCATGCCGGAAGCTTTCCAGCAGCCCACGGCTACAATTACTGCATCAAAGGATTTCTTCAACTCTTCCAGCGCGAGATCCGCCCCCAGTTTGCGGCCGAACTCGAATTTTACGCCCAGCCGGGCAAAGTGAGCCAGTTCTAGGTCGAGGACGCCGGCTTTCGGCAGACGGTATTCCGGGATCCCGTAGCGGAGCATGCCCCCTGCTTTGGGCATGGCGTCAAACACCGTTACCGCCACCCCTTCCAGCCGGAGATAGTATGCGGCGGCAAGTCCCGCCGGACCGCCCCCCACAACGGCGGCCCGTTTGCCGGTCTCCGGAGCCAAAGTCTCCACATAGTGCTCATATTCCAGATCGGCGGCAGTACGTTTGAATTCGTTGATGGCCACCGGTTTGCCGGTCACATTCCGCCGGCACTCCTTTTCGCAGAACCGGGGACAGACCCGCCCCACACTCATGGGGAGCGGGATCTGCTGCTTGATGACTTTCAGCGCCTCGAGGAATTTCCCTTCTTTGCCAAGGCGGACATACTCCTCCACCTCCGCATGAGCGGGACAGGCCATTTTGCAGGGGGCCTCGCAATCGCCGCAGTGTTCGCTCAAAAGGAGATTGAGGGCGGTCCGGCGCATCTCTTTCACAGCATCGGAACTTGCTTCGATCTCCTGCCCGGGGGCCGGACATGCCGCACAGGAAGGCATGAATTTCCCGGTCTTCACATCCCGGACCACACAGACGAAACAGCTGGTGGTTTTGCTGACGCGCTGTTCGCGGC
This sequence comes from Lentisphaeria bacterium UBA1776, assembly GCA_002314605.1. Classification (GTDB taxonomy): domain Bacteria; phylum Verrucomicrobiota; class Lentisphaeria; order Victivallales; family Victivallaceae; genus UBA1776. The sequence goes on along the minus strand of DCGO01000003.1, from coordinate 1,261 downwards.
AAAGACTGGGAATATAGATGTTTTCCCGCCGGGCCGCATCAAGGATCGTCTCGCCGGGCTGAGCCGTCACCTTGCGGCCGTCCAAAATAAACTCAATGGGATTCATTTCGCGTTATTCTCCTCGTTTCACCCGGGAAATCGCCTTCTTCGGGCAGACTTCGATACAGCTGTTGCAGCGAACGCACCTGGCATTATCCACCACCAGATCCTTTTCGCCGGAAATGGCATCCGCCGGACAGGTTTTGATGCAGAGGCGGCAATGAATGCACCTGGTCTGATCGATCTTCACGTCCACCAGCGCCGGGCAGGCCAGTGCCGGACACCGGTGTTCCCTGACATGCTCCAGATACTCGTTCCGGAAATAACGCAGTGTCGCCAGTACCGGATTGGGAGCCGTCTGCCCCAGGCCGCAGAGGGAGCCGGCCCGGACCTTTTTCCCAAGGTCCTCAAGGAAATCCAGATCGGACTCTTTTCCCTTCCCTTCGGTGATCCGGCACAATGTCTCGAACATCCGCTTGGTACCCACCCGGCAGAAGGTGCATTTGCCGCAGCTCTCACGGTGAGTGAAGTCCAGAAAATACCGGGCCGTCTCCACCATGCAGCGGTGTTTGCCGATCACGATCATGCCGCCGGAGCCCATAATGGCCCCGAGGCTCCTGAGAGAATCGTAATCCACCGGGGTATTGAAGAGTTCCACCGGGATGCAGCCGCCGGAAGGACCGCCGGTCTGGACGGCTTTTACCTCGGCAGGATCCGCCCCGCCGATATCAAACACGATCTCGGACAAGGTCACTCCCATGGGGACCTCCACCAGACCCGGATATTTGAGGTCGCCCGCCAGAGCGAAGAGCTTGGTCCCTTTGCTTCCCTCGGTGCCGACTTTGGCAAACTCCGCCCCGCCTTCACGCAGGATCAGGGGCACATTGCCGAAAGTTTCCACATTGTTGATCATGGTGGGAAAATTCTTCCAGCCGCTGTCGGTGGGAAAAGGCGGACGGAATCGGGGCTGCCCCCGGCGTCCCTCCAGGGAAGCGATAAGAGCCGTCTCTTCGCCGCAGACGAAGGCGCCGGCTCCTTCCTTAATGACGATTTCCAGTTCACGTCCACGGATCACGTTCCGTTTGTGTTCGTGGATCTGGCTGATGGCGATATTCAGGTGTTTGATGGCCAGCGGATACTCCGCCCGGCAGTAGATGAAGAGCTTGGTGGCGCCGGTGGCCGCCGCCGCGATCAGCATCCCCTCCAGCACCTGATGAGGTAC
>DCGO01000066.1 GCA_002314605.1 Lentisphaeria bacterium UBA1776 | reverse complement strand
CGGCCTACGCCCGGCGGGACTGGTATCTTTCCGGCGATGAGGCCGAGGGGCACTTGTGGCTCAAACGGATGAAGTGCGGCGTCCGCACCGGTATCGTGTGGAATCACACCACCCGCAATTTCCTGATGGACCAGTCCAACAAGAAACTCCACCCCAACTGGTACAGTCAGGACCGGCCGGGACATTTCATCGATGGAAATATGAATCAGGGGGGCATCCCCCGCTATGTGGATAAGGATTTTCAGAAAGTTTGCGCGGACTGGGCGGGGAAACTCCTGGACACCTATCCCCAGTTAAGCGGTGTGGCCTGCGGGCCCCCCGACGGCGGCCATGTGTGGGACTATACGTACAAGCCGGTGTACTGCAAGGGGGATCTCACCAATGCCCAGGCGGTCGCCAATCTCTTCTGGGATTTCCACGTTCCCCTGGCCGAAGAGCTGGCGAAAACCCATCCCGGCAAGAACCTCATCTGGTTCACCCGCTCCAAGGGGGTGCTGCCCTGCAATGTGGACCCGAAACGGATCCCGGACAACATCATCTTTCCGTGTCAGGCCCACAGCCCCTCCGGTCTGGCGCTGGACTACCAGTTCAAGGAACTGATCGCCCGTCAGGGGGAAGTGGAGAAACTTTTCGGCAAACGCCCCAAGTCCCCCACCTGGGAGTGGTGGCTGGATTACCGCTACACCTACAGCCCCCGCTACCCGATCTTCTTCCCGGAGAGACTGCAGGAATACCGCAAGGCCATGCTGCGTTACAGCGACGGCTGCTTTATGGAGATCCCCGGTGCCGGCAGGAGCGAAGGCGCCAAAGGCGAGGCTTCCCAGCGGCTGGGCTGTGCGAAGATCTCGGCGCCCATGATGTACATCAACAACAAGCTCTTCTGGGAGCCCGGTCTGGATATGAAGGCGTTGCTGGATGAGTATTACAAACTCTATTTCGGTCCCGCCGAAAAGGAGATGAAGGCCTTTTTCGACTTCGCCCGGGAGGTGTGGAGCCGTCAGGAGAGCCGCACCGTCACGGAAACCTCCGGCTTCCTGAAGGAGAAGGACGTGCAGAAGTTCTTCAAACTGCTTGCCGACGCCAAGGCGAAGTGCCCCCGCGGGAGCGTTTATTTCCGCCGGGTGGAGCATCTGGAAAAGGGTTATGCGCCTTTGAAGAAACTCTTTTCCTCGCTGAAGCGTCAGGGGCCTCTCTTCCGGCTCAATACCGCATCGGACAAAAAGGCGCCGGACGGCAATTTCAAGCAGTATCTCCAGTGGTACCCCATGGCGGTGAACCGCACGGCGGAGCCGGTCCTGAAAAACCGTACCGAGGTGAGTCTGCAGATGACCAAGGACCGGAAATATCTCTGGATCGCCGTCCGCTGTTATGAGTCGAAAATGGACAAGCTGGCAAACGCCTGCACAAAACATGACGACAACGGCATCTACAACGATGATCTGGTGGAGGTCTATATCGACACCCCCGAGCGCAATTATTTCAAGCTGGCGGTCAACCCCAACGGGACATTGTTCGACTCTTCCACCGACATATCCATCATCACCCGGGACACCCTGCCGAACCTCTGGGAATCCGGGACGAAGGTCTGGACGAAAAAGTTCGACGACCGCTGGGAAGTGGAGATGATGATTCCAACCGCCGACTTCGGCAAACTGGGGCCGACACGCCAATACCCGTGGGGCATCAATGTCTGCCGTACCCGGATCGTCGATATGGGGTTCAACAACCAGCAGTGCAGTTCCATTTCCCCCACCGGGAATTCCTTCCGTCATCAATCTCGCTGGGGGCAGGTATGGAAACGCTGAATTACGTTGAACTTCTGAAGGAACTAGTCGCCCTGCGGCCGGTTTCTGCGGACGTTGCCGCCTGCAATTCCGTGGCGGACCGCCTGAGGGAGGTTCTGGATGGATACGGGCTCTTCACCGCCATGGAGGAGATTTCCGGACGGCACATCCTTTTTGCCGCCGCCATGCCGGGGAAGAGACCACGGGTCCTCTTCAGTTCCCATCTGGACGTGGTCCCGGCGGCGGACGGGAAGCAGTTCACCGCATACGAGGAGAACGGCCGCCTGTACGGACGGGGAGCCGGGGACTGCCTCGGCAACACCATGGCGGTCGTCATGGCGCTGATCCGGGCCAAAGGGCGGTTCTCCGCCGGAGCTGTTTTCAACAGCGATGAGGAAATTGGCGGCAAAACCGTCCCTGTCATGCTTCAGCGGGGTTACGGCGCAGAGCGGGCGGTGGTGGTTTCGGACCACTACGAGGAAGACAGGATCACCTGCCGGGAAAAAGGCATCCTAAATGTGACGCTGATCGCTCACGGCGAGGGGGGACATGCGGCGTATCTCATGGACCCGGAAAAGAATCCGGTGGACAAGCTTGCCAGAGCCTACCTCGCCCTCCGGGCCGCGTGGAGGAATCCGGCGGACCGCTATGACTGGAAAGATTCTCTGAACGGCACGGTCCTGGAAGGGAGTCAGGCTGTCAATCAGGTCCCCGCAACGGCGAAGATCCGCCTCAACATCCGCTACACGGTTCCCGGCAGCGTGCCGGAAATTCTGGAGAAGATCCGCTCCGCCGTGGGGGATGAGATCGAGATCCAGTCTGAAAACGCCTGTGAACCGGTGGCCACGGACACGGCTTCCCCGGAGGTCCTTCGCTTCAAAAAGTGCTTTGAGTCGGTCCGGGCGGGACACGAGATCGGGTTTGCCGGCATGTGCGGCGCCACCGACGCCCGGCACTACTGTGCGCTGGGGCTTCCCGTCATCATTTCCGGGGTGAAGAGCATCGGGGCCCACGGACCGGGAGAATATGTGGAACTTGCGTCCATCCCGCTTTTTGCGGAGGTCTATTATCAATTCATTGCCACACAGGGAGAAGGCTGATGAAACTCAATTACGGAGAACAGAACACCCCGGAAGAGACCCTGGATCTCTATTGCCGCTGGATCATTGAGCAGGAATACGAATCGCAGGAACGGGGGAAATTCCTCTATTGCGGGAAAAACACGTTCGAGTGGTACATGATCTTCTACGCGCTGCGGACCCTTTCGCTGGGGGGCGCTCTCCTGAACAAGCCGGAGTACACCCGTGCCGCCGAGCCGTATTTGGACCGGTACTGTTCCGAACAGCTCCCCAACGGGGCGCTCTCCTCCAATTTCCGGGGCAAGCCCGCGGAGGAGATGACGCCGGAGGAGCAGGAACTTCTGATCCGCACCGGCAAACTCAATCTGGCCGACAACGGCACCAACTGTCAGGAACTGGTGCAGGCCGCCATGCTCACCGCCGATCCGGAAAGGAAAAAGCGTTACCTTGATACCGTCAAAAAATGGCTGGACTTCTGGGTCCCCGTATGGGCTCTGCCCGACGGCTCCTACGGCAACGGCATCTGGGCGGGGCACAAACTCAACGGCACCTACTCCTGCGCCATCAATGTCTGTTCCGCACTGGCGGCTTACGGGGCCATGACCGGCGAGGATCGCTACGTCCGCAATGCGGAAGGGTTCGCCAGTTTCGTCTGCGATCACACCTTTGAAGACGGCCGCCCGGTGTTTTTCAACATCTATCCCCGGCTGCGGCATCAGATCCTGGACGACTACGGCCACATCTTCTACACCCTTGAAGGGCTCTGCTGGACCCACTTCGCTTCAAAAAACGGGGAGATCCGGAGCAAGATCGAGACCTTTCTCAAAAACTGGATCTTCGGGAAATACGGGATTCTCCGCACCTGGCCGGAACACTTCAACTGGTTCGACATCAATTATGTGAGTTTCTACGATGCTTATGAGAACGGCGAGGAGGTGATCCCCTCGGCGGTTGGCATTCGTCCCGGCTGGAAGATGGCGAAGTCCAACGGCATTCCCCATCTCTTCAGCTACTATCTGAAATACATTGAGGACAATGCCGAGATCCGCGACCGGTTCAACCGGGGGGTGCAGTATCTCTGCCGCCCGCTGGACGCCATGGTCAACGGCGTTATGGCCAATGCCCATGAGCATTACGGCCATTTCGCCGTCCAGTCCACCGGGTTTGCCGGGCTCACCGTTGCGGAGGCTATCCGGCCCGGATTCGTCTTTGAACTGGTGAAGAGCGGGCGGACAGAGTGAAGAACCTCTTTTCCGGGTTCACGGCGGCCCGCTGCATCGGTGCGGCGGCCGCTTCCATGCAGGGAGGATACAGGATGGAAAAGAATACATTTCCGGACCCAGCCCGGCCGCTTATGATGATCCGGTTCATTGCCGGGCAGGTGCAGCCGGACATCTGGGAACGGACGCTGGCGGTCATCCGGGCCAACCGGGATTGCTTTGACGAGGTGTGGTTCTGTACGAAGTCCGGATTCCCGACTTTGGAGGAACACCGGAAACACTCCGCCGTTCTTGCCGCCGCGGCGGCGGATGTCCGCAGGATCGGCGTGATCCCCAGCCTTCAGATCGGCTGGTCCATCGGCCACGGTGACGCCATGGCCGCCTTTGCCGGAGCAGCCGGGAAGACCTGGGGGGGCTATGTGGGACGCAACGGGGAACAGTGCAGATTTGTCAACTGTCCCCGTCAGCCGGGTTTTCTGAAATATATGGAGGCCCTTGGAGAAATCTATGCCCAGTGGCACCCCGGTTCCGTCTGGATCGATGACGATCTGCGCTTGAACAATCACGCTCCCGCCATGGATTACGGCGGCTGTTACTGCCGGGATTGTCTGGCCCTTTTTGCCAGAGACGAGGGAAAACTTTATACCCGGGAGGAACTGGTTTCCGCCTGCGGACGGGATGCGGCCCTTGGGGCCCGGTGGACCGGGTTCGGGGTCCGTTCCCTGGAAGGCATCGCCCGAGCCATTGCCGGAGGCATCCGCCGGGTCTCGCCGGAAACGCGGGTGGGACTTCAGCACAATCAGGCAAAGACCCGGAACACGGTTTTTAAGGTCCTGCAGGAGATCTCCGGCCATCGTTCCGCTTCCCGTCCGGGAGGAATGACCTATTCGGACATGAATCCCTTCAGCATCATCAACAAGGGGATCGAATGCTCCATGCAGAAGGTCCAGCAGCCGGGGTACGATGTCCTTGGACAGGTGTGTCCGGAGATCGAGTCTTATCCCCGGACCTTTGGCAGCAAGACCTCCCGGGGGCACCGGCTGGAATCCATAATCTACCTTGCTCTGGGGATGGACAGCCTTTCTTATGCGGTTATGGACCCCGGTTACGAAACGCCGGAGTGGTACGGGGAAAATATTTTTGCCCCCCTTGCGGCGGAGGCCCCGGCCTACAAGGAATTCATCCGCTTCAACGAGGGAACGGAACCCGGCGGCACCGGGTTGTTCGGCTCCACGGCCCCCGGATGCGAAGAACTGGGATTCCCCCTGATCGGCACCCCCCTTGCCGGATTTTCCCCGGCAAGCTGCTGCGCCATCGTCACCGCCAAATGCGTGGAACGCTCCGCCGATGAGGAACTGGAGCAGGGCCTCAAAGGCAATCTCCTGGTGGATGCCGGCGGGGCTGCGGCGCTGGAAAAACGGGGATTCGGGCGGTATATCGGCAATGTCCGCCTGATTCCGGTGGAGGAGGGGTTCCGTGTCTTATTCTCAAAGCATCCCCTGTGCAGCGGTTTTGAAAATGTGCCGTTCCCCACGTTTGACGGGAGCTGGAGCTCCAGACCCTGCCGGATCGAAAACGCCGGGGCCGCCGGTTTTCAGGAACTGACGCACTTTGAGGACCGGGACGGGAAAAAGCTGGGGGTTGAATCCGTGCTTTTCACCCGGCCCGACGGGACCCGGGTTTTCATATCCGGCTGCAGTTTCTTCGTCACCTGTCAATCCTCCCGCCGGATGACGCTGATGAACCGGGTCGCCGACTGGGTGTCCGGTGAAAAGATGCCGGTATTGACCGCCTGTCCGGCGCGGGTCACCCTGATCCCCCGGGTGGCGCCGGACAGTACCTTGCGCAGTGTGACTGTGGTCAACAGCTCCATCGCTCCCCGGAGGGATCTGGAACTCATTTTTCGCAGTGTTCCGGAAAACATGAAAACCGTGAAATGGCTTGTTCCGGCAGAACCGGCGAGGGAACTGCCGGTCCGGCGCCGGAACGGACTGGTCTCGGTCGTCATACCGGCGCTTGGCCCGTGGGATGCCGGTTTTGTCGAGTGCCGGTAAGCCGGATGGGGGAAGATCAGGATGAGAAAAGTTTTTTTATGGGGTCTCGTGCTTTGCACGGCAGTGTTTGGTCATAAGGGAGCCGGTCAGGAAATGAAAATAACACAAAGCAATGCCGGAAAAGGTTTCCCGGCAGGGGTCCGACGTCTGGAATACGGTTCGGACTGGGCATACGTTTTTCCCGGAGAAAAGGCGGGAATGGTCTATCTCCACGGCCACGGCTCCGACGGGACCCAATTCTTTCAGCGGAACCCCGAAGGGGTAAAATTTCTGCTGAAAAACCGCATCGGGTTTCTCACACCCAATATCCGGAGCAACTCCTGGATGGAGCCGGAAACGGCGGCGGAACTGGCCAGACTGGTGCGTTATGCCAAAAAAGAGTTCAAGTGGGAAAAGGTGATCTTTGCCGGAGGCTCCATGGGAGCCTCCTCCTCCCTCATTTTTGCGGTCCGTTATCCGGAACTCTGCGACGGGGTCGTGGCGCTCTGCCCCGCCACCGATCCGGAGCGTTTCGTCCGGTGGTCCGAACAGCCGGGGCGACTGTCCGTTTCCGCAGAGATCGCCTCCGCCATCCGCAAGGCTTACAAAAATGATCCCGCTCTCCTGAAGAAACACAGTGTCTGTCTTCACGCGGACAAGCTCTCCATGCCGGTGATCCTCCTTCACGGCGAAGGGGACACGATCATCCCGGTTTCCGAGTCCAGACATCTGGCCGGAAAAATGGCCGGGAAAAAGGATTTTTCATATCGCGAGGTCCGCCACGGTCTTCATGATCTCTCCCGCACGGTGTCAATGATGGACGAGGTGATCTGCATGTGCGGTAAACTCGGCATCGCCCTGAAGGATCCGGAGCTCAAAAAAACGGAAAAACTGAAGGACATCACTTCTTCTCTTCAGAAAGAGATCGACGCTGCCGCCAACTACGGCGGCGGCCGGGTCACGGTCCCTCCGGGGCGGTACGGGATCCGCCAGATCTTCATGAAGAGCAATGTGGAACTTCATTTGAGCCAGAACACCGAACTGGTGAGTTTGCAGACCCCTGCGGACGCCCGTGTAAAAGACAAGGCCGATCCCGAATGGTTTCTGATCGGCGGCGACGGTGTCTGCAATGTCTCCATTACGGGGCAGGGACGCATCAACGGCAATGGTTATGCCTTCTGGAAGAAGAAGCCCGGGGTGGAATATTCCGCCGACTCTCCCCACGGCCCCCAGTACGGCTGGATCGGCGGGCGCCCCCTGGGCATGATCCATTTCCGGAACTCCTGCGACATCATCCTGAAAGATGTGGAACTGGCCGATCCTCCGACCTATACCGTGTGGCTCCTTGGCTGTGACCGGGGGCTGATCCGGAATGTCCGGATCAACACCGATCAGGCCGGGCCCAATACCGACGGACTGGACATCGACTGCTGCAGTCATATTTCCATTGCCGACTGCAACATCAAGGCCGGCGATGATGCCATCGCCCTCAAGAGCAGTCTCCATCATCTTGGCTATGAGAAGGCCTGCGAAAAGATCACCGTCCGGAACTGCCGTCTGGGGAGCCGCCACTGCGGCATTCGGCTTGGTTGGGAAGGGGACAGCCCCATCCGGGACTGCATCTTCACGGACAATATCATGATCTCCAATATCGGGATCTCCATCCTTTCCATCACTGCCGCCCAGGGAAATGTGAAGAAGGGGTCTGTGATCCGGGACATCATTTTCAGCAACAACATCATGGATGTTGGGGCGGCCTTTCAGATCCGTCAGGGACGGGTGGACGGCCCGAATCCTCCCAAGGGGTATATCGACAATGTCCTGATCGACAACACCATTGTCCGCACCAAGGTGGGGTCCTACATCGCCGGATTTCCCGGCAATCCCATCCGGAATCTCACCATCCGGCACCTTGCCATGACCATGAAGGATTTCCCGTGGGATGACTATTCGGCCCGGAAGGACTGGGTCCCGCCGGAGACGGACGCTTTTCGGATTCCCGGCGGCACGGAGCTTCCCTTCGGATTGGCCTTCCACTGCGTGGAGGGGCTCAAACTGGAAGATTACCGGATGATCACCGGTCACCCCGAGCGGTGGCTCAAGGGTGTGAAGTGTTTTTCCTGTAACCCCGTGAAACAAACTCCAAGAAAGGCTTTGCCATGAAAAAAAGTCTGATTTTGACGGCACTGTTTCTCGCCGCATTGCTCCATGCGGGAGAACTTAAAAAACACCTTCGTTTTTACGAACCGGGATTTCCCCGGACCGGTGACGTGAAGTATCTGGAGGAACTTTGTTCGCTGGATCTTTATCTGCCCGATGATCCGAAACAGGGATTCCCGACCATTGTCTGGTTTCACGGCGGCGGGCTGAAAGGCAGCGCAAATTCAAAATTCCCGAAAAATCTGAAACATCCGCAGGTCGCTGTGGCGGTGGTCAATTACCGGGGCACCGGGCCCCGGGCCAGGTGTCCGGATTACATCTACGATGCGGCGGCTTCGGCGGCGTGGGTAAAGAAGCATATCAAAGAGTATGGCGGCAGTCCGGAGAAGGTTTATATTACCGGCGCTTCCGCGGGGGGCTATCTGACTGCCATGCTGGCGCTGCAGCCAAAATATCTGAACACCTTCGGCTGCAAACCGGAGGATTTCGCCGCTTACTTCCCCATCACCGGCCAGATGACCACCCATTTTCAGATTTTGAACGAGCGGAGGGAGAGGGACCCCTCCGTACCGAAGATCCTGCTGGACGAGTATGCCCCCATCTTCCTTGCCCGGGCGAATATTCCCCCCATGTATTTTCTGGTGGGGGACCCCGAACTGGACATGCCGGGACGGGTGGAGGAAAACATGCTGATGGTGGCCCGTCTGCGCCGCAATTTCGGCTGTAAAAATGTCTGGTTTTATTCGTTTCCAACTTTCAACCACAGCAGAGTCTCTTTGCCTGCCTGTTCCTTTGTGCTGAACCGCATTATGGAACTGCAGGGTAAATAATGGAGTTTGTGAAGATGTACAACGTCACTGATTTCGGCATTAAGCCGGATAACGGAAAGGCGCTTCAGACGGCGGCCATCCGGAAGTTGATCGACAAGTGCCGTTCCGAAGGGGGCGGGCATATTGTTTTCCCCGCCGGGACTTATCTTTGCGGCGGGCTGGAACTCTGCAGCAGCCTCACCATCGAGCTGGAGAACGGCTGTACCATTCTGGGGAGCACCAGCCTTGCCGATTATCCCCTGCACGATCCGGCTCCGGTGCCGTTCCATGAGGGGCAGGAAGGGGTCCGGGCGGTCTTTTTTGCAGATGGAATGGAGGATATCCGCCTCTGCGGGGAGGGGACCATCGACGGGCAGGGGGCGAAATTCAAGGATTGCGGCACCCGCCGGGCCCGGCCGCGGAATATCTGGTTCGGGCGCTGCCGGAATGTCACGGTGGAGGGCCTTGCGCTGCGGAACGCCGGGTTCTGGATGCAGCACTATATCAAGTGCAGTTCGCTTGTGCTGAAAAATCTGAAGGTCTGGAACCACATGGGGACCAACAACGACGGGATCGACATCGATTCCTGTAGTGATGTGATCGTTTCCGGCTGCCGGGTGGATTCCCACGACGATGCCATCTGCCTCAAATCCGGCTGCGACGCCCCCTGCGAAAATGTGCTGGTGACAGACTGCATCACCAGTTCCCACTGCAATCACCTGAAGTTCGGCACCGAATCCAACGGCGGCTTCCGGAATATCCGTTTCGCCAATGTCATCATGACGGCCTCCGGCTGTCAGGAGGTGGACGGGATGACCCAGGGGTGCGACTATCGCGGCGCCGCCGGGATCGCCCTGGGGGCAGTCGATGGAGCCTGCATGGAAAATATCTGTGTCGAGAATATCACCATGGACGGAGTGCTGGTGCCCCTTTTCATCCGCCTGGGCTACCGGGGGAGGGGCGTCTGCGGGCCGGAGAGTCAGACCATGCCGCCGGGTTTTGCCCGGAATATCGTCATCCGCAATGTCTCCGCCCGGAACGCCTCTTCTCAAGGGTGCTACATTGCCGGGTATCAGGGCAATCCCGTCCGGGAGGTCCGGCTGGAAAACTGTTCTTTTGAGTTTGAAGGTTCTTCCGATGAGGCTCTTCTGACGCGCCAGGTGGAGGAGAAGACGGCCGGGTATCCCTCCTGGGAGATCTTCGGGCGGATGCTTCCCGCCTACGGCATTTTCTGCCGGGATGTGGAAGATCTGGTGCTGGAACATGTCCGGTTTCAGGTGAAAAATCCGGAGCTCCGCCCCGCTGTGCTGACCCACCGCTGTCGCGGGACACGGTTCCTGGAGATGCTGGCGGACTGAAAATGTTGACAGGACAGGAGCAGACGGCTTTCCTGTCAGAAAATTTGGAGATTGGTTATGAAAATCGCGTGGTTCAAAGTGGAGATTTCTCCCGAGATCGGTGCCAGACTTGCCGGCTACGGGCCGGATGATGTTTCCGTCATGAAGATGGATGACCTTTTTGCCACCGGGCTGTGCGCCGATGACGGCGAAAACAGGGTCCTCCTGATCAGCTTGGACCTGATCGGTCTGGACGGCTGGTTCATCCGCGATATCCGGAAGAGTTGTTCGGCGATCCTGAACACGCCGGAGTCGGCGGTGATGCTGAGCTGCACCCATACCCACGAGGGGCCCCAGACCCGGAGCCACGCCTCCCGTCCGGAGGAACTGCACCGGACTTATCTGGCCGCTTTGAAAGAAAAACTGCTGGCCGCGACCCGGGGACTTACGGATTTCCGCGAGTGCGAAGTCTCCTTTTTCTCTTGTCAGCGGGATGAAAACCGGAACCGGAGATACGTGTCAGGAGACAATCACGCCACCTTTACCCCCCACCGGCGGGAGGTCCTTCCCATGGCGGACGGTTTTGCCGACAAGGAACTGGGGCTGCTGATGTTTTACGACCCGGAAAAGCGTCTGCCCCTTTACCTTATCGGCAACTATGCGGCGCACCCGCTGGCGGCCCACTGTCCCGGCCTGGGCGGACTGCGCATCTCGGCGGATTACCCGGGCGCCTTCCGGAACTACGTGGAGTCCAATACCGGTGCCGCCTGCATGTTTGTTTCCGGTGCCGCAGGGGATATGATCCCCCGTGAGGACGAGCTGGGGGACGAAGCCTCCCGGAGCATGGGGATCCGGCTGGGCAAATCCGCCATGTTCGGGATGATGGAGGCCCGGCGGAATCCCCTCCGTTATCTCATGCCGTCCGCCAAAGTCGGCTCCGCCATCCGGAAATTCACCGTTCCCCTGCGGACAAAATACCGCAACAACCCCAAACGCCTTCCGGAGGAATATCTGGGGAGGGACGATGCGGAGCTGGAAATCCAGCTGCTGTCCTTCGGGGACGTCTGCTTTGCCGGGGTCCCCGGGGAACTCTGTGCGGAACTGGGGCAGGAGATCAAGTGGCACAGTCCCTTCCGGAGGACCTTCATCGCCTACAATGCCACCGCCTATTTTTCCTACATGGGCCCGGCGAATTTTCTGGTGGCCGGCGGATACGAGGCATCCAGCCAGCGTTTTACGGCCCGGGGGGGGCTGAAACTGGTGCAGGCTGCCTCGGACGCCATGTTTGAACTGCGGGAATCCCTTTATCCGTCGGAGGGGGAGGCTTATCCGGATAACTGTTCCGATTCCCTGGTGAATATTTTACCGAACCGATGAGAATTTTTTGAAATAAACTGAAAAAAAGGAGAAGCAAGTGGGCTGGTTTGATGTTCTGATCGTGGTGATACCGGTATGTCTGGTGTTTTATATGGGGCTGCGGACCCGGCGTTATCTCAAGGACGTGACAAGTTTCCTGTCCGCCGGGCGGGTCTGCGGCAGATATGTAATTTCTGTGGCCGACATCGCCAACGGGGTCTCCATTCTGACACTGCTCTCTTATGTGGAGGTCCATTACCGGACCGGCTATGCGCTGGCATTCTGGAACACGATCCTGATGCCGATCAGCGTCATGCTGGGGCTGTACGGGTACTGCTCCTACCGGTACCGGGAGACCAGGTCCCAGAGTCTGGGAGAATTCATCGAGATCCGCTACAGCCGGAAAATGCGGGTTTTTGCCGCCACGCTCCGGAGTCTTACGGAAATGCTGGTCAATATGATCATGCCGGCACTGGCGGCGAGGTTTTTCATCTATCTGCTGGGGATCCCGAAATATTTCACCTTTCTCGGGATGGAATTGTCGAGTTTCCATGTGCTGATGTTCTGCATGCTGACGGCGGCGATCTCCATTATCTTCATCAGCGGTTCTCTGGGGCTGATCGTGACCGATACGATCCAGGGATTCATCTGTTTCCCGCTCATGGTGTTTTTCATCATCTTTGTATTGGTCAAATTTTCATGGGGGACGGAGGTCCTGCCGATGCTTTCCAACCGGGTGGCGGGGGAGAGTTTCTTGAGCCCCTACGACATTTCCAAGCTCCGGGATTTCAACTATTTCATGCTTTTTGTGGCGATCCTGAATCTCTTCCTGCACCGCGCCAGCTGGATCGGCGGCGGCGGCAGTTCCAGCGCCGCCAAAAGCCCCCACGAACAGAAAATGGCCGGTCTCCTAGGCGCCTGGAAGGGGTCGGTGGGCACGGTCTTCTATCTGGTGATCGGTCTGGCACTTCTGGTCTATATGAATCACGCCGATTTCGCCAAACCGGCCCACGACATCCGGCAGAAACTTTCGACCCAGGTGGCCAACGATATCATCAAGGATCCCGCGCTGAATGCGCAGGTGCGTTCCGGCATCCGGTCGTGGTCCGTTGACAAAATGCGCAAGTCAGTGGAAGGTCCCATGAGCGACAAGGCGAATGTGGACACCCGGTATCTGGCCGGCGTCCACCAGGATCTCCGGAGCGCCGGTCAGGCGAAGGGCAATTCCCTCTTCCAGCAGTTCCGCACCCTTTATCACCAGCAGATGCTGCCGGTGGCCTTCCGGAGTATGATTCCCCGGGGGCTTCTGGGACTCTTCTGCCTCCTGATGATCCTGGCCATGGTCTCCACCGACGACAGCCGGATCTTCAGCGCCACGGTGACCATCAGTCAGGACGTGATCCTGCCCTTCTGCAAAAAGGATCTGACCCCGAAACAGCATCTATGTATCCTGCGGATGGTGGCGGTGGGGATCGGGGTCTTCTTTTTCATCGGCTCCAGCTATATGTCCCAGCTGGATTACATTCAGCTCTACACTACGCTGATCGGCACCATGTGGATCGGCGGCTGCGGCCCGGTGATGCTCTTCGGACTTTACAGCCGCTTCGGCAATGTGTACGGGGCGTGGACCAGTCTTCTAACCGGCATGTTCATGGCGCTGGGGGGCACCCTGGTCCAGCGGAACTGGGCGAATTTCATCTATCCCTGGCTGCAGCAGCACGATCTGGTGACCACGGTGGGGACCTTTCTGGAAACCGTGTCCCAGCCTTTGAATCCTCTGGTTGTCTGGCACATGAACGCCGTCAAGTGTCCGGTGAACAGTTACGAGTGGAGCCTCATCACCCAGCTCACCACCCTGATATTGTACATCGTTGTTTCGCTTTGCAGTTCCAAAGAGCGGTTCAACCTGGACCGGATGCTCCACCGGGGCGAGTACGCCATTGACGGGGTGCGGGAGATCAAGAGTGTGTGGAACTGGGACAACCTCTACCGGAAACTCATCGGCATTACGCCGGAATACACTTTCTGGGACCGGGTGATCGCATGGTGCTACTTCTATTATTCCATCGTCTATCGCTTCGGCATCACCTTTTTGCTGGTTGTGATCTGGAACCTCTTCGACCCGTGGCCGCTGGCGTTGTGGGGATATTATTTTCTCATCACCTTTCTGGTCATCCCCGGGATCATGGTGGCCATTACGGCGGTCTGGTTCGGGATCTGCGGCGCCATTGACCTGAAAGCCATGTTCCGGGATCTGCGGCTCCGGGAGGCCAACGAGCTTGACAACGGGCGCGTGGAGGGCAATATGTCCATTGCGGACCGGGCCAGGTTTGCGGAACTGGAGACGCGCCGTCAGTCGGAGAAGCTCCAGAACTGACCGGATTTTTTGACCATGGCATTGTCCGGATGTCATGAAATTTCAGTGAATGGTCAAGATGGGACCCTTGCATTTGAAAAAAGGAGTGTTATATTACCAGCTGTAAACTAGGTTACAAATCATAATGATTGCCGGGAACGGTCCGGAGCAGCAGCCCGATGCTTTTTTGAAGGCTGGCGGGGCCGCCCCCTGTGGAAAACAACCGATGCCGTGAGGAAAAGATGAAGTGGTATGACTGGCTGATCGTGGTTCTTCCCCTGCTGCTGGTTTTCGGGATGGGTTTTTACTCCCGGCGGTATCTGAAGGACGTCAGCGCTTTTCTGACCGCCGGCCGGGTCTGCGGCAGATATGTGATCTCCGTCGGCAGCATCGTCAATGCCCTTTCCGTAATCGGACTTCTCTCCTACGCGGAGATCCACTGCAAAACCGGATTCGCCCTGAGTTTCTGGAATGCGGTCACGATCCCCATTACCGTATTGATCGGTCTGTACGGGTACTGCACCTACCGCTACCGGGAGACCAAAGCCCAGAGCATCGGGCAGTTTCTGGAAATCCGCTACAGCCGGAAATTCCGGATCTTCGCTGCGGCCCTGCGGAGTTTTTCCGAGATCCTCGCCAATATGATCATGCCGGCGCTGGCCGCCCGTTTCTTCATCTATTTTCTGGACGTGCCCGACACGTTCACTTTGTTCGGATTCGGGTTCAGTTCCTTTCACTGCATCATGATCGTGGTGCTGATCGCCGCCATCTCCATCATCTGTCTCGGAGGATCTCTGGCGATCATCGTCACCGATACTGTTCAGGGATTCATCTGCTACCCCCTGATGGTGCTTTTCATCGTCTTCATCCTGTACAAATTTTCGTGGTCGGAAGAGATTTTGCCGGTCCTCTCCAGCCGGGTTGCAGGAGAGAGTTTCCTCAATCCCTATGAGATCTACAATCTCCGGGATTTCAACTACTTCTTCCTCATTGTCGGCATCTTCTCCATCTTTGTCCACCGCCTCAGCTGGGCCGGTTCCGGCGGCGGCGGTTCCGCAGCAAGAACCCCCCATGAACAGAAAATGGCGGGCCTTCTGGGATCGTGGCGGGCCGCCATCGGGTCCGTGTTTTATGTTCTTCTGGCCATTTCCCTTCTGGCCTTCATGAATCATTTCCGCTATGCGGGCGAGGCCCACAAGGTCCGGGTGGAACTTTCTTCCCGCATTGCCCGGGATGTGATCCCGGACCCCCAGATCCTGAAACGGGTGGAAAATGACATTCAGAAAATGCCCGTATGGACCTTCCATCCGCAAACCGACAGGCCCCTGGCCGCCAAAAAGAACGTGGACACCCATTACCTCGAGTATATCCGCAAGGGGCTTGCCATGAAAGATGCGGCCCAGGGCAATCTCATGTTCCAGAAATTCCGGACACTGTACCAGCAGCAGATGCTCTCTTCTGCGCTGAGAAATCTGCTGCCGCCGGGACTTTTGGGGCTTTTCTGTCTCCTGATGATCCTGGCCATGATTTCCACCGACGACACCCGGATCTTCAGCTCGGCGGTGACCATCAGTCAGGATGTGGTCCTTCCCTTCATCAAAAAAGAGATCACACCGCGTCAGCACATGTGGCTGATCCGCTGTGTGGCCATCGGCATCGGTATTTTCTTTTTCATTGGTTCAAGCTATATGGCGCAGCTGGATTACATCAGCATGTACGTTCAGCTGGTGACCACCATGTGGCTCGGGGGATGCGGTCCGCTGCTGATCTTCGGCCTCTACAGCAGATTCGGCACCGCCAAAGGCGCATGGGCAAGCCTGCTGACCGGTGTTGCGCTGGCCATTCTGGGAGTGCTGATTCAGCGAAATTGGGCGGACTATGTCTATCCGTGGCTGGACGCCCGTCAGCTGACAGGGGCCGTTGGAAATGCTCTTGCGACACTTTCCGGACCCTTTGAACCCATCATCAAATGGCGGATGAATCCGGTCAAGTGTCCTGTCAACAGCTACGAATGGTTCTTCCTGACGGAGATCATCACTTTCGCTCTGTATGTGGGAGTCTCCTGTCTCACCTGCAGAAAGCCCTACAATCTCGACCGGATGCTGCACCGGGGGAAATATGCGGAAACGGAAACGGCGAAAGCCGGCGTCTGGAGCAAAACGAACCTCTACAAACGCTTTATCGGGATCACCCCGGAATACACCTTCTGGGACCGGGTCCTTGCGTGGTGCTATTTCGTCTATCAGTTCGGCTACCGTTTCTTCTGTGCATTCCTGGTGGTGGTGATCTGGAATCTCATTGATCCGTGGCCGGTCTCCCGCTGGGGATGGTATTTTCTCATCGTATTCCTGATCGTTCCGGGGATCATGGCGCTCATTACGGCGGTCTGGTTCGGGATCTGCGGAACGCTGGACCTGAAACAGATGTTCCGCGATCTGGAGAAACGTGTTGCCAATCCCCTTGACGACGGACGGGTGGAGGGCAATGTGTCGCTGGCGGACAAGGCCCGGGTGGAAAAAATTGACGGCAAAGGAAGCTTCAAAACAAATGGGCCATATTCCGATTATTGATCCGAATCCGCGCAGGGGAGAG
>DCGO01000090.1:20259-20833 GCA_002314605.1 Lentisphaeria bacterium UBA1776 | reverse complement strand
GGAGGAACTGAAGCAGGCCATGGACCTCTTCACTCTCTGCGTGAAACTGGTGGGCGTCCGCAAACTCCTGCAGAAGTAAATCGCCTTATCTTTGCAAACACGGCGCAGGCCGGGGGATCCCTCCCCCGCCTGCGTTTTTCAGTACCAGTTTCCGGAAAAATTCGATGATCTGATTTTCGATGTCCTGCACGTCACCGCCGGTGCGTTCAGCGATTCCCCGGGCGAGGAGTTCGGTATCCATGCCTTCGGCTTTGGCGAGTTTCTTGCGTCGTTTTTCTTCATGCTTCAGGAGATCGAGGCCCTCTCTCTGTGATTTCGGAGGGGGATTCTTCCGCCATTCGGGGCTGATGAAGGAGCCGGTGAAGGACTCTCCCTGGTGTTCGATGGAGGGCTTGAGGATGAAGTCGGTGGAACCGATCTCATCCACGACCATGCGCCAGACGGCATTGTCCTCGTAGAACCATTCGTAAGCGGCGTCCCGTGCGCGCTTCCGTGCGGCGGCGAGATTCTGATTGCGGGCATCCACGGCGAAAGCCCATGCATCGGCTTCGGGGAGATCGACGCCGTTCTCCTT
>DCGO01000090.1:20085-20215 GCA_002314605.1 Lentisphaeria bacterium UBA1776 | reverse complement strand
AGGTATGCGCGATAATCGGCGGCGGTCTTATCGACGACCTTCCCGACGAAAGGCTTGAGGAGGGCGACGTAGTTCTTCTGCTGCTCTTCGGAGTATTCCGCCATCGCAAACCGGATATCGTTCTTTTTAT
>DCGO01000090.1:3947-20056 GCA_002314605.1 Lentisphaeria bacterium UBA1776 | reverse complement strand
CGGAGAGCGGGATCAGATTCCCGTTGTCGTCATAGGTGAAAGGATCAGCGGACTTGATCTGATTGGGGAACCATGCGACCCAGTGCGTCTGACCGTCGAAATTGATTTTCACGCCGTCATATCCGAAAACTTCGTGGACGGCATTACGGAACGCTTCCCCATTATCCCGGAAAATATCTCCGAGAATCGTCTCGAGATTCCAGTCGTAACGCTCTGCGATGTTCCGCAGAATGGAAAGACTTCCGCCGTTTTTCCAGAACTCCTCGGAAAAATCTCCGATGGGGGATTCCTCATCCATGATTCCGGGGCAGCGCTTCATGAGTTCAAATGCCTGCTTTGAAGTCAGCTCAACATGCTTGAGACTGGAATCCTTCGCGCCATTGATCTCGAGAGGATTCTGAATGGAAAGATAGACCTCCATCACGTTGGGATCATCCTCTCCGCCCGACTTCGCGCGATCATCCAATCGGCGAGTTGTGTACCCCTTGGCGACATCCTTGGAACTGGTAAAATAGAATCCAGGACCATACTGATCGTTTCCGATGGAAGTAAAGTCGTTTTTGAATTCCCAAAATCTGGTCCCGGTCCCATGATACACGACCATCGGCTTCCCATCCGGACCGACGACCTTGGTATTTGGCATTGCCTTGGCAGCGGCGTCAGCGACCATTTGTTTCCCGGCTTCGATGTCGCCATCCTGCTCCGCCCTTGCAAAAGCGGCATCCTCTTCCGGCTCCACGGCAAACCGGATATCGTTATTATTGGGATCGAAGGTCCCGATATTGTCGGTAGCGGACTTGATCTGATTGGGAGAAAACGGAACATAACTGATGCCGTTTCCCTCGGGCTCGGCGACAACGCATCCGTCATACTTTCCGGGATAATTCTCCTGCAGCCAGTTGCGGAAATCCTCACCCTCATATTCCGCCCAGTCCATTGCGCCGGTACTGGTCTGTGCGGGATCGTGCCCCTGCCGGAACTCCTTGAAAATCTTCCGATCTTCAGCTTTTCTGATATCGAAAGGCTTTCTGATGTTCAGAAAGACCTCATAGACGTCGCCGTCTTTTCCGTTTTTCTTGCTGTACCGTTCGGCGTATTTCCGATCCGGAGAGAAGAAGGAATCCGGACGGAACTCCGTGAATCCGTAATCCGGCGAGCCGTGATACACGACGAGCGGTTCTCCGTTCTGATCCACGACCTGGGAAGCCTTTTCAGGATGCCTTATCCAATCGCCGAACCACCGCAAAAACTGCAAACTTTCCGTTTCTTTTTTGAATTTGCCCTTGACAGGAGAGCCGGAATCGTTTATATTATGGATAGCGTTGAAGCCACCCGTTGGGGCAATTGCAGCCCCCGCCATTGGAAGTTTCGACGCAATTTTTTTATTTGCGCCAAATACGGCGATCTCTCCATTTTTTTCCTTTTCAATAGCTTCATCAAGTAAATCCAATACGTTTTGATTTCCAAAGGTACTGGCAGCTATATTTGCCGTAATGCGGATTCCACCGTCTGCAGAAGTATCGGTTCCGATAATGACAGGAACAATGATCTGTTTTCCGTTTTTATCCTGATATTGAGTAATAACAACGACACGTCCATCCTCTTTGGAAGAGATAATGGCAATTGGCTTTTCCAACATCTCCGGCAACCGTTTCAACTGTTCTCCCAAACCGTGAGAATTTCTTCCGGGTTTTGCGTAATCGCGATAGATGTCGAGAATATGCTGTTTTGTCATCATAACGGGAAGAGCAGGTAACCCGATAATCTTCAACACATCCGGAGTAGGTGTGACAAAAACAAGACCTTCTCCATTGCGGGAACCGTGAATAACGGAATCCACGCTGTCCGCAAACGGGATATTATAGTATGGCTTCTGACCGGTCTGCGCAAACCTCGCCCCGCTTCCATCACCTTCGACCTTCGACCTTCGACCTTCGACCGAATTTGCGCGATCGAGAAAGACGCTGGACCCGCGATTGTAGAAACGCTTCCGCATTTTCCGGGAGCACCGGGCGATGAGGGTTTCCAGATCGGCGTCGGAGTAGTGGAATTCCTTGCCGAAGAATCTGGCATATCCTTCCCGGACACGCTGAAGGAACTCCTTCCACCAGTTGGGTTTGACGACGCCTTTTTCGGCGAGATGGGCGAGATATTCCTCGGCGGCGATGCGCTGATTTTCGACGGTATCGACGGAGTAAAAGAGTTTCTGCTCCCCATCGCCCTCTTCTTCCCCGTCAACCTGCGACCTGCGACCTTCGACCATTCCCGTCCGACTGTCCGACAGGTCCGACACTCTTACCATCATTTCCCTGCCGCCCTGGCCGCCTGGCCTGCCCCTCGTTCCCGGGCATAATCAAAACCACCGGCTGAGCCGGTGGCTTGCACTGTGCCTTAAAGGCAAAAGTACTGGCAGCCCGACATGGGCTCTGAAAAAACTGCCAATCGCATTCCCTTCACGGGCTTACCGCTAAAGCGGCGCGTGAAGGATTTTCTTTTTCAGTCGTCTCGTTGCCAGATAGGACAGTTGCAGTTTGCGAAAGCCCTTTTATGCCTTAGTTTCCTTGCTACCCGTGAACGGGTCTACGTACTCCTTAAACGACAATTGTTCATACGCCACATCTTCGTCAAGTTGATGCTTAATGTACTTCGTTATTGCTTTTTTGTTGGCTCCCACCGTGTTGACGTAATAGCCACGGCACCAAAAATGCCGATTCCCATACTTGTATTTCAAATTCGCATGCCGATCAAAGATCATCAGGGAATTTTTTCCTTTCAAATACCCAACGAACTGCGACACACTCAAATGCGGTGGAATACTCACAAGCATGTGGATATGATCGGGACAAGGCTCTGCTTCCACTATCTCCACTTTCTTTTGCTCGCACAGCGTGCGTAAAATTCGACCAATGTCCACCTTAATCTTGCCATAGACCGCTTGGTAACGAAATTTTGGCGCAAATACTATATGATACTTGCAATTCCACGTTGTGTGTGATAAACTATCGTTCGGTGAATTTGTCATTGTTTACCTCTTGGTTGTTTCTTATGTCTGACTGGCAGGTCTGACATAATGTAACGCATCAAGAGTTTTTTTGTTCTTTTATCTAAAGATTTTCTGGAACATACCGGTATAGCCGGTAGTTTTTTGACCTAAAGGGGTATAAAAAAGAAAAACGCATCGGGACGGAATCGTCCGGTGCGTTTTTTCTTTTTCGGGAGGAACGGGGTCAGCCGTTGATCTTTTCCGGGATGAGCCGGACCCGGTTGCCGCCCAGAGGAAACTTGACCTGAAAGACGGTCCCGCGTCCGGGGGAGGAAACCAGTCCGAACTGGGCGCCGTGTTCCCGGCAGACCCGTTCGATGATCATGGTACCGATGCCGTTTCCGCCGGAACGGGTAGTCTTGAAGGCGTTGAACATGACGCTGATCTCCTCCGGTTTCACGCCGTGGCCGGAGTCCGCGAACTCCATGATCCAGAAGTCGTCCTGCAGATATCCGTAGATATTCAGGGTGCCGCCGTTGGTCATGGCCTGCACTGCGTTTCGGATCAGGTTATAGAAGGCCTGTTTCAACTGGGAGGCGTCGCCGGAGATCTGGGGCAGATGTTCGGCCCAACTGCACTTGACGTCCACGTGCCGTGCTTCGATTTCCGGGCGCATGAAGTTCAGCGTTTCCACGATCAGCTGGCGGGGATCCACCGGCAGGAACGCGCCTTTGCCCGGCCGGACGGCGGTGAGAAATCCGTGGATGATGCTGTCGAGACGCTCCACTTCGCTCTTGCAGACGCCGATCATTTCCGCGGCGTCGGAGAAGGGGGAATCCTTCAGGTCCTGCTCCAGGATCTGAAGATTCAGATAGAGGCTGTTGAGGGGATTTCCGATCTCGTGGGCGACTCCGGCGGCCAGCAGAGAGACGGCCTTCCCGGTCTGGGACTCCATCTCGTCCATGGTGCGGCTGCGGGTTTCGGTCACGTCCCTGAGCATGATGGCGGCAAGGTCGGTATCCTCGGGGAGCGGGACCAGATAGAACTGCACGAAACGGTGTTCCGGATACAGAAGTTCCATCTCCTGCCGGGCCACCCGGCTCCATGCCTCCTCATCGGCCTGCAGGATGCGCCGCCAGTCGATCCCCGGCATGATCTTGGAGATGGTGAGTTCGCTCCAGTCTTCCGGCAGAGCCAGCAGGTCCCGCGCCGCCCGGTTGAAGTACCGCAGTTTGAAGTTGCGGTCGATGACGAGGATGCCCTCATCCACCGCATTGAAGACGGTCTCGAAGAATCCCCGCTCCCTCGCCAGCCGGAGAATATAGCTCTGACGGCTGTTGGAGTCCAGAGAATCGAAGCGTTCCAGATAGCGATCCAGAAAATTTTTTCGCGCAGTCATTTTACAATCTGCCTCCCGGGATGTATATTCTATCAGTAAATATAACACTGCATCGACGGGAGTGCAATCCGAAAATGAGAGATGTTCCATTGAAACTTGCGATACTGTTGCTGGGGCTCTGCGTGATCTGCACCTCATTGTCCGCGGTTCCTGCGGCTCCTCTGATCTACGGGGGCGAGGCGGAGGTCCGGACGTCTGTGATCCCCACCGGAAGTTTTACGGAACTGGGCCCGGACACCCGGAAGTCCGCGATAAACCTCTCCGGCATCGCGGAGAAACTGGACCGGCAGCGGATCTTCCGCTGGACTCCTTCGCCGTCCGGCGGTCCCATGGGGGGCGCGGATTTGATGGATGCGGCGCTCTCTCCAGACGGAAGCCTGTTCTGCATGGCGGAGCGCATCGGCGGCGCCGGAAAACTGAACTCCACGCGTCTGGTGCTGGTCTCTCCCGAAAAAGGACTTCTTGGCGCACAGACCGTTGAGGAACTCCGATTGCTGCGGATCGGTTTTCTCCCCGGAGCGGAAGGGAAGATTTGGGCTCTTGCGGAAAACGGCCGGGAGGCGGGACTGGCGGCCTTTCTGCTCATTTACGATCTGATGCAGGGGGCGGAGGTCGCCCGCTCGCAGGTTCTGCCGGTGGCGGCGGGGGATATTCTTCCCCTGGACGGCGATCTTTGGGTCGCTTCCGCAAAGGATGGAACGTTGCTCCGGTACGCCCAGAACGCGCTTCAGGATCCGCCGGAACGCATCTCCTGCGGTTTTGCCGCTCCCGCACTCACGGTGCGGGGTGCAGACCTGCTCGCCTTCGGACGGGGGGATTGCGCAATCTGTTCGCTCCGGGATGGAACGGTCGTTCTGACCGGGGCCCTGAAGGTCCCCCCCGGATGCCGCCCGGTGTGGAGCCAGCCGATGCCGGGGACGGATGCCGGTTTCGCCGTGGTGACGGAGGATGGCAGGGGTGGGATCCTCCGTCAGGGGAAGTTCACCGTTCTGCGGGAGTCCGACGCGGCTCCCGGCTGGGTCTTCCCGGAGAACGGGAAACTGATCTTCGGCGACCGGCGGCAGGAGGTGCTGTATCCCTTCGCGTTGCCTGCGCTGGAGCAGGAAAAAGAGGTCCGCCCGGGGAAGGAGCGGCCGGCAAGCCGCAACCGGACCTTCCGGACCTTTGCCATGCAGGAGAAGGTCCCCGCTCTGCTTCAGGTGGACGAGCGGGGCAACGTGTTTGCCGTGCGGCTGGAGCGCCGCCGGGTCCGTAAGACGCCCGTACTGATCGTCGATCGGACCGGATTCCGGTAGGGTCCGCGGAAAATTGACCATTGAGAAGATTCGCAGAAAGAAAAGAGGAAATCATGCCGATCTTTCGTTATCACTGTTCCGAATGCGGGAAGGAGTTTGAACTCTTCCTTTCCCACTCCGACGCCAAGGCCGCCTGTCCGGGTTGCGGTTCGGAAAAACTGGAGCGCCAGTTGAACCGCATCGGCGCCATCAGAAGCGCCGGACCCGCGTCCTGTGCCATGCGGGATGAATGTCCCGCCGCCGGAGGTCATACCTGCGGTTGCGGTTGCGGCTGCGGCGGACATCACCATTGATCCGGAGGAGCCAGCCGAGGATGAACAAGAAAGAACTTCTGAAGAATTTGGAATCCATGGGAATGCGCCCCGGACGCGGCTTGGGGCAGAACTTCCTGCTGGATGCCAATTTGCTGGATTGGATCGTGCGGCGCGGCGCCCCGGAACCGGGAAAGCCGGTGCTGGAGGTCGGCCCCGGATTCGGCGCGCTGACCTCCCGGCTGCTGACCGCGGGAGCCGCCGTGACCGCGGTGGAATACGACCACCGGATCGCCGACTATCTGCGCCGGACCTACGGGGAGAATTCCGCTCTGAAACTGGTGGAAAAGGATGCCTGCAAGGTGGATTACGCCTCCCTCTTTCCGGAGGGGACGGAGTACCGGGCCATCGCGAACCTGCCCTATTCCATCAGTTCAGTCTTCATCGCCCGCATGCTGGAACTCGCCAATCCGCCCCGGAGCATGGTGTTCATGCTTCAGCGCGAGATGGCGGAGCGGCTGGCGGCGGAGTGCGGCACCAAGGCGTACGGTGCTTTGTCGGTGCGGGTGCAGGTGCGCTACGAAGTAAAGGTGGCGAAGATCGTGCCGCCTACCGTTTTCTACCCGGAACCGGAGGTGGAGTCGGCGGTGGCGGAGTTCATCCTGAAGGAGAAGCCGGCCTCGCCCCTCGCTTTGAAATGGGTGCCCGGCGTGGTCCGGACCGCTTTCGCCCAGCGGCGCAAGCAGATGGGCAAGGTGCTGGGCGCAAGTTACGGCAAGGCGCGGGTCCTCTCCGCCATGGCGGCCGTGGAACTTGCGCCGGAGATCAGACCGGACCGGGTGACTGTCGATGAATTTCTCCGGCTGGCCGAGACCTTGGCAAAGACGGAACAATCCCCGAAGGAGGCTGAAAATGAGTGATACTGACCGGATAATGGCGGAGATCCGCCGACTGAAGGCGGAAAAGAATGCGGTGATCCTCGCCCACAACTACGTGGCGGGGGAGATTCAGGACGTGGCGGATTTCGTGGGGGACTCTCTGGAGTTGAGTATCCGCGCCGCAAAACTCAAGGCGGACCGGATCGTTTTCTGCGGTGTCCGCTTCATGGGGGAGACGGGAAAACTGCTCTCTCCCGACGCCCTCGTGGTGCTTCCTGCGCCGGATGCGGATTGTCCCATGGCGCGGATGGCTTCGGCCCCTGCGGTCCGGGCTATGCGGGAGAAGCATCCTGATGCAGTATTCGTGGCCTACGTGAACAGCACCGCCGAAGTCAAGGCGCAGGTGGACATCTGCTGTACCAGCGGCAACGCGGAGCGGGTGGTGGCCTCCATCCCGCCGGGGAAAGAAATCGTTTTCCTGCCGGATCGGAACCTCGGTGCAAACCTGATGAAAAAACTGGGCCGTCCCATGATCCTCTGGGATGGATGCTGTCCGATCCACGATCAGGTGACGCCGGAGATGGTGAAGCGCGCCCGGACCGCCCACCCCGGAGCACCGCTGCTGGTGCATCTGGAGTGCCGTCCGGAGGTGGTGGCGCTCGCCGATGCTGCCATGAGTACCGCAGGCATGCTGAAGTTTGTGCAGGAGTCCGCCGCAGAGGAGTTCATCATCGGCACCGAGAGCGGGATCCTGCATCGGCTGGGCAGAGAAAATCCGGGCAAGCGGTTCCACGCGCTGGAGCCGGAACTGATCTGCCGCGACATGAAGAAACTGACCCTCCCCATGGTGCTCGAAGCGCTGAAGACAGGTCAGACCCCGGTGGAACTTGCACGGGAACTTCAGACTCCCGCCGCGGATGCCATCCGGCGGATGTTGGAACTGTGAGGTCTGGCATGGGACGTTTTCGGAAACCGTCGGCCCGGGAATGGGTATGGCTCGCCGCCGTGATCTTCGCTGCCATCGCACTGGCGGTGAAAGTGGCATATTTCCCCCTGTGGAGCGCCGTCAGACCGGGCATTGCAGCATCTCAAAATGGGAAATGAATGCTTTTTTTCGATTTTATGAGAAAAAACACGAAAAAATGTGCTTTTTTTGAAAAAACTCTTGCATTTGTCAAAAAAGCAGATTATATTGCGTCAGTATCACTGATTCACAACATTCATCTAACAGTTAGGAACTCACGATGAAACTTGGAAGAACTCTTTTGTTTGCGGCGGTTTGTGCGGCTCTGTCTTTCTCCTGCATGGAGGCAAAGGCTGCCGACGGCGACTGCTGGGTCATGCTCCCCGTTGAGAAGCTCGGCCGCGGTATCGCCAATGCGGCTTTCGGCGCTCTTGAGATTCCTATCGCTTGGTGGGACGTTCAGCAGGATCAGGGTGGCATCGCCGGACTGACCTACGGCACGTTCCGCGGTATCGCGCTGTGCATCGCCCGCGAGGTCGTCGGCGTGGTCGAAATCGCCACTTTCCCCTGCCCGCTGCCGGGATGCCCCGAGAGCGAGGATGACTTCGGTTGGGGATATGGTCCGATCATGCGCCCCGCGTGGGTGGTGGACGTGGGCCACGACTGGAACAATTTCGTGTATGACCGGGATAACATGGTCAGCACCCGATAACATCCAGTTGTCTGCTTCTGAACAAAAGACCGCGGCGGGAGATCGTCGTGGTCTTTTCATATTGTCAACCTGACGGGAGCGGACGCCGACCCCGGCCGCAAGGCGGCAAAGAGGTGCGTCCGATCCCCTGAACCGAGAAACCGGAGATTTGCGATCATGAGTTTTTCCTGCGGCTTTGTGGGACTCCCCAACGTGGGTAAGTCCACCCTTTTCAATGCGCTCTGCCACGGCGGTGCGGAGGCGGCCAACTTTCCCTTCTGCACCATTGAACCCAATACCGGGATCGTCCCGGTCCCCGATGCCCGGCTTCAGGTGCTCTCCGATCTGGAACACTCGGGACGGATCGTTCCTTCCTCGCTGAAGTTCATCGACATCGCCGGTTTGGTCAAGGGGGCCAGTCAGGGGCAGGGATTGGGCAATCAGTTTCTCGGCCACATCCGGAACGTGGATGCCGTGGCCCACGTGGTGCGGCTCTTCCCGGATAGCGACGTGGTCCACGTGAACGGCAAATGCGACCCGGTGGGGGATCTGGAGGTGATCTCAACGGAACTGATGCTCTCTGATCTTGAGATGCTGGAAAAGAAACGGGACAAAGCCTATAAACTGGCCCGTTCCAACGATCCCGACCTCAAACTGGAGTACAACACCATCTGCGATCTGATGAAGCAGTTGGAGGAGGGCCGCCGCCCGGAATACGACCATGACGATTCCAAAGTCGTCGCGCTGGTGGAATCCCTCGGCATGCTCACCGGCAAGCCCGCCTTCGTCTGTGCCAACGTCAGCGAAGACCAGTTGGTGAATTTCGACAAGGACCCGCTGGCCGTGCAGTTGATTGACTACGCCGCACAGCATCGCATGGAGGTGGTCCCGGTCAGCGCAAAGATCGAGGATGAACTCGGGAAACTCTCTGCGGACGAGGCGGCCATGTTCATGGAGGAGTTGGGAATCACGGAATCCGGCTTGGATAAGGTCGTCCGGACCGGTTACCGGCTTTTGGATTACATCACCTTCTTCACCGCCGGCCCCATGGAGTCCCGGGCGTGGACTGTGGTCAAGGGCGCGTTGGCTCCGGAGGCTGCCGGAAAGATCCATACCGATATGTGCCGGGGATTCATCCGCATGGAGACCGTTTCCTACGATGACATGGTCAGTTGCGGCGGTTGGAATCAGGCTCAGCTTGCGGGAAAACTCCGCATCGAAGGCAAGGAATACGTGGTTCAGGACGGCGACGTGATCCACGTCCGCTTCTCGGTGTAGAATTCCTTCTGCCGCAAGGTTTTTCCGCTTCCCGAAAAAGGACGAAAAAACCTGTTCTCCATCCTGTTTTCATGTTGAAAAATGATTGCCGGGCTGTTATATTAGAAGATGACAGGATCCAATCTACAATGAAAAAGGCTGGTGCACCATGGCGAAAAAAACATCTGTTCCTAAATTTACCGGGAAAGATCTGGAATACTACAAAGCTTTGATGCAGGCGCGGGATGCCGTCATGGGCCGGATGCGCAATCACGCGGAAGATGCCCTCGATTGCAGCAACGCCGACAAGCGGGGCGCCACGACCCACATGGCCGACGTCTCTTTCGACAACTCCCGGCATGAAATGGAACTTCGCATGCTCACCGAGGAGGGTGACGTCCTCACGCTGATCGAGGATGCGGTCAAGCGTTTGGCCGCAGGCGAGTACGGCCGCTGTCAGGATTGCGGCGAAATGATCTCCGAAGGCCGTCTCGCGGTCCGTCCCTATGCGGTGTTTTGCGTCAAGTGCAAGGAACGCCACGAGAAGGAAATGCATCGCTGATGTCCCGCATCCAGCCACATTCCGCAGAGGAACGCCGGATCATCTGGTGGACCTTTTGGGCTGCCGTGCTCACGGTCCTTGCGGATCAGGCGGTGAAGCTTTGGGTGGAACGCGGATTTCTGATCGGCGAGAGCTGGCCGGTGATTCCCGGCATTCTCTCCTGGACCAGCGTCCGCAACCGGGGCGCGGCGTGGAGCATCCTCTCCGGCTACGGCTGGATCCTGTTGTTGGCCGCCTTGCTTGTGGTCAGCGGGATTATCCGTTTCTTTCGTTCTCTCACTGAAGGATGTCCCGAGCGTTTCATCGCCCTCGGAGTGATCCTCGGCGGTGTCTTCGGCAATTCCATCGACCGGCTTTGGCGCGGTGCGGTGGTGGACTTCATCGACGTCCACTATCATAACGTCTGGCACTATCCGGTGTTCAACGTCGCCGACATTGCGATCTGTTGCGGCGTCGGCATTTTTCTTCTCTCCAATCTCTTCCGCAAAAGTCCCGTCAAGGAGTAAACTGCGATGCGAACCGTTTCCGTAGCAGTCATGCGTTCCATGGAAGCGGAAGCCATCCGTTCCGGCTCCGATGGTTATATGCTCATGCGCCGGGCCGGGGAGGGCGCCGCGCGGCGCATCTCATCCCGCTTCGGGACTTGTTCCCGTGCCGTGGTCCTCGCAGGCGGCGGCAACAATGGCGGCGATGCTCTTGTCGTTGCCGCACTTTTGAAGTTGCCGGTGGTGGTTTACGGTTGCCGGGCTCGGAATGCCTTTGCAGGAGAGGCTGCGCAGGCGGCGGCAGACCTTCCGCAGACGGTCCCATTCCTTGAAAAAGAACATTTCTCCCCGGAGGATTTTCTCCCCGGCGACGTGATCATCGACGGTCTGCTCGGGATCGGTTACGACGGACGTCCTCTGCGGGAGCCGTATCGTTCGGCCATTGCCGCGGTGAATGCGTCCGGCTGTCCGGTGGCGGCGCTGGACCTCCCCAGCGGTCTGCTGGCGGATTCCGGGGCGGTCTCCCCGGATGGTGCGGTCCAAGCCGCGATGACCATCACCTTCGGAGCGGTCAAGCACGGACTGGTGAAGGGGGAGGGGCCCCGGCGCTGCGGCGAACTTGCCGTGGAGCCCATCGGCCTGACGATCCCCTCCGGACCGGATCCGGACAGCGTGGAACTCTATACGGAACTGGACGCGGCGAAGGTTTGTCTTCCGCTCGCCTTCGATACCTACAAGAACCGCCGCGGCTCTCTCTTGATCGTGGCGGGGGGCCGGAGTTACTCTGGCGCCGCCGGACTTGCCTCCATGGCAGCTTTGCGGGCGGGGGCCGGCATGGTGCGTTTGGCGACGGCGGCTCCCCGCTCCGGACTGCCCATGGCGCTGATCCTGCGTGAACTTCCGGCAACGGAGGAGGGTGGGCTTCCTCCCGACACGTTTGCCCGTTTGAACGAGGAGTGCGCGTCAAGTGATGCTTTGGTCGCTGGTCCCGGCTGGGGTCACGTCTCGGGGGAACTGCTGACGGATGCGCTGGCTTTTCCCGGACCGGTCCTTCTGGATGCAGACGCGCTGAACCGGGCGGCGGCAGAGCCGGAGCGCTGGGTGAAACGCTCCGGCGTCGTCATCACGCCTCATCCCGGCGAGGCTGCCCGTCTGGCTGCGGCTTTCGGTCTCCCGGAAAAACTTTCCAGGGAGGCATTGGCGCAGGAACTTGCCCTGTGTTTGAACGCTGTGACCGTCCTGAAGGGGCCGGGAACTATCGTGGCGGCTTCCGATGGGCGCTGGAGCCGCAACGGTTCCGGCGGCCCGGCATTGGCCACCGCGGGAAGCGGTGACGTGCTTTCCGGAACCATCGGGGCGCTGTTGGCCTCCGGCATGGAGCCGTATGCCGCGGCGCAGTTAGGCGTATTTCTTCATGGTGCGGCGGGACAGGGATGGACTTCCGGTTTGATCGCGGACGATCTTCCTGTGCGCATCGGAGCGGTGTTTGCCGCCCTGCGGGAGCACCGTTTTTCCGTCCTTTTTCATTGATTTTCTTTTTTATGGCGAAAATGGCTCTGAAAAGGGCTTTTTTCTGCGGAAATGATGTTTTTTCTAAAAAAAATCAAAAAAATATTAAAAAAAATGATTTTTGCACTTGCATAATGAAAAAAGAGTGAGTATTGTATTTCCCAGCGGGTAAGATCACCCCCCAACAACCCATAGGAGATGGAAAAATGGATCACATGTTCTACGACGTCAAGATGAAGAAGAAGGTCACTGCCAAGGTCATCGATCGCGTCACCTTCAAGAACGGCGAGCGCACCAGTTATGCTCTGAAGGGCAAGACCTCTGACGGCCGCAGCCTGACTGCCATCGTCAGCAAGGCGATTTGGGAAAAGGCGAAGTAATCCTCTTCCGAAATCTTGAGAGAAAAGGCCCGGTCGCAAGACTGGGCCTTTTTGTGTCTTGAGGTTCCGGGTCGCGAAGCAAACGGCGTATCTTCATTGCCGTCGATCGTGGCGGCGCCGGAGTGACAGACTGTGCAAACTTCACCGTTTCCCGGTATCTCTGCATGAAAATCGCACCTTTTTACCGTTTTAACTTGCAAAATATGCAGAAAAGGGTTATTTTATCTAATATCTATCTCTTGAAGGAAAAGAATGAAAAGACTCGAAAAAATTCTGGCTGCCTGGGGTGCGCGACTGCGTGAGCAGATTTTGTCGCGGGCGCTCGGATTTTTCTGCCTTCGACTGCGGTGCGTGACCGCGTAAGTGGCAGAAACTTGCCATCCGGCGGCGATCGTCAACCGATCAGCTGCGCGGTCACGGGAATTTCCGCAGATGCGGGAGCGGGAGCGCCGAATCCGTAATCAGAATTTTTCAGAAGTCCCATTGTTTCCAAGGTAAAACGAAGATGAGTACCAGACCGAAATACCGTTATCCAGAACCGATCGCGATCCAAAACCGGCAGTGGCCGGATCGCATGATTACCAAGCCTCCCGTGTGGGCGTCCGTTGACCTCCGGGACGGCAATCAGGCCTTGCCAGAACCCATGAATCCAACGCAGAAGCTGGAGTATTTCAAGATGCTCCTCGGCATCGGTTTCAAGGAGATCGAAGTCTCTTTCCCCTCTGCGTCCGAGGATGATTTCAACTTTGTCCGTATGCTCATCGAAAAGGACCTGATCCCGGACGACGTTCGGATCTCCGTCCTGACGCAGGCGAGAAAGCACTTGATCGACCGCACCATCGAATCCCTCAAGGGCCTGAAGGGCAAGGCGATCGCCCACTGCTACGTGGCGAGTTCCGCCCTCCATGGCAAATTTGTTTTCGGCGACACCCGGGAGCAGGTGATGCAGATGGCCATTGACGGCACCAGGATGGTCAAGGATGCCATCGCCCGGGCCGGCATGGAGGATCAGATCTCCTACGAGTTCTCGCCGGAGGAGTTCACTGACAGCGATCTGAACTTCGTGGTGGATCTCTCCAATGCGGTCAAGGAGACGTGGGGACCTTCCACTCCCGATACCTACGTTTTGAACCTGCCCGCCACGGTCGAGCGGCGTCCGCCCAACCAGTATGCGGACATGATCGAGCTTTTCTGCCGGCAGTATCCCTATTTGGATCAGACCCGGATCAGTCTGCACTCCCATAACGATCAGGGATGCGCCGTGGCCGCCACGGAGATGGCGCTGCTTGCCGGCGCCACCCGGGTGGAAGGCACGATCTTCGGTCACGGAGAGCGTACCGGCAACCTGGATATTTCAGTGCTCGCCCTCAATATGCACAGCCGCGGCGTCGCCACCGGTCTGGATTTCCGTCACATGCCGGAAATCGTCCGGATCGTGGAGCGGAACTCCGGCATTGAAGTGCATCCCCGGCATCCCTATGCGGGAGCACTGGTTTTCACCGCGTTCTCCGGTTCTCATCAGGACGCCATCCGCAAGGGCCTTGAGCGGCGGAAGGAGATCAGTGATTACTTCGATCAGGGTTGGAAAGTCCCCTATCTGCACATTGATCCCGCGGACGTCGGCCGGGAATATGAACGGCTCATCCGCATCAACAGCCAGTCCGGCAAGGGTGGCGTGGTGTTCGTGCTGGAGAAGGAGTTCGGCATCTATCCGCCCAAGAGCATGCATCCCGAGATCGGCGCCGCAGTCCAGCGGTATATTGATACCAACGGCGGCGAGATCGATTCCGCCAAGCTGCGGGAGATTTTCTACAAGGAGTTTGTCAACGTCCCCGGCGTCTATGCCATGGATGACTATACGCGTTCATCCCGGGAGGATCGCTCCGGTTCTTGTTTTACCTGGAGCATCGGCGGCGAGGCCGTGGAACTGGTTGGGCAGGGGAACGGACCGCTCTCTGCAGTGGTCCACGCGCTGAAGAATTCCGGCAGGATGCCGTTCTTCAAGTTGGAGGACTTCACCGAACGCTCCCTCGGGAGTGATGCGGATGCCCGCGCCATGGCGTTTGTCGGCTTGCGGCTCCATCCGGATTCCGACCAGCTGATCTACGGCGCCGGAGAACATTCCAACATCAATCGTGCGGCAATCGCCGCTTTGGTATGCGCCATGAATCGGGCCGTGCTCTGCGGAGTTTGGCCTGATCCCGCGAAAAAATAAGAAGGATATTATGAACGAAGTCAGAGAAGCTCGGATGCGCTTTCTGCTCATCCTGATGGTCGTCACCGTGATTACGGCGGGCGTCGTGTTCTTCATCGTGGCGAAAAACAACGGGTGGAAATTCGGCGCCGGCGAGGATAAGAAAACTGTCGCGGAGTCGGGCAAGGAGACCGTTGCCCAGAAGGCGGAGAAACTCCCCCCCAAGCCGGAGTTCCGTTTCCGCAAGGTTAGCACGTCGCCTGCGTTCGGTGCGCCTTTGGACTTCTCCAAGTCGCGGCATGGGGATCTCTCCATCAAGGAGTGTCCCGGCAGTGCCGCCGTTGCCACCGGGATCATCGTGGATATGGATTCCCGCCGGGTCCTCTGGGAGAAGAATTCCAATCAGCCGGTGAAGATCGCCAGCATGGTCAAGATGATGACCCTGCTGGTGGCCATGGAGGAGATGGAAAAGCGTCCTGACGTGAACTTCGATACCATGGTCCCCGTTTCCCGCGAGGTCCTGAAGATTCCCCGTACCGGCGTAGTCTGGCTCGATCCCCGGGAGACTTTGCCGCTCAGCGACCTGATGAAGGCCGCCGCCATCAAAAGCGCCAACGATGCTTCCACAATGATCGCCATTTATTTTGGCGGCACCCTGGATAACTTCGTGAACCGGATGAATGCCAGAGCGCAGGAACTTGGTTTGAAACACACCCGTTTCGTCAATGCCTGCGGCCTGCCGGACGCCAAGAGGGGCAACTCCTTCAGTACAGCCGGAGAAATGGTTTTGCTGGGAGAGCGCCTGCTGGAGTATCCTCAGGTGATGGAGTGGCTCGGCACCCAGCGCAGCAGCATTCGTGGCGGCAAGACCGATTTAATCACCACCAACAAACTGGTGAATCCCCGCTGGCCCGGAGTGGATGGCATGAAGACCGGTTTTTTCAGCAAAGCCGGCTTCTGCCTGACCTTCAGCGTCCTTCGGGATGGTCGTCGGGTCATTGGTTGCGTTACCGGTTGCCGGGTTGCCAAGGATCGCGATCGTTTTTGCCGCAAACTGATTGATTGGGCCTACGCGCAGCCTCAGAAGTAGAGGATGAGGCAGGGATGGCCCGCCCCGCCCGTTTCAAGTCGTTGTTCTGTTCTTTTTCCGCGAGGGGAAGAAGAGAAATAAAAGGGAGGAAAGCGGAAATCGGCTTGCGCGGCGAGCAAAAGCGCAGTATAGTAAGAAACAATGTTTGGATCCGTAGCTCAGTCGGTTAGA
>DCGO01000090.1:845-3865 GCA_002314605.1 Lentisphaeria bacterium UBA1776 | reverse complement strand
AGTCCGGGCGGATCCACCATTTTTTACCCTTTTTTCAAGATTTTACGCTGAAATTACGCTGAAAATGCCATAAATCATGTACTGTAAGCAATGAAAAAATGAAGGCGTCCGTCAATGCCTGAACCGCCCGGCATTTCTTCAAATGCGGTGCAGACGGAGCAGTTCGGTCCCCGCATCGGCGGCCTTCCTGCGGAGTTCCGGCGGAGAGACGATCTCCACTTCTCCGGGCCAATCGGCCGTGAAGCGCAGCAGACGCCACTCCTCCGCTTCCGGAACGTGCAGAAGCCGGCTATCGTCATCCTCCGGAGGTTCCAGCGTCCCGGGAAACATTTCCGGCCCGTAGACCGCTCCCTTCCCGCGAAGCCGCAGGGTGATGTTCCGGGCTTGGGGGAAATGAAAGACTTCGCCGCGGTTGCAAGCCTCCACCAGTTTTTCGTCCCGCAGAAAACTCTCCTGCAGGGGCTCGATCGAACGGATGCGGTGGACCGCCAGCGTCACCACGTCGTTTTCTGTGGAGCCGGTGGCACGGTCGCATTTTCTGACCACGCCTTTCAGGTACCAGATGCTGTCGAAGAACACCAGCACGTGGGGTTCGAATGTCAGATCGAGCATCTGCCCATCCTGCGCCCGCAGGTAGTCGATTCGGATCACGGTCCGTTTTTCCCACGCGTCAAAGACGGTCTGAAAGATCTCCGGCACAATGGGCACTTTGGAGCCGGTCGCGACCAGAGAAAGCAGCGTGCGGGAAGATACCTCCGCCCGTCGGTGTGCCTGCTGAATGGCGAGGAGGACTTCTCCGATCTCTTTTTCCATGGGGTCCGGCATCAGTTTTTCGGCGATGCGGGCGGCAAGAAGCGCCGTTTTGAGTTTGCCGTCGGAGAGGCCGGGCAGGGTGATCTCCCATTTGGGATCGGTGAGGTAATATCCCCGCTTGCTGGAGTCGTAAGCGATCGGCGCATTGAACTCCTCCTTCAGAAAAGCCACGTCCCGCTGGATCGTTTTCTGGGTGATGGAATAGGCTCCCGCGATGTCCCGGTGCCGCATGGCTTCCTCCAGCCGGGGATGATTGGGATACTCCTCCGCCTTCAACATGGAGATCAACTGCATCAGTCTCGGTATCGTGCGCTTGTTGTTGGGCATTGTCGGGATCGCTCCTCGTTCCGGGTACTTCTGTTTTGCCTGCGGGAAAATATAGCGCCGCGCGGGGAAAAATCAAGGACGCAGGGAGGGCGTGGAAGGCATGGTGCATTTTCCAATTTTTTTACTTGTATTTTCCGGGACAGAAGCTAAATTATGTGGTCGGCAATTTTCTACAATGGGGCATATCGGTATGAAACAGGATCAAAAGTACCTTTTTCAGGGTGATTCCATCACCAACGGAGGCCGCGGGGAGGACGGTGATCCCAATCACATCCTCGGGCACGGATACGTTTTCACCATCGCGTCCCGGCTCATGGCACAGTATCCGCAGGAGAAGCCGCATTTTTACAACCGCGGCGTTTCCGGCAACGGTTCGGCGCAGGTGCTTGCCCGCTGGCAGGAGGATGCGCTGGATATCGATCCTGACGTGCTTTCTCTGATGGTGGGAGTCAATGACTGCGCTCATGCCGGAGTCCCCACCGACGTCGCCGCCTACGAGAAGAACGTCCGTAAAATGCTGACGCTCTCCCGAAAGCAGAACCCGAAGTTGGAGATTGTGCTCGGTCTGCCTTTTTACTACAAGCTGGACGGGAACGATATTGATGAACGGTTTCATTCTGCCGGAGACCGGAAACAGCAGGATTTCACCCGGAAGATCCGTGCCTTGACTCAGAAGAATGCGGACGAACGGGTCCACGACATCGAGGAACTCCGCGATGCGGTCCGCCGTGTCGCCGGAGATTTTTCGGCGCGGCTCGTGGATTGCGACGGCGTGCTGAAGCAGGCATTCCGGAACGCGCCGACGGGATATTGGTGCTGGGACGGGATCCATCTCACTGCGGCGGGCCATTTCCTGATCGCGGAGGAGTGGCTGAAGCAGCTTCCCATGTAAGACTGTTCTTGGAGGTAATCAATGTATTCGGACGATGAAGATTTTTCTGTCGATGAACGGAAACGGCCCCTCATCCATTGGTTCAGGAAGGCTTTCAATGCGGTCTTCATGGCGCTGTTCCGTCCTTTCAACAGCCGCGAAGTCACCGTGGGGAAGAATTCCCGCTCGCAGCAGCGTGAGTACTACAAATATGAACAGTTCGGCGCCAGCGGATTGTCTCTGCTGAGCGAAAATTTTCTCCGGGGCAATTTGCTGCTCCGCTATCTGCGCAAGAATCCGCTTCACATTCTGGAGACGCTCAATGAGACGTACCGCATTTCGCGGGATCCTTCCTATCTGCTGATCGCCGCCGATCTCTGCCGTTTTTTCGCGGCGAGGACCAAGGGCGAAAAACAGATCAAATATCATCTTTCCGCGTTCCGGTATTGTCACCGCGCCTTTTGTGTGCGGAACTCCATGCCGCAGCAGGCGGAAGGAAATACAACGGAAAATTATCTGCTGTTGCAGGAACTGCAGATATTCAACGAATCCATCGCCGGGATCTTCAGTTGCCTGAAGAAGAAGGGCCTGCTGGACAGCAATACCTTCATTCTGCGGGGGATCGACGGGACTGAATTCACTTTTGAAAAGCCCTCTTTCCGGCTGTCCGTCCCGCGGAGTGCGATTTCGGATTTCTCACTGTGCTCCGATTATTCCGTCAAGGCGCTCCGGCTGATCAACCGGCACTCCGGGGCAGGGGTCCCGCTGGTGGCGAAAGTCGCTCCCGTGAAGTTGAGCAGGTCCCTGCGGACGCCTCCCGGTTTGACGATCCCGGTGACCCTGCTCATTCAGGTCAAAGAACTGACGGAAAACCACTACGCGCTCTTCCCCTGCTATCAGGACACCACCATTCAGGAGACCTTCCTCGGCCGGGAAGGGGAGACCTGTGCGGACCGCTGGACTCTGGCCTCGGATTTCACTGCGCCGCTTGCCTGCTTCATGGCGGGGC
>DCGO01000090.1:0-770 GCA_002314605.1 Lentisphaeria bacterium UBA1776 | reverse complement strand
ACATGGTGGAGCCCTATCATCCGGAGAAGATCCCGGTGGTCTTTATCCACGGGTTGATGTCCAGTCCGGAGACTTGGGGGCAGATGATCAACATCCTGAAATATGATCCGCTGATCCGTCAGAAGTATCAGTTCTGGTTCTACTATTATTCCACGGGGGTGCCGCTGTTGTATTCCGGGAAACACCTCCAGCAGACTCTGCTGAAGGCCCAGAAGGAGTATTGCACCTCTCCCGAGGCCACCCGGAATTTCGAGAAGATGGTCCTCGTGGGCCACAGCATGGGCGGCATGCTCACCAGACTGCTGTTACAGGAGAATCCCCATCGTGTCGCAGAGTACATCACCAGGGAAAGCTGGGATACGCTCATTCAGCGGCTGGAGCCGGGGGATCGGAAGTTGATGGAGGATTTCACCGTCATTCCATCGTTGCCCTTCGTGCGGCGCGCGGTCTTTATGGCGGTGCCGCATCGGGGGGCTGTCATGGCAACCAAGGGGCTTGCCAGACTCGGGATCCGGCTGATCCGTCTTCCGAAGGCAATCATGGAAAGGATTGATGATTTCAAACGGGTTATTAAAGTGTTGAGTCCAGACAAAAAGATGTGGTGGTCGGGTGGTGTCTTCGTCACCGGCCTCGATAACCTGAATCCCCGGGGAATGTTTGTCCAGTGGTCAGCGGACGGAGCTTTGAAGTCCGGCGTGACCTACCATTCCATCATCGGAAACAAAAAGGCGGCGGGCACTCCGGGCGGAAGCGACGGCATCGTTCCCTAC
>DCGO01000024.1:8105-10982 GCA_002314605.1 Lentisphaeria bacterium UBA1776 | reverse complement strand
CGATTTTCATATCAATCCTTTCTGTTGTCTGTGGATCCTGAATTGCAGAATTGCCGACAGCCCTTTCCGACTGCCGCACTGAATACGGTTAATATACTTGACAGTCATGGAAAGTCAATTGGTTTTTAATGAAAAAAAAGAACAAAAAAATAACAGAAAAGAATATCTTGCCGCATCTGGGAAACAGCTCCTGCAGGGGAGCTGCCATTTCAAGGGATTTTTCGGAATGAAAAGATTCCGTTCACCGTTTTCCGCATGAGGCATTGAAAATGCGGTGTCCGGCTTGTTCTCCGCAGTTTTTTTGCAGGAAACTACTGAAAAAAGCGTGGTGCCGGGTTATCCGGCTGCAGTAGTTGGAAGTTGCTGTTTCCTGCCGTGCCGGCACAAATGCTTGACTTTTTCCGGAAAAAGGGTACATTGTTTCCCGTTTTCACAGGGAGATAGTGTCCGGACCGGCCGGTCCGGCGGCTTCCCGGGAAGAATTCGAGTGTCGGTGATGAAGGATTTTACATTGTCTCATACTGCCGGGGTGGAGAGTGCCGCCCGGCACCGGGCCATGCTCCATGATCCGGTGCCCGGACTCATTACCCGTCTGGCGCTGCCCACCGTGATCTGCAGTCTTATCACGGTCATCTACAACACGGCGGACACCTGGTTCGTGGCCCGGATCCATACCAGTGCCGCCGCAGCGGTGGGGGTGGTCTTTTCGTTGATGTCCATCATTCAGGCTTTCGGGTTCGGCATTGGCATGGGGGCGGGAAGCATCATCAGCCGCAGACTGGGGGAAAAAGCCGACGAAGCGGCCGGGCGATGCGGCAGCAGTGCGCTTTTTGCCGCTTTTCTGGTCGGGGGCATCCTGCTGCTGTCCGGGGAACTGGTTCTTGCGCCCCTTCTTCGGGGACTGGGAGCCACGGAAACGATCCTCGTTTATGCGGAAGATTATACCCGGTACATCCTTCTCGGCGCCCCGGTGATGTGCGGGACCTTTGTCCTCAACAACATTCTCCGGGCCCAGGGGGAAACATTTTTCGCCATGTGGGGGATCGCTTCCGGAGGGATCCTGAATGTCCTGCTGGATCCGCTTTTCATATTTGTGCTGGATATGGGGATCGGCGGCGCCGCCATTGCCACGATTTTGAGCCAGCTGGCAAGTTTCCTCATCCTCTTGAGTTTTTTTTTCAGGGGACAAAGCATTGTTCTGCTGAAATTCCGGTGGATCAGCCGGTCGCCGGGACATTACTGGCTGATATTTTCCACCGGGCTCCCCACCATCTGCCGTCAGGGACTGGGCAGCGTGTCCACGGCGGTGCTGAACGTCCTTGCTTCCGGGTACGGCGATGCGGCGGTGGCGGCCATGACCATTGCCGCACGGATCTACATGCTGGTGCGTTTTGTGATTCTCGGGATCGGGCAGGGGATGCAGCCGGCGGCGGGATATAACTTCGGTGCCGGGGATTTCCGGCGGGTACGGGAGTGTTTCCGCTTCAGCTGCCGGATCGGGACGCTGATCGGGATTGCCGCAGCGCTGAGTGTCGCGCCTTTTGCCGGAGAGATCATGGGCTGGTTCTGCCGGGACTCTGAGGTGGTCCGGATCGGGCGGATCGCACTGTATGCCTTCTGTGCGGTCATGCCTTTTCTGGCTTATTCCACACTGGTGAACCAGCTGGTCCAGGGACTGGGGTTCCGGCTGGGGGCCACGGTGCTGGCAAGCTGCCGGCAGGGGATTTTCTTTTTTCCCGCGGCGGGGCTTTCTATCTTTTTCGGGCTCTGGGGGCTGGCGGCCATCCAGCCGGCGGCGGATCTTTGCACGTTTCTCGTGTCCTGGCCGTATCAGAAGCGTTTCTTCCGCAGGCACTTGAGTTGATGCCTGCAGAAGAGGATGCGCCCGCTCATGCGAGCACTTTATTTCTGCGTATTTTTTTCAATGGCCTCTATCTGCGCCTTTTCGACAAGGGATACATGACCATCGACCATTCCGTTGTCCAGCGGATTGGAAACTCTGTTTTTGAGGTCGCGGAAGAGCCGCCGGAGATCAATGCTGCAGCCGATGCTGAACCAGACCGTGGTGATGACCGCCGCGATGCCGGGAATGACCAGATTGGTGAAAAGAAAGTAGTGTCCCCACCATTTGAGGGGCCATGGAGAAACAACATTCAGCAGGACCACCAGCACAAAGGCGATCATGAATTTGTAGATGAAGGAGTAAATGAATACGGCCCGGGCAATGACCTTGTCTCCGGTGGAATATTCCAGCGTGATCCCGATGAGTTTTCCCCAGACCGATTTCCAGGTCCATGCCGATTTGAGCTTCTTTTCGCCTTCAATGGCATATCTGCCGCGGTGAAGCATCCGGTCCAGGTTGAAGGGCCGCCGGCAGTTCAGGAACGAGACCGCACAATATACGACCAGCGACGTCAGCATGGCCAGAAAATAGACTTCATACGCATTGACCGGAAATTTCAGCCGGTTCATTTTCCAGACGATATAGGGGTTGAACGGCCGGGAGACCGCCGCAAGGAAATTGCCGACCCCTTCGACCCAGCCCATGTCTTCCAGCCACGGGTAGATTCTGTTCGCCCGGTTGCGCTGGGCGATCATGCCGGAAAAATGCCTCTTCGTCGTTTTATGAAAGGCTCTGTTCCCCATATGGGTAGGTAATTTACGCTATTTTACTTAATATGGGGTTCCGGCTATCTCCCGTTTTTCACAAACCGACGAAGAACCGTTTTTTTGCATATTGCAAATGACCTGATTCCCGGGATAGACAAGTTGTGCGTCATACAACGCGCATATGCAGGAAAGACAGCGATTCAAGGTTTGCTTTTTTTTGAAAACAGGATTACATTAAGCCCCGCTTCACCCTGTCTGAAACAACCG
>DCGO01000024.1:5453-8072 GCA_002314605.1 Lentisphaeria bacterium UBA1776 | reverse complement strand
AGAAAAAACGTCTTGAATATCTGGATGTTGCCAAAGGGATCGCGATTTTTCCTGTGGTCATGGGGCCGGAAGGTCCCCGGTCATGAATACTTGTATTGAATGTCTGCCTTGCCTCGGCAGAAATGCCGTGGATGCGGTCAGACGGGCCGCCTGCGATGAGAGATTGCGGCGGGTCGTTCTGCAGGAGGCGTTCCGGCTTCTGGCGGAAAATGATTACACCATGCCGCCGCCGTACCTTGCCCGGAAGATCCTTGATACCGTGCAGAAATATACCGGATGCGGCGATCTTTACCGTGAGGAAAAGCGACGGTCAAATCTGCTGGCGGAAGAGCTTCTGGCGGAGCTTCCGAAGATCCCGGAGTACTGCGGGGCAAGTTTCGAGTCCCGGCTCCGGCTGGCGGCGGCGGGGAACATCCTTGACTTCGGCATTTTCACCGATCTGGATATCGGCAAAGCCCTTGACGTCGTCCGGTCGGCGTTCCGTAAAGATCTGGACCTTGCTTCCGTGCGGAAATTACAGGAAAAAATGGATTCGGCCAAAGGAATTTTGTATATCCTCGACAACTGCGGGGAGGCCGTGTTCGACCGGGTTTTCATGATCCCGTACCGGGAAAAGATCACCCTGGGGGTGCGGGGTAGGGCGGTGTTCAACGATGTGACGGCGGAGGACCTCCCCGGCTGCGGTCTGGATGGCTGGAATTTTGTGGACAGCGGCCCCTCCGGGATCCCCGGGACGATCCTCTCGGAATGCAGCGACGCATTCCGCCGTGCGTTTGAAACGGCGGACCTCATCATTGCCAAAGGACAGGGAAACTTCGAGACCATGAATGAATATCGCGAGCCCATGGCGTTTCTCTTCCTTGCCAAATGTCCCGTGGTGACCCGTGAGCTTGGGGTGGAGATGAACTCCCTTCAGGTCCGGCTCAGCGGCATGGAGCCCCCCGCCGGTGCAGAGTCTTCATGTCAATGAAGAAAAATGGTTTCGTCCATAAAGTGCAGCCGGCCTGATGCCGCCCGGGGAACGCCGGGCTTTTTCGGCGTCTCTTTCATTTTGACCTTCATCCCGATGGCTTTGGCCGCCAGCGCGGCGGCTACGGGGTCCTGAATCTCCTTGCGCAGCAGCGCCGCCTCCACATAAAAACGGATTAGCGGATGCTTCTTTGCCAGAGATGCCATGGACCACCGGGCTGCCATAACGGTCAGGCCGTTCCGGAGTTTGCGCTGATCCTCCCTGGTCGGAGCGGCGATCTCCTTGTATTTCTGAAGGGGCATGGCATCGGAGGCCAGA
Source organism: Lentisphaeria bacterium UBA1776 (assembly GCA_002314605.1). Taxonomy (GTDB): domain Bacteria; phylum Verrucomicrobiota; class Lentisphaeria; order Victivallales; family Victivallaceae; genus UBA1776. Next base: position 6,784 of record DCGO01000024.1, on the reverse strand, counting down.
CTCAGCGCGTAGATTGTTTTCATGACCGGGGCCCTGGTCCCCCGCACCAGAAATTCCGCCCAGCAGACATCCAGCTGCCACGGTACCGTGACCCTTTCAAACAGAAAGGGATTCACCGGAAATTTTTTTGCAATGACGTCAAACTGCTGTTTGGTCAGGACGCTGTCCGCATCTTTGAGAACAAATTTGAGGATGATCCCCGCCAGCAGTTTTTCCTCGTTTCTGAGGGTGTTGTAGAGTTCGGTGAATGCAGGGACGCACTGGGGATTTTCCTTCAGGAGAAAATAGAAGAGCGCCAGCTGGGGGAGGGGATTGAAGCGGTTTTTCTCTTTTGCTTTCTGATCCGGCAGATTGGTCAGAAATTCCCGGAAAGCCGGGAGGATGTATTCCGGACAGGGGGATTGATAGTATGTTTCCAGTTTTGCCAGTGCCCGGACACCCGGATCCGGTGTGATCCGTTCCAGATACTCCACACTTGCCGATGCTTTGACGGTTTTCCCCGCATTCAGATCGGTAAGTTCAAGCTCAAAGGTATATTTTCCTTTGGGATCTTTGTCCCGGTAAAACACGTTGACGCTTTGCGGCAGGAGAAAAAAGCCCGCCGTATTGGCCTGAATATTTCTGAAACTGGCCTTCAGCGGGATCTCGGTCTTTTTGCCCTGCGGTCCGGTCATGGTGATGTTCGCAGTGAAGCTGTCGCTTCCTCCTTTGAAGAGCGCCCCGGAAAAAAGGATGCGGGCATGAAACTTCTCTCCCTGGGCTACCCGGCTGACTGTGGAAACCGCCGGCGGCCGGTTCGGCAGTATGCCGCGGAACTGATCGGACAAATTCACTCCCCGTGTGAGGATGAGCCGGGCGGAAAACTCCGGCTGTTTCCGGACGGCGCGTTCCGGCGTTTCCCGCCCCGGCGCCGGCTCCGGCGATGGATTCTGTGTTGTGAAGCCCGCCGTCAGAAAGGCGGCGGAAAAGAGAAAAAACGCAGCTGTTCGGAGATTCATTTTTATTCTCCCAGTATTTTTCGTGCGATTTTCACCGTATCCAGAGCATCTTTGGCATAGACCGCCCCGATGGAGCCTGCGTAATCATGGGAGAGTACGGCTCCGCCGACGATGAATTGAAGTTCCGTAAGCCCCCGGGCCGCCGCAAGGTCTGTGATCTTGCCCATTTCCGGCATGGTGGTGGTCATAAGTGCGGAAAGCCCGATGAGTTTTGTCCCCGTTTGCACGGCAGTAGCAAGGATCTTTTCTCCCGGGACATCCTTTCCCAGATCAATGACGTCAAAACCGTAATTTTTCAGCATCAGCGCCACGATGTTCTTGCCGATGTCGTGG
>DCGO01000024.1:0-5431 GCA_002314605.1 Lentisphaeria bacterium UBA1776 | reverse complement strand
CGTGGATGTCGCCCTTGACGGTGGCAAGGATGATCTTCGGCTTGTCTCTCCCGGTGTCCGAAGTTTTTTCCAGCAGGGGAAGAAGTTTCTCCATGGCCTTCCGCATGGCATCGGCACTCTGCACCAGCTGTGGCAGAAAATACTCTTTTCGGTCGAATTTGTCCCCCACTTCGGTAATGGTCGGGATCAGAATGTTGTCCACAAGAGTCTGCGCCGTTTCTCCGGCCTCCATGGCCTCTTGGATGAGCTCGGCGATCCCCTTTTCGTCTCCCTTCAGCACGGCATGGCGGACCCGTCCGGCGGGCGTCATGACTGCAGCGGACGTTCCGGCGGCCGAAGCCTGTTCCGAATTGGCATAAAGGGAAAGGAACTGCCGCATCTTTCCGTCACGTTCCGTCAGCACATCAGAAGAGTGCACGAGGTCCATGATCATGGGGGCCGAGGGGTTGGCAATGGCCATATTGAGTCCCCGCCCCATGGCCATGCCGAGAAACGCGGCATTTACCAGTTCCCGCCGGGGAAGGCCGAAACTTACGTTGGAGAGGCCGCAGACCGTATTCATCTTCAGCGTCCGGCGGACATATTCAATGAGGTCCAGGGTTTTTGCGGCGGCGGACTGATCCGCCGAAACGGTCATCACCAGTGCATCCACCGCGCAGTCTTCCGGCCGGATGCCGTATTTCTCACATTCCGCAAGGATGGTCCGCAATGCGGCGATCCGGCCCTCAAGGCTTGCCGGGATCCCCTCATCCGTCAGGGGGAGAAGGATCAGCATGGCCCCGTATTTGGCCGCCAGGGGCAGAATTTTTTCCAGCCGGTTTTTTTCGGCGCTGATGGAGTTGAATAGCGCTCTTCCCGGGTACAGCCGGAGGGCCGCTTCCGCCGCTTCCGGGTGCGTCGTGTCGATGCACAGGGGTGTATCGCACGCCCGGGAGATTTCAGATACGAGTGTCCGCAAGGTCCCGGTTTCATCGATCCCCGCCATGCCGCAGTTGACATCCAGGAGCGCCGCCCCCTGACCGGTCTCTTCTTCCGCATAGGCAAGGGCGGGGGCCCAGTCTCCGGCTTTCAATGCCGCCTGAAATTTCTTTTTGCCGGTGGGGTTGATCCGTTCGCCGATGACGGCAAAGGGCTCCTCCGGGGCGAGATGCCGGAATTTCCGGGAACCGGCGGCGATTCCCCGGTATTCTGCCCCGATGGAGGGGGCTTCTTTGCCGGCCATTTCCCGGTGAAGGGCGGCAATGTGTTCCGGGGTGGTTCCGCAGCAGCCTCCGACCAGACTTGCCCCGGCATCGATCATGGATGCCGTCATTCGTCCGAAATCTTCCGGGCAAAGTTCGAAGACGGTTTTGCCGCCCTGCAGTTTCGGCATTCCCGCATTGGGCTTGGCCGCCAGAGGAATATCCGCATAGGGTTTCATGGTCCGGACGAGTTGGATCATCTGTTCCGGGCCGGTGGAACAGTTGCAGCCGAAGGCATCGGCACCGAGATTTTGGCAGGTCACCAGTGCCGCCACCGGGTCGCAGCCGGTGAGGGTCCGTCCCGATCCGTCAAAGGTCAGGGTGACGATCACCGGCAGGTCCGGTGCGGCCTCACGGACCCCGATCAGCGCGGCCCGGACCTCCTGAAGATCCATCATGGTCTCGATGGCAAAGCCTCCGGCTCCCCCCGCAAGCAGGGCTTCCGCCTGTTCCCGGTAAACTTTTACGGCGTCTTCAAATGCAAGTTCGCCGAAGGGCTCCACGAATTTCCCGGTGGGGGCCAGATCCCCCAGCATGAGGGTCTTGCCGCAGTCGGCAGCGGTGATCTCCGCAAGGCTCCGGTTGATCTCGGAAACCTTTTCCTGCAGACCGTATTCGGCAAGTTTCAGGCGGTTGCCGCCGAAGGTCGGGATGTAGAGAATATCGCAGCCGGCATCCCTGTACGCCTGATGGATGGCCAGGATGGCATCCGGGTGCTCGAGACACCATTGTTCCGGGGAGATCCCGGCGGGCATGCCTCGCTTGGCCAGTTCGGTACCGGTGGCACCGTCCAGAAGCCTGGGGCGGAGCCGGACCCATTGACGGAATTCAGTTCGGTTCATCGTGGATACCTGCTTAAAAATAAGGGTTGCTCTTTTTTTCAATACCGATGGTGGTGGAGGGGCCGTGGCCGCAGTGGACCTGGACGTCCTCCGGCAGCGGGAACAGTGTTTCCGTAATGGACTTGTGCAGTTCATCCCAGTTGCCGCCCAGATCCGTCCTTCCTACGGATCCGGCAAAGAGGGTGTCTCCGGAGAAGAGCCATTTTTCCGCCGGAAAATAGAATCCGGCCCCCCCTGCGGTATGACCGGGAATGGGCAGGATTTCCATGCCGTCGATCTCCGGCGGGCTCCCCGCCAGCCGGGGGAGAGCTTTTGCCGCCGGGAGCCACGGCTCCAGGGCATTGGCGGGGCTGGAATAGAGTTCCGCATCTTCCGCCCGGCACCAGACGGAGTCAAGTTTCAGAAGTCCGGCCAGTTCCCCCAGCCCGGAAATATGGTCCACATGGGCGTGCGTGAGGAGAACATGGATGTGTTCCGCCGGAAACTCCTTTGCCGCTCCGGCGATGCGTCCTGCATCTCCGCCGGGGTCAATGACGGCCAGTACGCGGGTGACGTCGTTGTAAACAAGGTAGCAGTTGGTGCCGATAACGCCCACCGGCAGGGTATTGAATTTCAGCATGGACAACACTCCTGATGATACCGGCGGAAGAGGTCCGGGAATTGCCGGCGGAAAGGATAATCCCAAAACGTTCCCGCCGTATCAGCTCCCTTTTCTCTGCAAAAATCGCATAAATTCATCGAAACTGCCTTGCATTTTTGCGAAGCCGATGTATATTTTGTTTTCATGACTGATAATATAACCCCAAAAATGGAGTATGCAAAGTGAAAAAGGAAATTCATCCGAAATACGGTCCGGCGAAGGTGATCTGCGCCTGCGGCGAAATCTGGGAGATCAAATCCACCCGTCCGGAGATCCATGTCGGCATTTGTGCCAAGTGCCACCCGTTCTTTACCGGCAAGCAGAAGTTTGTGGATACGGCCGGGCGTATCGACAAGTTCAACCGCCGTTACAAGAAGGCGGCTCAGTAAGCCTCTGTCTTGTTGCGTATCGGCCCCGCGGATGATTCTGCGGGGTTTTTGTTTACAGGATCGCACATTTCATCATGGTCCCGGAAGATATTGCCGCCCATCTGGATGGGCTCCGCGGGCGCTTTGCCGAACTGGAGAAGGCGCTGGAGGATCCGTCCCTTTATGCCGACCCGGAGAAGGGCCGGAAGATCACCTGCGAGCATCACAGGCTTGAAGCCATGTTCCGTGATTTTGCCGACTGGAAGAAGGCTCTGGCGGATGTTGAATCCAACAAGGAGATCATCGCTGTCGAGGAGGATGCGGATATGCGTGCCCTGGCTGAAGAGGATCTTGTTCTTCAGCAGCAGCAGGCGGCGAAGCTGGAGAAGACGCTTCAGATCGCGCTGCTCCCGCCGGATCCCAATGACGACCGCAATATCATTGTGGAGATCAAGCCCGCCGCCGGCGGGGAAGAGGCGGCGCTTTTTGCCGGAGAATTGAGCCGGGCGTACCTCAAGTATGCCGAAGGCAAAGACTGGCATGTGGAGGTCCTCGACCAGAGCAATACCGATTTGGGGGGGATCAAAAACATCACCTTTTCCCTGACCGGAAACGAGGTTTATTCCCGCATGAAGTTCGAGAGCGGCGTCCACCGGGTCCAGCGGGTCCCTGAGACCGAAGCGGGGGGGCGGATCCACACCTCCACCGTTACCGTGTCCGTGATGCCCGAAGCTGCGGAAGTGGAACTGGACATCAAGCCGGAGGACCTGCGTTTTGACGTGTTCCGTTCCAGCGGTCCTGGCGGTCAGTGCGTCAACACCACCGACTCCGCCGTCCGTGTGACACATATTCCCACCGGTCTGGCGGTGGCCAGTCAGCAGGAAAAAAGTCAGCACCGCAACAAGGAGATCGCCCTCCGTATTCTGTACGCCCGGCTGCTGGAGATGAAACAGCGCGAGGAGCAGAGCAGATTTGCCGCCGACAGGCGCTCTCTGGTGGGTTCCGGGGACCGCAGCGAGCGGATCCGCACCTACAATTTCCCCCAGAACCGGATCACCGACCACCGGTTTGCCGTGAATATCCACGGCCTTCCCGCCGTCATGGAAGGGGATCTGGATCAGGTCATCGAGCCGATCCTCCTTATTGAGTGCGAGCGCCGTCTGGAAGCACTCCGCAAGTGACGATGGACATGGTACTGCACAGCCTCCTTTCCGGCTGGTTTCTGCCGACTTTCGGCTCTGCGCTGGTGCTGGGATTCTATGATTTCTCCAAAAAACACGCCGTCCGGGACAATGCGGCGGCGCCGGTACTCTTTTTTTCCACCCTTTCCGGGACGCTCTTTTTCGTCCTGCTGACGCTGCTGACCGGCAAGTGGCAGCTGTCGGTCTGCTGTACGCCCGGGGTTTACGGTTTTCTCTGCTGTAAATCGCTGATCGTGGGGGCCAGCTGGTGGTGTGTCTATTACGCCATGCGGGATCTGCCGCTTTCCATTGCCGCGCCCATCCGGGCAAGTTCTCCTGTGTGGACGTTTATCGGGGCCCTTTTCCTGTACGGGGAACTTCCCGGGATCCTGCAGGGAGCGGCCATGCTGATGATTTTTGTCGGATACTGCATTTTTTCTCTGCTCGGGAAGCTGGAAGGTTTTTCGTGGAAAAGCGGCGGCATGGTCTGGATCTTTGCGGGGACCGTCCTCGGGGCGGTCAGCGCTCTCTACGATAAATTTCTGCTGGCCAAACTGCATCTCCCGCCGGAAACGGTACAGTTTTATTTTTCTCTGAATCTTCTGCCGGTTCTGGGGCTGGGGTGGCTCCTTGTTCATTGTTTCGGCTGCAGGGAAAAATTTGTCTGGAGGCATTCCATCATCTCAACCGGGATCCTGCTTATTATGGCCGACTGGCTGTATTTTTACGCGCTGAGCAAACCGGAGGTGCAGATCTCCATTCTCTCATTGGTCCGGCGGTGCGGCTGCATCGTTCCCTTTGTTCTCGGGGCCCTCTATTTTCATGACCGCCACATGCGGGGCAAAGCCATTGCGCTGGCGGTCATCCTGATCGGGGTGGCGGTTCTGGGCTTGTGCGGCTGAAAGTGCCCCGGCTGTGCCGTCGCGGGCTTGGTTCCGGAGCCGCCGTGCTTAACCTCCTGTTTTCATATTTCCCCGGTTTCTTGTATTTCCGCAGAAAAGGGTGTTTATTTTTCTTTGCCGGAAAACCTGAAGGAGATGGTATGATAAACAGCTGACACTCGCGGTTTCTGCGTTCAGTGTGTAAATTATGGCGATTAACTTACACGTTTGGAAGCGGACAGGTTGCAGACTGAATATTTTGGTCCTTCGGGAATTTT
>DCGO01000087.1:25504-25729 GCA_002314605.1 Lentisphaeria bacterium UBA1776 | reverse complement strand
ACTGATGCACGCGGAAGATGCCGCGCGAGGCCTTGCCGTAGCTGCCCGCTTCGGTGCGGAAGCACGGGGTATAGGCGGTGTAGCACAGGGGGAGCTTGGAACCATCCAACACATCATCAGCGTGATAGCCCACGAGGGTCTGTTCGCTTGTGCCGATCAGGGCGAGGTCCTCGCCCTCAAGGTTGTAGGTCTGGTCGGCGAAGAACGGCAGATAGCCGGTGCCGA
>DCGO01000087.1:0-25481 GCA_002314605.1 Lentisphaeria bacterium UBA1776 | reverse complement strand
GCCGAAGAGCGTGCGCTCCTTGGCGAGGCAGGGGGTCATGAACATCGTGAAGCCGCGCTCCACAAGGAACTTCTGCACCCAGAAGAAGAAGGACTGCGCGAGGATGGCCCCCTTCCCTTTCCAGTAATAGAATCCGGACTGGGCGACTTTTGCCCCCCGGGCGGTGTCGAGGATATCCAGCATCTCCCCCAGTTCCTGATGGTCCCGGACCTTGAAGTCAAAGGTGGGAATGGTCCCCACTTTGCGGAGTTCCACGTTATCGAGATCGGTATTCCCGTCCGGCACGTCCGCAGCCAGCATGTTGGGCAGAAAATCCAGCATCTGCCGGAGCTTGTCCTGCTGCTTGCCCAGTTCCGCCTCCTTGCGGCCCAGCTCATCCTTCAGCAAACGGACCTCGTCACGGGCCGCCGGATTATCCTTGCACTCCTTGCTCAGGCGGTTGCGTTTGGCCCGCAAATCTTCCACCTCGGTTGTCAGCTGGCGGCAGAGCTTGTCCACCTCAAAAAGCATGTCAAAATTCACCGGGCACTTCCGACGGATGGCATTGGCCTTTACCAGATCAAAATGTTCATGGAGAAATTTAACGTCGATCATAGTTTCACCTGTACCTTAAAATTGCGGCATCGGAAAATCCAGGGTGAACTCCCGGACCTCTTCGCCGAGTTTCTTCAACGCTTCATCATCATTCCGGGCCGCCACTGCGCGGTCGATGAAATCGGCGATGCGCAGCATCTCAGGCTCCTTCATCCCCCGGGTGGTCACCGCCGGAGTCCCGATCCTGACCCCGCTGGTCACAAAGGGCTTCTCGGGATCGAAGGGGATCATGTTCTTGTTCAGGGTGATCCGCGCCTTGTCGCAGGCGATCTGGACCTCCTTGCCGGTGGCGAGCCGGGGCCGCAGGTCCACCAGCATCAGGTGGTTGTCCGTGCCGCCGGAGACGATCCGGAATCCCTTTTCCTGCAAGGTTTTGGCAAGCAATGCAGCATTCTTGACGATCTGCTGCTGATAGGCCTTGAATTCCGGCGACATGGCTTCCTTGAAACAGATGGCCTTGGCGGCGATCACATGTTCAAGAGGCCCGCCCTGCAAACCGGGGAACACCCGGGAATTGATGGCCTTGATGTATTTCTCTTTGCAGAGGATCAGCCCGGAACGGGGGCCCCGGAGGGTCTTGTGGGTGGTGGTGGTCACCACATCGCAGTACGGCACCGGGCTGGGATGCAGTCCCGCCGCCACCAGACCGGCGATGTGCGCCATATCCACAAAGAGGAACGCATTGGCCTTGTCCGCAATGGCCCGCAGGCGGGGGAAGTCGATGATCCGCGGGTAAGCGCTGGCGCCGGCCAGGATCATCCGGGGCTTGCACTCCATGGACAGACGCTCGATCTCATCGTAGTCGATCATCTCGGTCTCCTGCGAAACGCCATAGGGCACGATGTTGAAGAGTTTGCCGGAAAAATTGAGCGGATGCCCGTGAGTCAGATGCCCGCCGTGATCCAGGCTCATGGAAAGTACGGTGTCGCCGGGGTTCAGCAAGGCAAAATAGACCGCCATATTGGCCTGACTGCCCGCATGGGGCTGGACGTTGGCGGCTTCGGCGCCGAAAAGCGCTTTGGCCCGTTCGATGGCCAGTTTTTCGATCTCGTCAATGAATTCACAGCCGCCGTAGTAGCGCCTGGCAGGATACCCTTCGGCATACTTGTTGGTCAGCACCGATCCCTGGGCGGCGCGGATGGCGCAGCTGGTGAAGTTCTCCGATGCGATCAATTCAATGCCGTCCCGCTGGCGGGCGGCTTCTTTGTCGATCCAGCCGGCGATCTCCGGATCCGCATTGCGGATCGGGGCAATATCGTCGTAGGTGAGAGTTTCCGCCTTTTCCAGACGGCGGACGTGCCGCTCATCCTGAGAGAAAGGCTCGGCAAGCCACGCCTCAATGATCTCTTTGCAGGCAGCCAGGTCCAGCTTGCTGCCGGGCAGGACCAGCACGTTGGAGGCGTTGTGCTCCCGGCTCTTCTTCGCCGTATCGGCATCCAGGGCAACAGCGGCCCGGACCCCATGGAAACGGTTGGCCGTGATCCCCATGCCCACACCGGAACGGCACAGCAGAATGGCGGCATCCGCGCCGCCCAGAGCCACTTCACGGGCGGCAGCCGCACCGAAATCGGTGTAATCATCCGCCGGATCCAGGATAAACGGGCCCTTGTCCAAAACTTCAATTCCTTTGGACTGAAGGATCTTCACCAGTTCCTGTTTCTGCTGGAATCCGCCGTGATCGGCCCCGATGGCCAAACGTATAGACTTGGGATTGAAATCCTGGATCATCTTCATTTCTCCTGTTTAATGATGGATGGTTCTCTAAATTTATTTCAATGCAAAATTCACTTTTCAAGGAGCCGTTTCACCTCGGCATCCAGCGCCGGACGCATGGACTCGAACACCCGGCAATAGACCTCGTCATCCCCTCCGTAAGGGTCCGGAACACTGCGCCCCCCCAGGAGCAGCACGGTCTTTGCGTCGCAATCCGGTGCCAGTTCCAGCACGGATTGCCGATGAGACTCCGACATGCAGACGATCCGGTCCGCCTCATACAGCATCCCCGGCTCCAGCTGTCTGCTCCGGAAAGCCTCAAGACTGCCGCCGGCCTTCCGGATCGCCGACCGGGCTCCGGCGGAAGCACGGGCTCCGTCACAGGCACAAATTCCGGCGGAACCGATTTCCTCCGCCTCCAGAATTCTCCCGTCACGCTCCAGTTGAGCCCGGACATACGCCTCCGCCATGGGGCTCCGGCAGGTATTGCCGGTACAGACAAACAAGACTCTCACGGAACGCCGACTCCTGTGTGCGCACATTTCGGGGCGAAAAACAACATTACTTAATATACATCCATTCCCCGGAAAATCAAAGCGTTTTTTCAATCTTCACAGCAGTTCCGGAAAGCACATTTCCGGCAGCGGCTCCGGTCCTGACAACAGGGGTAAACGCCGCTGTACATCCGCCCGGCCGAATACACCAGGTGATCCAGTTCCAGGCTGAATGCAATGCGCATAGCCTCTTCCCGCCGGCCATCGTACCGCAGAAAATACACCCTGACCGGAGGGATCTTCAGTACATTGAGCATATAGAAGCTCAAAATCGTATCCACGGACTCGTGAGATTCAAAAGTCAGAATGCAGCAGCGGGCACCCTCCCTCCAGGCAAGAATCGGCCCTGCGTACAAAATCACATCTGCAAGAACCGCCTGCAGGACCTCCGGCAGACGGATCCGGTCGATGGGACGGACCCGCTTCAGCGTTTCCAAGAGCTCCGGCAAAAAGGGCTGCTTCAAAAGGTCCTGCACCGCAGCTTCCAGATTTTCCGGATCGCTCCATACCGGAAATTCGGAATCCGTCAGATTTTCGCCCCGTTCCGCCGCATGCCGGTCCCTGGCTAGGCGGCGCAGCACCAGTGCAGCAAAAGAGGTGCCGTTTCCGCAGTAAAAAATATCCCGCAGGGCTGACAACACAACACTGCGGGCATAATTTCCTGACGGACGGATCCGCCGGCAGAATCGGCGTTCCTCCTCCAGCGGAGTCAACTCTCCTTCCGGGACCTCCGCCGGGGCGATGTACCGGAGATACATCGCCCTCGGACAAAACGCGAACAGCCGTTCCCGGCTGAGGGACCAGAAGATTGCCGCCATATCCGGGGTCAGTCCAGAATGACCTTCACCTTGTCCCGCATGCGGAAAACTTTGGCCTTGGCATCGTCCACATCCTTGCCTCTGGCCAGCAGCACCCCCAGACGGCGGTGATTTTTGATCTCCGGTTTAGCGAAAAGCCGGAGATTGGTGTCCGGTTCCGCCAGAGCCTCATCGATCCCTTCGAAGGCAATGGACTTGCTGTTGCCGTCCGCCACAATGGCCTTGGAGGCGCTGGGGCCGTGGAAGGCGATGTTCGGAATCGGCAAACCAAGAATGGCCCGGGCATGCAGATCAAATTCAGAAAGGTCCTGGGAAATCATGGTGACCATCCCTGTATCGTGGGGACGGGGACTCACTTCGCTGAAGAGGACCCTGTCACCCTTGATGAAAAGTTCCACGCCGAAGATCCCACGGCCGCCCAGAGCCCCGGTGACCAGTCCGGCAATACGCTGTGCCTCGGCAATGGCCTTGGGACTCATGGGCTGGGGCTGCCAGGACTCCTGATAGTCCCCGTTCACCTGATGGTGCCCCACCGGTTCCAGAAACGAAGTTCCCCCCGCATGCCGGACCGTAAGCAGCGTGATTTCATAATCAAAATCCACAAATCCCTCCACGATCACCTTGCCTGCACCGGCACGGCCGCCCTCCTGGGCGTTTTTCCACGCAGCATCCACATCCGCCGGGCTCTTGACCGTACTCTGACCGTGACCGGAAGAACTCATGATGGGCTTTACGACGCAGGGGATCCCGATCTCCCGGATCGCAGCATCAAACTCTTCGCGGGTGGCGGCAAAGCGGTAGGGGCTGGTGGCGATCCCCAGCTCCTCGGCGGCCAGACGCCGGATACCTTCGCGGTTCATCGTAAGGCGGGTCGCCCGGGCCGTGGGGATCACATGATACCCCTCTTTTTCCAGTTCCACCAGAGTATCCGTGGCAATGGCTTCCACTTCGGGAACGATGTAATCCGGCTTTTCCTCCTCGATCACTTTCCGGAGAGCGGCTCCGTCCAGCATGGAGATCACATGAGCCCGGTGGGCGACCTGCATACCGGGAGCATTGTCATAACGGTCCACCGCGATCACCTCCACCCCCAGCCGCTGCATGGCAATAGCCACTTCCTTGCCAAGTTCTCCGGCTCCGCAGAACAACACTTTGGTCGCACACGGCGACAACGCACTGCCAAGTTTCACGCCCATAAATTTTTCCTTTCCGTAAAAATTGTCAAAAACTCACCGTATCATGGCACCGACCAGCTCCCTGACGGAACCGATCCCGTGTTTTTCCAAATAATCCCGGATCCCCTCCAAGACATGCATGGGAGCCAGAGGATCCACAAAGGTCGCCGTCCCCACCGCAACAGCCCGGGCTCCGGCAAGCATGAATTCCACCGCATCAGGGCCGCTCATGATTCCCCCCATGCCGATGACCGGGATGGAAACGGCATGACTGGCCTCATAGACCATCCGCACCGCTACCGGCTTCACCGCCGGACCGCTGAGACCGCCGGTCATATTGGCCAGTTTGGGACGGCGGGTCTCCACATCGATGGCCATGCCGGTCAGCGTGTTGATTAGAGAAATGATGTCGCTGCCGGAACCTTCCGCCACACGGGCGAATTCGGCAATGTTCCCCACATTTGGACTCAGTTTGGTGATGAGGGGAAGCCGGGTGGAGTTCCGGACCAGTTTCACCACCGCAGCAGCCAGCTTCGGATCCGTGCCGAAAGCAGCACCGCCGTGCTTGACATTGGGACACGAAATATTGATCTCCAGTGCAGCAATTCCCTCAACTCCGTCAAGTCTGGCGGCGACCTCGCCGTATTCCTCCAGAGTCTTGCCCCAGATGTTGACGATCACCGTCGCCCCGGTCTTCCGGAGAAAGGGCATATACTCTTCGCCGTGGAGAAATTTCTCGACGCCGGGCCCCTGCAGACCGATGGCGTTCAGCATCCCCCCCGCAGTTTCCGCGATCCGGGGCGTGGGATTGCCGGCGGAGGGCTCCATGCGGATCCCCTTGACAACCACGGCCCCCAGTCCGGCAATGTCAAAATATTCGTGATACTCCCTGCCGTAGCCGAAGGTTCCTGATGCGGTCATCACCGGATTTTTCAGCTTCAACGGTCCCAGATCGCAAGTAAGGTCAACCATGATTTTCTCCTACGGAAGAGCTTCCACCATTTTCTTGAGCGTCTGCAGATCCAGCTTGCCGCTGCCCAGAAGCGGAAGTGCATCCAGCTTGACGAAGTTTTCCGGTTTCGGGATCCACAAATTCGGCAGCGCCTTCTGCCGCAGAGCTTCAATGACCTTGTCCGGGTCCAGATCGGCCACGGTGTGGAAGACTATGAGTTTCTCGCCCCGCTTCGGATCCGGCTTGCCGGTTACCGCCACGGAACGGCCCTCACTCTCGAGAAATTCGGCAATGGCCTTTTCCACCAGTTCATGGGGGACCATTTCCCCGCCGATCTTGCTGAACCTCGACAACCGGCCGGTAATGGTGATGTACCCGTCCGCACTCATGGATGCGATGTCGCCTGTCCGGTAGTAGCCGTCCCGGATCACCTCGGCAGTGGTATCCAGATCGTCCAGATAGCCGTTCATCACGTTTCCTCCCTTGACAAGCATCATGCCGGAATGATCGGGCTCCAGCTCCACGCCGGTTTCCGGATCCACGATTTTGACATGGATCCCCGGCATGGATGCGCCGATGCTGTCCGGTTTTCCCGCAAGTTCCCCGAGTTTCAGGAAGGAACTGGACAGATTCACCGATACGATGGGAGAAAGTTCCGTACAGCCGTAACCTTCCACAATAGTCATGTGGGTCATCTGCGAGAAATCCCGGACGATGTCGCTGCGGAGTTTCTCGGCTCCGGTGACCACCAGACGCAGACTGTCCAGCTGTCCCGGCTTCACCCGACGCATGTAGTTCTGCAAAAAGGTCGGGGTTGTGATCATCAGAGTGATCTTCTCTTCTTCTATAAGTTTCAGTGCCTGATTGGCGTCCAGCACGTTCATGAGGAATACCGCTTTGGTGCCGGAAATGGCGGGGAAAGCGAAACAGACCGTAAATCCGAAAGCGTGAAAGAGGGGCAGACTGCCGATCACTTTGTCTTCTTTGGACCAGTTGATGACCCGCCAGAAAGCGAAAATATCGCAGTTGATGTTTCGATGGGTCAGCGCCACGCCTTTGGGTTTGCCTGTGGAACCGCTGGAAAAGAGCAGTACCGCCGGACGGTAGAGGTCATACTGGGAATCCGGCGAATTGAGCCACAGAAGAAGCCGCCACGGAAGCAGAATCGCCTGCGCAATGGTCAGACGTTTGTCCCACTTGGTCACAGTCTTGGCAATATCTTCGAGAAAGACCATTTCCGGCAGCTCATCCAGGTTGAGTTTTTCGATGAACTTCCGGCTGGTCAGTACCAGACGGGTCTTTGATTTGTCAATGGCCTGCTGCAGTGCGGCAGTACCGGCCGTGTAATTGAGGATCGCCGGAGACCGGTCGGCGAACATGATGCCGAAGATTGCGGCCACCTGCACCGTGCCGTTGGGCAGCAGAACCCCCACATAACCGCCGGGGGGATTTTTGTCCAGCTTGCGGATCTTGCGGCCGAAGATCAGCCCTCGTACAAGCATTTCAAAGTTGCTCAGCTCCGCACCGCCGAAATCCTTGAAGGAACAGCCGAGGGGATGATGCTTGGTCCGACGGAGAAATTCCGAATGCAGCGGCAATTCCCGGGGAAGCGCCTTCATCTCGGATTCGGCGCCCATTTCCGAAATGATCTGCCGCAGCTGGAATCCTTTCAGGTCGGGGGACACCGGCTTGCCGATGGTAATGGATACAATGATCGGCAGACGGCGGGGCGGCACGAATTTGAGTTTGCCGTCCAGCGGAGCAATAAGCCGCCCCCAGAGCATCCCCAGCCGGACAGGAATCACCGGCACCATGCGGTCCTCCGGGAGCATCGTGCGGATGCCGGAACGGAATTCCTGCAGAAGACCGTTGTCCGAAACCCCGCCTTCAGGATAGACACACACCACTTCGCCGTTGCGAAGCCGCTGACGGATCTCGTCAATGAATTTGCTCACTTCCTGGGGGTGATGCGGCGACGGAACCCGGATGATCCCGAGGTAATTCAGCAAAACCCGCATGACAGGCTTCCGGAAATACTTTTCATTGACCATGAAATGTACTTTCCGCCAGGTAGCGGCCAGAATCATCAGGGAGTCAAAAAATGCCACATGATTGGAAACCAGAAGCGCCGGTCCGCTGGCGGGAATCTCTCCCACACCGTCCACCCGGATCCGGAAAAAAGTCAGCCTGCAGATCAGTTTCACGATCCGCAGTATAAAGTACGGCTGGACAATGAGAATTATGATCAGCGCCAGCAGGGTCCCCAAGAGTAAATACCACATGATCCGGTCTCCTTATCTTTTCTTTTTTCTGGACGGTGCTGCCTTCCGTTTCGAAGAAACGGCTTTCTGACTGCCCGGAACGGACACCGATGCAGGGTCTGGAGCGGCAATCTTGCCGGCATCCATCTCCTCAGCGCGCTTATAGCCCCAGTCCAACATCCGGCGGGCAAAGATATCCCGCTCCTTGGCGGTCTGGAATCCGGTCACGCAGCCCATCAGCCGCTTGCCGCTGCGCAGAGCGGTAAAGGTAAGACAGAATTTCGCCGCACGGGTGTAGCCTGTCTTCATGCCGTCCACGCCGGGATAGCGGGGAACCACCAGATGATTGGTGTTCTTGAGGTCCGTTTTGCCGTCCTTGACCAGCGGCCGTTCAATGAAGATCTGCTGTGTCCCAACCCACTTCATCACCTCGGGGTATTCCAGCAGCCGCTCGCCAAGGATCACCATGCCTTCGGCGGAACTGGTCGTATGTTTCCCGTCTTTGTCCGGAAGCCCGTGGGGGTTGACGAAGTGCGTTCCCGCCATCTGCAGTTCCACGGCCCGCCGGTTCATCTGCGCCACAAAAGCGTCCACATTCCCCCCCCCGGCGGTTTCCGCAATCTGGTAGGCGGCATCGTTGGCACTCTTGATGGCCGCAGCCTGCATCAGCGAACGCAGGGGCAAAGTTTCACGCACATCCAGCCAGATAATCCCTTCCCTGGCGGCCCGGGTCGTGGCCCGGGAGATCTGCACCGGCATATCAAGGTTCCACTCCGGATGACGGTCGAGATTTTCCATGGCCACCAGAAGTGTCATCATCTTGGTCATGGAAGCGATGGGAACGGCCTTTCTCTCATTTTTGCACCACAGCACGTTCCGGGAATTCAAATCCACCAGGATCCCGCTGCCGGCCAGTTTTCCTCCCGGCATCTTAGGCAGATCCCCCCGCACAGCCCCTCGATAACGGAAAGTCTTCCCGAATCCTGGAGCCGTCACCGGCACCCGGTAGCGTACAGGGCGTGCCGCAGAAACCGGCCCTTGGGCGGAGGGCCCTGCAGAGGGACCCGCTGCAGAAGCAACCGCCGGAACAGCCGCCGGAGGAGAAACCGGAGCCGCAGCAGCCGGTGCCGCAGCAGCCGGTGCCGCAGCAGCCGGTGCCGCAGAAGCGGAAGCCTCCGCCTGTTTTGCCGCCGCACGGCGGTGGGGCAGAACCACCCCCACAATCACCACCACGTGGACCAGCAGGATCACGCCTAAAATGGCGATCAATACATGCATCCGGGTCCTTGAAACTTCATCCTTCGACTGATTCATTTTTCGCTAAATCCCTTAAATTCAAAGCACTGACCAGCGCCGACACGGCAGCATAGTCAAAGTTCGTATGGATACCGGCTCCGTAAAAAACCTGCTCGGAGATCCCGCTGCGGACCGCCGCAAACGCCAGAACCGGAGCACCGGCACCGTCCCCGAACATCTGCGCAGAAAAATCGGCCAGCTGAAATTCCGGCACCAGCCGGGAGCCGTTCAGCGCATTGCACACCGCCGACAGGGGACCGTTCCCCTGCCCGCAAAGGTCATAAACACTCCCGTCCATGTGCCAGCAGAAGCTCACCCCGGACTGCTCCCCTGATGCCGAAGCCACCCGGCAGTATTCGCTCATCCGGCATGGAGCGGAGAGATCCGCAAATTTTTCCCGGAAAAATTCCACGGGGGACTTTTTGTACGCCCCGTCACCGGAATCATGCAGTGCTTTTTCAAGCTGAAAACACATCCCCTCCGGGATCCGGATCCCCCGCTCCACCAGAAGAGACAGAAAATTCCCCCTTCCAAGGGGGAGTGATTGGCGAAGCATCCTGACGGCGGCACAGGCTGCGCCGAACCCGTTGTCGATATTGACCACCGTCACGCCCGCAGCACAGGAGTTGAGCATGCCGGTCAAAGCGGCAAAACCGTTCATGGCCGCCCCGTATCCAACCGAGGTGGGTACCGCGATCACCGGACACGGGATCAGGCCGCCGACCACACTGGGAAGAGCCCCCTCCATGCCGGCGGCAACAATCACCGCATCCGCCCGGCGGAGCACGCTCTCAAGGGCCAGCACCCTGCCGATATTCGCCACTCCGGCATCGCAGTAGATTTCCCCGTGAATACCGCAGAAACGCAGCGTATTGACCGCTTCCCTGGCCACCGGCATATCCGAGGTGCCGGCACACAGCACGGCAACGGTCCCCCGCTCCGGCCCGGCCGGCGTGCCGATCAAAAAAGTGCCGGCGGCGGAGTCCCATTCTCCATCCGGAAAAGCCGACTGCATCGCCCTCCCCCGGACTTCATCCAGCCGTGTTGCCATAGCCCGGCCGCAGGTCTTCACCATGTGGGAAGCGATTTTGAGAAGTTCCTCAACGCTCTTTCCGGCGCCGTAGATGAATTCCGGCATGCCGCAGCGGTTCACGCGGTCATAATCCAGCCGGGCGCAACCGATATCGGCAGATTTTCCCAGCAGGGACGCCCTTGCAAAAGCCTCTCCGAGGGAGATTCTGCCGGCAGCAGTTTCCGCGATCAAATTTGCAGCTGCATCCATTGTTTACCCATCACCCCATCATCCGCCCGGAAAACCGGAGCGCCCGTCAGTATCTCACGGAACGGATTCCGTACACGTTTTTTAATATACCATCTTAACCGGGAAAAGCAAGGCATGAACTGCCGGGAGTCCCGCAGTGCGGGTTTCCGGAAGAGTGCTGAACCATTCCACTGGCGTCCCGTCATGAAAACAATTGAAAAATGTGCAAGTCAGTGTATATTATCCGGATTGATATTTTCTGGAGCTTTTTATTTAAGGAAAAACGAAGATGCTGATGTTTCTGATTGGGATCCTCCTGCTGGCGGCAGGATATCGCTGGTATGGGAAATTTGTGGAGAAAATTCTGGCGCCGACGGATCGGCCGACTCCGGCAACCGTCAAACACGACGGAGTGGATTTTATCATTCTGCCCCACTGGAAAAACATGCTGATCCAGCTTCTGAATATCGCCGGGATCGGCCCGGTGGTGGGCGTAGTCCTCGGGATCAAATTCGGCAGCATCGTCTTTCTCCTCATCCCCGTCGGCAACATCATCGGCGGTGCCGTCCATGATTTCATTGCCGGCATGGCATCGCTGCGAAACGGCGGAGCAAACCTGCCGGCACTGATCCGCATGAACATGGGAAAAACCTTTTATCTCGGATTCTCCGTCTTCATGTGCGCTCTGCTCCTGCTGGTGGTGGCCGTGTTCATCAATGTTCCGGCGGCGCTCTGCAATAATCTTGTTTCCGGAAGCCGCGGCGGATTCTGGTTCTTTGTGGCAGGGATCTTCCTCTACTACATTGTCGCCACCATCTTTCCGGTGGACAAGATCATCGGCAAACTCTATCCCCTGTTCGGTCTGATGCTGCTTGCCGGGACATTTGCAATCCTGCTGTCGATCCTGTTCCAATACTCGTTCCATGATCCGGATATGTTCATCGAATCGAAGGAATTTCACGAACTCATCAACGGGTTCAACCGGGACAATCCGATCCTGCCGTGCCTCTTCGTCACCATTGCCTGCGGCATTCTGTCAGGGTTCCACGCCACCCAGTCCCCCATCATCGCCCGGACCATGGCCTCGGAACACCAGGCCCGGCCGGCATTTTACGGCATGATGGTCGTGGAAGGCGTGATCGCCATGATCTGGGCCGCTGCAGGATATGTGATCTACAATCATTTCCCGGCCCTTTTCAACACCAATCCGAACTCAGTTCTGGCGGAAATCACCAAATACTTCCTCGGAAACTACGTGGGCAGTATCACCATCCTCGCCGTCATCATTCTGGCCATTACCTCCGGGGATACGGCGCTGCGGAGTCTGCGGCTCTCCTGCGCGGAAATATTCCATATAGAACAGCGGCCCATACGAAACCGGATCGTCCTTTCCCTGCCGCTGATCGCCATTGTGACAGTCCTTCTCTGGTGGTCCAATAAAGACGCCAAATCCTTCGGCTACCTCTGGAACTATTTTGCATGGGGCAATCAGGTTCTGGCGGCCTGTACCCTGAACGCCATGTCGATCTGGCTGATCCGTCAGAAAAAAGCGTGCCGGATCACACTCATCCCCGGGATGTTCATGACCTATATTGTCACCACCTACATCTTCTGGGTCTCTCCGGAGCATCACGGGCCTTACGGGTTCGGACTGCCCCTTACCACCGCCACAGCAATCGGCATCGTCGCAGCGGCGGCAGCGGGTCTCGCCCTGTGGATCATCGGCAAACGCCATCAGGAAAAATAAAACTTCCCGCTGCGGAAAAGATGCAGAGGAGACTGCTGCCGGACCGGAACGTTCTGCAGCAGTTTTCTTTTTTATAGTCCAAGGATCTCCCGCATCACCGGCAGGATTCGCTGATACATGCAGTAAAATCCGAGATCTGTCGGGTGACAGCCATCCACGGTGCCCATATTGGGGTCCTCCAGGCAAGCAAAAAATTCCCTGCCGTCAATGAACCGGACTTTGCGGTCCCCGGCGGCCAGAGCATGCTCGTATGTGGCCCGGACAATGGCGGTACACCGTGGGTCAGGCTTGTCGCCCCGGGTCATCATCAGGACCGGCAGTTCCGGGCGGGCATTACGGATGATCCGGAAAAAGGGCTCATGGGTTCGGGCCAGATGTTCCGGATTGGGAGCATTGTGATCATAGTCATAGACCAGAAGCGACAGCCTCAGTCCGGCAATGGCTTCCGCCACAATGGCTTCCCCCTTGGCGTTGCCGGAAAATCCCAGGTTGATCTGCTCAAGATTGAGTTTTCTGCAGAGCATGGTACAGTAGTTGTTCCCGGGACGGCTGGCACATCCCCCCTGTGTGATGCTGCTCCCGTAGAACAGCACAGGGTCGGGCAGTGCAAAAGGTTCCGGCGGTTCGATCTTCGCCCCTGGAGCAAACCCGAGTGCAAAATTGCTTACACTTCCGTACAGAGGAAGATTCAGACGGTAACTGTGCATGCCCGGTCCGGCATTGTACAGGAGCATGGCTTCAAAGAATTTGCCCTTCAGACACTCCGGTACCGGCCGGCAGGCCCCGACGTAGAAATCCCCGCAGGAACGGTGTTCAAAAAGATCGAACCCGCTGCTTCCGGTCCGGGGCATGTGATTCATGTCGCAGGCCGCCTCGCTCACATCCGCCCGCAGGGCAATGTATTTCGAGTCCGTCCGGAAAGCCAGCTGCCCCCCGGACGTATGTTTTTTCAGCGAACAGAGCCCAGGACTGGAATTTTCTTCCGTAAAATGGTCCGGCAGACGGTACAGCGGCCCGTCCGGCTTGCGCCACGGAAATCCGGACAACCGGAACGGTGCTTTCAGCACATCGGCAAATACCACTTCGTGGTCTTCCACGGAAACGGACTTGAAAGCGGAATCAATCCTCGTAATATCCAAAACCTGCCTCCTGATTACTGCCGTCCGCGGATCAGCGAAGCCGGATCCTGATTGAGATTATCCGCCAGTTCACGGAACATATCCATGGTTCGGACCAGCGATTCCGCAATGGCACGCATATCCGCCCGGTGCTCGTTCAGGATCCCGGTGAAAGTATCCGCAGACCTGCGGATGCTGGCGGAGGTCCCGGCAATATCGCACTTCTCCACATCTCTCCTCAATACAGACGCCAGTTTCTGGATATCCACCAGGGCAGCCTCCACCCGTTCCACAAGACTCCGCATGCGGTCCGCAGTCAGTACGCCGGAAACCGCCGCAGCGGAACCGTCCATGCGGACCGCCATGCTCCGCAGATGCGCCAATGTTTTCTGGATCTCATCGGAGGTCAGGATCTGGTTGAGGTCATTCAGGTTGCGGACCAGATTATCCGAAATCTCCTCGAACCGGACCTTGGAGATCCGCTCCAGTGAGGTATTCAGCGACTTGGCAATATCCCGGAATACCGAAGGCACGCTGGGCATCATGAACCCGTCCACCGCAAATCCCGGGGGAGCCGGATTTTCGTTTTTGGAACCGAAATAGTCCAGGTCAACATAGCGGAGCCCCGTGATCCCCGCATATTCCAGACGGCACCGGAGACCGGAATGCACCTCTTTTTCCAGAAATGAGTAAAACTCCTGCTCGCCTCTGAAAAGATGACTGGCGTTCGTTGTCCGGAACCGCTTCAGCTCCACACTCATATCCACCTGAATAGTCCGCCGCTGGGCGTGAATGATGATCCGTTCCACACTGCCGATCTGGGCCCCCTTGTACTTGACCTGGGCCCCCTCGGAAAGGCCTTGAACCGATTCGGTAAAAAATGTCGTGAACTGCGCCTTCTGAACAAAAAGATCAGACATTCCCAGATAATACAGCATGACGACCAGCAGCGCCATGGCGGCGATCACGAATGTTCCGAGCTGGAAATTGGAAATTTTAGCCATAAAAAAACCTCATCAGTGTTTCAGACCGTCACGGGAGAGAAACTGCCGGACCCAGTCGTTTTCCGAGTGATCCCGCAATTCCATGGGAGAGCCTTCCGCCACAATCGTCCTGGCTTTTTTGTCCAGCATGATCACATGCTCCGCAATCGTGAACACACTGTCCAGTTCGTGGGTCACCACGACGATCGTCGAACCGAACTGGTCCCGCAGCCGCAGAATCAACCGGTCCAGTTCCGCCGAAGTGATGGGGTCCAGCCCTGCCGACGGTTCATCAAAAAACAGAAGCTGGGGATCCAGCGCCAATGCCCGGGCCAGACCGGCCCGCTTCTTCATGCCGCCGGAAAGTTCCGACGGCATATAATCCCCGAATCCGGCCAGATCCACCTGCTTGAGTTTTTCCTCGGCAACCTCCCGCTGTTCTGCTTCCGAGAGACCGGTATATTCCGCCAGCGGAAGCATCACATTTTCCGCCACCGACATGGACCCGAAGAGCGCACCGCCCTGATAGGTCACGCCGAAACGCCGCATGAGATTCCGTTTGGCATCCTCATCCGCCGTAACGATGCTTTCTCCGAAAAGCAGGATATCCCCTTTCATCGGAGGAAAAAGTCCGATCAAATGCTTGAGCAGAGTACTTTTGCCGCATCCGGATCCGCCCATAATACAGAACGCTTCCCCTTTTTTGACCGTAAAATTCAGGTTCTGCATAATGATTCTCTGATCGTAACCAATCGTCAGATCATGAACATCGATGATTGCATCGCTCATCTCTTACATTTCCCCTTTTTAAAAACCGAATATCGCAAAAAACATTGTCAGCATCATATCCCCCACCACCACAAGCAGGATGGATACCACCACGGCTCCCGTGGCACCGCGCCCCACCCCCTGTGCATCCGGACTGGCTTCAAACCCCCGCCAGCAGCCGGCAAAGGTCACCAGCACGGAAAAAACCAGACTTTTGGAAATTCCCAGCAGCATGGTCATGGGTGACAGCACCGTAATGGTTCGAGTCCAGTAGGCCGATGCCGGAATTTCCAGCCAGGATACACCGATAAACAGCCCTCCCGCCAGTCCGGCCACATCGCCGAATACGGTCAGAAGCGGCATGGCCAGCAGCATGGCCGCAATTTTCGGGACCACCAGAAAACGGACCGGATTCACCCCCATTGTGGCAAGCGCGCTTACTTCCTCATCCACCTTCATGGTCCCG
Organism: Lentisphaeria bacterium UBA1776; assembly: GCA_002314605.1. Taxonomy (GTDB): domain Bacteria; phylum Verrucomicrobiota; class Lentisphaeria; order Victivallales; family Victivallaceae; genus UBA1776. The sequence goes on along the minus strand of DCGO01000087.1, from coordinate 9,775 downwards.
ATCTCAGCGGCAAACGCCGACCCGGCCCGTCCGGTGGCGATCATGGCCACCATCAGCGGCCCCAACTCTTTTACGATGGAAAATCCCACCAGATCCGCCACAAAGATCTCGGTACCGAATTTCCGCATCTGCAGCGCCGCCTGCAGAGCAAGGATCATTCCCATGAGAAAACAGATCAGAAGCACGATCGGCAGCGATCCCCTTCCGCAAAGGTCAAGATAGTAGCGGACATCCTTCATCCGCAGAAGCTGCGGATGCCGCAGCACGCAGACAGTCTCCCGGAAAATCCCGCCGATCAGGTCCACCATCCTGTACACCGCCCCCCAAACGGAACGGAGAATATCTGACTCAAGCTTCATCATAGATCCCCGTTAGAAAGGACGCCCCTGACGGACACGCTCCTGACGGACCTTCGGCGCTTCCAGATACAGCGCATACCAGGCATCTCCCAAACCGGCATTGGAGTAATTGCGGGATTTGCCGTTGGCCAGAAGTTCCCAGTTCTTGAGCACCACCGGGTGGTCCGTATTCTTCTTGGCATTCACCAGAACCTTCAGAGCCTCATCGGAGCGCTCCTGATGCACCAGCATCCACGCATAGGCACTGGCCACGAGAGCCAGATCCTCGCCCTTGAATTTTGCTCCTTTCTTCCTGTAAAAATCATCCAGTTTCGGGTCTTTCTTCATATACATCCGGGCCAGTTTCACCGCCACGGAACGGGCATCCAGAAACATGCAGCGGGGCATCAGAGCATCCACCCGGTCAAATTCCTTCAGCTGAAAATGCAGCATCATCCGTACCGTGCTGAACTGTTTTTTCAGGAGCGGGCTCCACAGGGCGTAACGGTCCGCCTCACAAGAGATCTCCAGCGCCTTCCGGATCGCTGCAAACTGTTCTTTTTCAAGCAGCTGCTGCATCGCCTTCACATTGCCCCCGGGACGCTGCTGAAACATCTGCACCCGGCGGTTCAATTTGTTCTGTGTCTCCAGCATCACCTGCTGCATACTGCTGTTGATCCGGTTGACCTTGCGGCGGACCACAAGACCGATCAGAAGCTGAACGACCAGCACCGCGCCGATACCGCACACTGCTCCCCATACCGGTCCCAAATCCCTGGACGTGACCAGCGCAATGCCGCATCCGGCGGCAACTGCGATCAGGATTGTGAACATAAAACCCTCCCCCTGTAAATTTATTTTTTCCGCCGCTGTTTCTGGCGGTCGCGTTTCTGCTGTTTGGCTTTGCGCTTCTTCTTTTCCTGTTCTTTACGGGACAGGGGAGCCGGGGAGCTCAGCCAGGACCCGAAAGAAGTGTGCGGCGTACTGTCGGAGAGCCCCCCGGACATCATCCTTCCGAGGAGACCGTTATGCTTCATCATCTTCCGCATGGTCTCAAACTGTTTGACCAGAGAATTGACCATATCCATCGGGACGCCGCTCCCGGACGCGATACGCTTCTTGCGGGAAAAATTCATGAGTTCCGGCTTGGCCCGCTCTTCCGGCGTCATGGAAAGGATCACCGCCTCCAGCCGGACAAAGTGCCGGGGATCCACCCCCGACATGGCATCGGCGATCTGCCGTCCGCCGGGAAGAAACTTCAGGACCGATTCCATACCGCCGAGCTTGGAAAGCTGGCGCATCTGCTTCAGAAAATCATTGTAGTCGAACTGGGCCTTCCGGATCTTTTCCTGCAGATCCCTGGCCTCTTTCTCATCAATGGCCTGTGCGGCCTTTTCCACCAGAGAGACCACATCGCCCATCCCCAGGATCCGGCCGGCCATGCGGTCCGGGTGAAAGACTTCCAATGCATCCAGTTTTTCGCCGATACCCACGAACTTGACCGGGCAGTTGGTAACCTGCCGGATGGAGAGCGCCGCACCACCGCGGGCATCGCCGTCCAGTTTGGTCAGAATGAACCCGGTCAGGTCCAGCGCCCTGTTGAAGTGTTCCGCCACAGAAACGGCTTCCTGCCCCAGCGCGGCATCCGCCACAAGCAGGATTTCGTCCGGCTGGACCGCCTGGCGCAGCCGGACCAGTTCCTGAACCATGGTCTCATCGATCTGCAGCCGTCCGGCAGTATCAATGATGACCACATCGGTTCCGCTGTCCGCCGCGCCCCTGACCGCATTGGCGGCAATGGCGGGGACATTGATGCTGGTCCGCTCCACATGAACGGGAATGTTCAGTTCCCGTCCGAGGATCTCCAACTGGTCAATGGCGGCGGGACGGTACACGTCGCCGGCCACCAGCAGCACTTTTTTCTGATACTCTCTGGTGAGCAGCCGGGCCAGTTTTCCCGCCGTGGTGGTCTTGCCGCTGCCGTGAAGCCCTACCAGCATGATAACGGCTGGTTTGTGCTCAAACTTGAGTTCGGAAGCGCCCCCGCCCAGAAGTTCCACCAGACGGTCGTGCACGATCTTGACCACCTGCTGTCCGGGGGTGACACTTTTCAAAACCTCCTGTCCGGTGCAGTCGGCTTTGACCTTTTCGATAAAATCCGCCGCGACATTCAGATTGACATCCGCCTCCAGAAGCGCGATCCGGATCTCCCGCATGGCATCGGCGATATTCGCTTCGGAAAGCACGCTTTCTCCGCGCAGTTTCCGGAAAACATCATGAAGTTTGTCACTCAAAGATTCAAACATGGTACTCTTTTCCTTTACTTTTACATAATATCATTCTGTAATATACCTTTCAATCCCCCTTTCCGCAAGTCATAAACTTTTTTTTATTGACGAAAGTTCATCTTTCCATCGCCAAGGTTGACAAAATCCGTTAAAAAAGAAACCGGCAATCACGCCGGACGCAAAAGGAAGGACAACTGTTTATGGAACTGCTGCAGGCGCGCCGGGCCGTCATGGCTCTGCTGGAGGAAAAATTGCACCTGTCGGAAAATCGGACCCTTTTTGCCGGAGCAATCCCCGTCGGGATCCCGGAAGGAATCGCCTTCCGCATCTCCGGCATCCGGGCATGGCACCCGGCACAGGCGGTGGAGTGCGAGGCGGAAATCCATGGGATCTATGCTGATGAAACCTGTCTTCATACCCAACTGGCGATCCTTCGGGAACTGTTTGCCTGCAAGGGGGAATCGGGACTCCTCTCCTGGCAGCTTGCCGGTACCGTCAAGCTGGAATTTCTGCCGGGGGAAAATCAGGACCGTTACAGCTTCACCCTGCCCCTTGTTCTGTCGTTTGTCTGAAAGGAAATGCACCATGAGCACAACATATTGCAATACACAGGAAGATCCGGTCATCACCGCAGGATACTCCGGTCCGGTTTCTCTGTCTTCAGATGCCCGTCAGCTCCGCCGGACAGAGTTTGACCCGGCAAATGCCCTGAGGGCGGCGGCACTCTATTTTGCCGAAACAGCCGGACTCAAACTGGATACAGAGTTCTTTCAGGACGAAGTTCCGGCGGACAGCGGGAATGTGCTGGCCCTGACACTTGACGGTACGGCTGGCTCGTCCGCCGGCTGCGACTACCGGCAAATCAGACTGATTCTGACCGGCAGAGATGTCAACGGCGGTACACTCCATCGCCATTTCGACCGGATCCGCAGCAGACTTGCCGATCCCGGCTGGATCACAGTTTCCGGAAATCACATTTCAGGCTCCGTCACCTTTGCCGCATGGGAAATCAGGGGCATGCAGTTTGCCGATTCCTCTCATGCCGGGCGCCGTTTCCGGACAGGAAAAATGGAAATTACTGCCAACATCGTTCTGGTCCCCCCTCAGGAGGAAGAATCCGAAAGTTCCGACAGCTCATCCGGCGGCAGTCAATCCTGATGCATTGTCTGCCGCAATGCTTCGTAGAGCGCCACAGCGGCGCTGTTCGCCAGATTCAGGCTGCGGTAGAAATCTCCGGTCATGGGGATCAGGCACAGCCGGTCCCGGTAGCGCTCGTAAAGCTCCGCCGGCAGCCCGCAGGATTCCGCGCCGAAGATCAGATGATCCTCCGGCCGGAAATCACAGTCCCAGTAAGAGCGCGTGCCTTTGGTGGAAAAAAACCAGAGCCGCGCCCCGGGATTATGCTCAAGATAGTCCTCCCAGTCTTCATGGACGGCAAGTTCCAGACGGGGCCAGTAATCCATCCCCGCCCGGCGGACATATCTGTCTTCCAGCGAAAACCCCAGGGGCTTCACCAGATGCAGCGCCGTCCCGGTGGAGACGCAGAGCCGCCCGATAGCCCCGGTATTCTGCGGGATCTCCGGACGCACCAGAACCATGTGAAAATGCGGATTCATTGCCCGTCTCCATGAATATCGAAAAGCATGGGGGTGTGCCCCTCCATGGGGCGGAATCCCAGAGACTGATAAAACTTTTCCGTCCCCGGTACGCCGACAAGACCGATCCAGCTGATACCGCGCCTCAGCAGCTCCTCCGTCAATACCCGGACGATCCCCCTCCCCGCCCCCTGACGGCGAAAAGGGAGGGCCACCACAATATCCTGAATATAGGCATCACTGACCCCGTCGGAAAGTGCCCGTCCGAAACCGATCAGGCGTCCGCAGCAAAAGGCCCCGGCAAGCAGAAGAGACCCTTCAAGCATTTTCGGAACCGCCTCGGGGACATCCTCCGGTGCCCACCAACCGGCCTGAGTATAAAGCCCCAGCACGGCGGCGGGGTCCAGCTCTTTCACGATCCGGCAGTCAAATTCCATAGCAGTAACGCAGAAGAATGTAGCAGGATGCCAGAATCATGCTCCCGAAGGTCACGGGCAGACCGTAGGCAAGAAAGCTGCGGAATGTCACCTTGTGCCCGCTTTTTTCCGCCAACCCGGCCATCACCAGATTGGCGGCGGCACCCACCAGCGTCCCGTTGCCCCCCAGACAGACGGCCAGTGCCAGCCCCCACCACATCAGGTTCTGGACTCCCGGGTCGGTAAAATTGTGAGAACTCTTGAGAAACGTGGCCATGATCACCGTCATGGCGGCGGTAAAGGACACGTTGTTCATGACCGCACCGGCAAAAGCGCTGATCCACATGACCGCCAGAATTGTCACAGGAACCGGCCAGGAATCTGTGAACTGCAAAACTTTCCCGAAAACATCCATCAGTCCCGCCCGCTGGGCGCCGGAGACCAGGACAAAAAGTCCCATGAAGAAAAAGAGCGTTCCCCACTCGATCTTTTCCAGCGCATGCTCCACATTGACCCTGCAGAAAATCAGCGCCAGCGTGGCACCGCACATAGCCACCACGCAGGGCTGCAGCCCTACCGCACCGTGAAGCAGAAATCCCAGAATGGTCAGGCACATGATGGTGCCGCCGCGTTTCAGGTTGACCGGATCGGAAATGGCGCGTCTTTCGTCCATGTCCATGATCCGGGCACGCAATTCGGCAGTGACCCGCATCTTTTTGCCGTAATGAAGCCACAGACAGACGCAGTACAGCGCCAGGATCAGCACCACAAACGGAGTCAGATTGATCAGAAACGCCATAAAGTCGAATCCGGCGGCGGACCCGATGATCAGGTTCGGGGGATCGCCGATAAGGGTGGCGGTCCCTCCGATGTTGGAAGCCATGGTCTCCGCCATCAGAAACGGCAGCGGGGAAAGCCGCATCTCCGCCGCCACCAGCAGTGTCACGGGAGCCACTAGGAGAACCGTGGTCACATTGTCCAGAAAGGCGGAAAGAAATGCCGTGGCGAAAACCAGCAGCACAAGCATCCGGATGGGATACCCCTGCGCCAGCTTGGCGCATTTGATGGCCACATACTGAAATACCCCCGTCAGAGAGAGCACATTCACCAGCACCATCATTCCGGCCAGCGTAAAAATGACATCAAAATCCGAGTACCGTGAAAAGACATCCAGCCGGCTGAAAGAGATCAGCTGGTCGATCACCGGCTGGGACAGATGTTCAAGCCCTGCGGTCCTCAATCCTCCGTGGGCCGGGCCGGGAAGCACAAACAGCAGCATCAGCATGGCTCCCAGGAGGGCAGCGGCGGTTTTGTGAACTTTTTCCGAAGCTATCAGGATGTAGGTCCCGAAAAAAACAACGGACGCAAAAATCAGCAGTGTATTTCCAGTAAACATATTCCGCGAACCTTAAATCTAACCGCGGAGAACGCGATGAATGATGTTTTTGACGGAAAATTCACCGACCAGGGTCCCGTCCGGTTCCGTTACAAAAATCGTGTAAAGCGTGTGCCGGCAGATCTCTATGGTGCAGCGGATCAGCGGCGTATCCGGAGTAATCATCAGCTTTGGGGGGCGCATGAACTCCCGGACCATCCGGGTGCCCTCTTCCCGGTTCAGCGTGTCAAAGGTCTCGAAACTCTCAATGAACTGACTGCTGGGCAGCATCAGAAGATACTCCGGAACAAATTTGGAGATGATATCCACGGCATCGAGGATGCCGATCAGGCGGTTCCGGTCATCCACCACCGGCAGCACCGAAAGCCGGGTCCGGGTGAACTGGTCAAAAGCTTCCCGGAGCGTTTTGTCCGACGTGATCGCTTCACAGGACCGGTCCATCAGGTCCTCGGCAGTGAGCGTTTTTTTCAGGACCACGCCGTCCCGGTCCAGCAGGGCATGCAGCGCTTCCGGACTTCCGGCACCGACAGCGGCCTCCACCCGCCCTGGGGGGCTGAAATACTTGAGACAGGCGGCCAGGGTCTTCAGATAGAAATCAGCGACTTTTTCGCCGACAACGGACATGATGATCATCCGGCTCTCGCCGAGATCCGTCTTCCGGAGTTTCACCGGGTGCTGCAGAAATCCGATGGCGATCCCCAGATCATCATAGCCGGCAAGCCGCAGATGGGGATAGGCAATACGGTCGTAGGTGATCCCGGTGGCATCTTCCCGCTCGATCATCCCCGTCACCATCGCAGCTGCGGTACCGGGAATCTGCCTTTTTTCAAGCAGGCGTTCCAGAAGATCCGTGTAAACGGATTCCGCATCGTGCCCATGAATATCGTAGAAGATCACATCCCGGTTCAAAACGCTGGAGAGTTTCATGCTCTGTGCCTCCCTGGACAAAGTACCCTTCTTTACATCCGATCCACCGCCGCCCGGGCAAAAGCGGAACAGGAGACTTCCGAAGCTCCGGTCATCAGCCGGGCGAAATCGTATGTGACCACACGGTCGGAAATGGCACCTTCGATGCCTTTGGTCACCAGTTCGGCAGCTTCCACGAACCCGAGATGGCGGAGCATCATCTCCCCGGAAAGCGCCAGAGAACAGGGGTTGACCTTGTCCATTCCGGCATATTTGGGAGCGGTGCCGTGAGTCGCCTCAAAAATGGCATGCCCGGTCAGATAGTTGATATTCGCCCCAGGAGCAATGCCGATACCGCCCACCGTGGCGGCCAGCGCATCGGAAACGTAGTCGCCGTTCAGATTCATGGTGGCGATCACGTCATACTCCGCCGGCCGAGTCAGTATCTGCTGGAGAAAGGCATCGCAGATGCAGTCCTTCACCAGAATCTTTCCGGCGGGAACCGGGGCTCCGTCAAGGTCCGGGGCGCAGACCGCCACATCGGCGAACTCCCGGCGGACCAGATCGTATCCCCAGTTTTTGAAGCCCCCTTCGGTGAACTTCATGATATTGCCCTTGTGGACCAGTGTCACGCTCTTCCGGTGATTCGCGACCGCATAACGCATGGCGGCACGGATCAGCCGCCCGGAACCTTCCACCGACACAGGTTTGATGCCGATGCTGGAAGTTTCCGGAAAACGGATCTTCTTTACATTCATGGTGTTCTGCAGAAAATCAATAACCTGCTTTGCTTCCGGGGTCCCGGCGGACCACTCGATCCCGGCGTAAATATCTTCCGTATTCTCCCGGAAGACCACCATGTCGGTCTTTTCCGGTGCCTTGACAGGCGAAGGCACCCCCTTGAAATAACGCACCGGACGGAGACATACGTACAGATCCAGCATCTGCCGCAGAGCCACGTTCAACGACCGGATACCGCCGCCGACCGGGGTGGTCAGGGGGCCCTTGATGGCGATCAGATACTCGCGAATGGCCTCCACCGTTTCATCGGGCAGCCAGGTATTCGGCCCATAAACCTCATTGGCCCCCTCGCCGGCGTAGAGTTCCATCCAGGCGATGGCTTTTTTGGATCCATAGGCCTTTTTCATGGCACTGTCCCAGATATGCATGGATGCAGCGGTAATATCCGGCCCGACACCGTCGCCGCGGATAAATCCGATGACGGGATGATCCGGAACCTGCAGAACACCGTTCCGGGAAGTCACCGGCTCTCCGGCGGGAACAACGATCTTGGCAAACTTGGACATGTCACTCTCCTGATATTGATGGTCCGAAAAGAAAAATCAAAACAACCGGGGGGATAATATACCACAAAAGGGCTTTTTTTCAACCTGTTTACCGCCTGCCGGCATCCTTCTGATACTGCCTGACGCGGAGAAGCATGTTTTCGCGCATGTTTTCCGCGAAAAACCAGATGTCGTTGATGTGAAAAACCCCCTTCCCCAGGAACCCGCTGCCATGCCACGGGACGGCGGACGGCAGATCCACGATCAGAGCTCCCTTTTCCGGGTCCACCCGGGCGCCGCAGAGATGCCGGGCCGTTTTGACGCTGCTGTCCCGGTAGTCATAGAAGAAGGACCCTTTGTTTTCGGCGGCGGCCGCCGGAGTACCGTCGGTTTTCCAGTTCAGGGGATTGATGCAGTACCCGCCTTTTACCGTGAAAATGGAGTTGACGGCATCTTTGCTCTGGGAGTTCCAGACAATGATCACGCCGGTATCCTCCGCCCCCCGGGCCGGACGGACGCCGCTCTCCCGGAAATCCGTTCTGATCTTTTCCGTGGTTACCTGCGGAAGGCCGATGAGGTACGCAGCCACAAAGCCGTCCATGTGCCCGTTTTTGATCTCCTCCTTCAGCAGGACGTAAAGCTCCATGGCCCCCTGGCTGTGGCCGACCAGAATGAACGGACGCCCGCGCCGGTAATGCCGGCGGTAATACCGGAGGGCATTTTGCGCATCGGAAACCCCGGTTAGAAAATCGCGGTTGTTTTCCGGCTGCAGACTCTTTGTGATCCGATGGAACTCCAGCTGGCGGACAAAAGGCGCAAAAACCCGGGCGTCTTTGGCGAAGATCCCCGTTTGGGCCCCGGCGAACAGCCGGACCTTCTGCATGATCTTCGCGTCATTCCGGTCCAGAAAGATCCGGTTTGGATTTGACGACAGTGTGGGATGGAGGTAAAAGAGGTCGTAAGCTGCGCCGGACTTCTCTTTTTCGCAGATGATCCAGTTTTCCGGAGATGCATAGTTCAGGCTTTTCCAGGCGCACACCGTGGATACGGCAAGTACGGCAAGCAGCAGTGTCAGAATTTTTTTCATCGATCTCACCTCACTTTTCAGGCGTTTTGTTCAAAAGACTTTTCAGAAGAGCCGTTTCCGTTTCCGGAAAACTCACGCTGGCAAGCAGGATCTGAAGCAGCTGCTGAAAGACACTTTCCGGCAGGTCCCCCAAATCCTCGTATGCCCCGTTTTTGCGGAGATCGATCAGAAAATCCATGGAAATGATCTCTGGATGGACACAGTCAAAAGAGCCGTCCGTTTCCGGGATCCGGATGGACTGCAGTCCCATGGGGTTGTGGTTGATCAGACAGAACCGGGCACCGGACACTTTGTTCCGGTACACCGTCCCCTGACGAATGACGAATCCGCTCATAAGTTCTCCTGCACGTTATGGTTTTCATCTAATATACTGCAGCCCGGCAAAAAAGCAATCGATGCAAGTTGTTATAAGGGGGGGGCTCAGCTGACGATAAAAAAAGGGGCTTCGGGAAATTATATGGGT
>DCGO01000048.1 GCA_002314605.1 Lentisphaeria bacterium UBA1776 | reverse complement strand
TTACGGGGCTGCCATTTTTTTGCCCAGGAGGGCAAAAAGGAATGCAGCCATGGAAGGATTTCAGGGCGGAGCCCGGCATGGCGGAGCCATGGAGAAGCAGTCTGGGTTCAACGCGAAGCGAGCGGGCCGCATGGCCCGTCAATCCATTTACGGGGCTGCCATTTTTTTGCCATTTTTCCTTCATTCAGCCGGGATATTTCATCATTTCAGGGGCGTATTATGACTGAATCATCCATTGCCGGCGGGCACCTGAAGCTGCCCGCCTGTGTCATGCTGCTGGTCGGAGCCATGATCGGTAGCGCCATTTTTTCTCTTTCCGGCCTGACCATTCTGTCCGCAGGGCCGGCAGCGGTGCTGTCGTGGTTTCTGGCTGGAATCATCATGCTGCTTTACGGCAGCTGCATGGGGGAGTTGGCCTGCCGTTTTCCCCGTTCAGGCGGGGTGTATGTTTTTCCCCGTCTGGCGTTCGGGGGGAGGGCGGGCCGGTGGCTCGGGTGGATCTCCTGCTGGTGTTTCATCCTGACCAACATTGTGGCGGTGGCTTTTTCCGCTATCTATGTCGGGGTTTATCTCGGGGTGTCTTTCCCTGCTGCGGCAGGGCTGCCCCGTTTCTTTGCCGCCGGCTCCATTCTGATCTGTCTCGGGATGAACCTCTGCCGGATGGAACTCACCGGCAGGATCAATGCGGTGATCGTACTCGTTCTTTTGGGGACCATGGGGATTTATGCAGGAAGTGCCCTGAGCAGTCCGGCATATTCTCCGGCCATGCTGGTACCGTTTTTTCATCAGGGGTGCGGCGGTCCTGCTGGGTTTCTGACGGCGGTCCCGGTGGCGGTCATCGGATACAGCGGGATCGTGGCTCTGGCATTCATGGTATCGGAAGTCTGCGATGCGCAGCGGACGGTGCCGCTGGCCATGACCATTGCCATCGTGCTGGTGATCCTCGTGTATGTCATCATGATCACGGCTACGCTGGGACTGATTTCCGCATCCTATCTGGAGGCCCATCCGGACATGCGTTTCATCCCCATGTTCAGCGCTTGTTTCACCAGACTTCAATCACAGACATACCTGAGATGTGTGGTGAGTATTGCCGCCGTGCTGGCGCTGATGACCACCATGCTGGTCTGCATTTCCATGAATGCCCGGGCCGTTCAGGCTGCGGGGAAGGCCGGGATCCTGCCTGCGTTTTTCGGGAAAACCTCCAGGAACGGCGTTCCTGCTGCGGCGGTCTGGGCAAGCGGTATTCCTGCTATGATTTACGGATGTTTCCCGGAATATACCATGACCATTGTGAATTTCGGCGCGGTTTTCAACGTGATCACCATGACTTTGACCATGCTTGCACTGATCCGTTCCCGGCGGAACGCGGACCGGAGCGGATTCACTGCTCCGGGGGGAAAGGTTTTGCCGTGGGGAGTCCTGGCGGTGCTTCTGATGTGCAATGCCGCCGGGATTCTGTCCGGCGGGCGGATGCTCTGGGTTTACACCGTTTTCTTTCTGGCTGCCGGATGCGGGGTATTGCTGATCCCCCCCCGCTGGAAGCAGTGGTGAGTCCGACTTGACAAATCGCCGGAAAACTGCTATATTTATACATCTTATTGTTATTGCGTATTTCAAACAATGATCCCGGAGATCGGGAAGCAACCAAGGAGAAGGATCGGAATGAAACGGAAAGTCGGATTTGTTTTGGGTCTGGTGCTTTTGGCGGCGTTTTTTGTCGCTGCCGTGTGGGTGTTGAATTACGGTTTTGACCGGAGCGACGTGCTGCGGCAGATGTTCGGCGGCGCGTCCGCCCGTTCCAAGGTGCTGGGACAGATGTCCGCCAGCGATCCCAGCACGCTGGCCAACAGGGATCTGATGATGGCCCGGGTTTCCATGTTTCTCTTTGTTGCAGTTTCCATGCTGCAGATTTTCGCCATGTATGTTGCCGCTCATGTGATCGGCGGGCTCAAATACTCCGGCGAACCGGTGGCGACCCGGCTGAAGCTGCTGGAAAATGCGGATATTTTTCTGGATGTGCCGCTGTATATCGGTCTTTTCGGCACGGTGTCGAGTTTTCTTGTGATGACCTATTCTCCCACCAGCAGCCGACTGATCGCCTACTCTTCGACCCTGATCGGGATTATTTTCAGTCTGACGTTGCGGCTGACTCTCAATTATCCGCTGCGCCGCAAATGGATCGCCGAACTTGACGGAGAGTCAAAGTGAACAGAGCCATCTTAATCGTCATCTGCGATTTCATCGTTTCGGCGATGCTGTCGCTTTTTACCGGCAGTGCGGTGGGCAGTGCCGAAGGCACCCGCGGCGCCGCGCTGGATGATCATACTGCCATGATGGTGGTGAAGGAACTCCGCCGGGAACAGGCGGAACTGGAAAAACAGCGCAAGGCGCTTCTGGATGCGCAGTACCGTCTTGGTTTTACCGGCGACCGGCAGCGCCAGCTGGAAGAGCTTTCCGAGAGGCTTGCCGAGGCGACTGCCAAGGCGGATCTGCTTGCACGCAAAGCCGCGCTGACCAGGGAGGAAGCCGGGGCCCTGACGCCGGAGGCGCTGCAGAAACAGCTGGAGCGGGAGATCAAGAACCGCTACCGGCTGCATTTGAGCAAGGAAGAGGTGGAGCGCCAGCTGGCGCATCTGCGCAAACAGAATGCGGAGACGGCCCAAAGCTACTCCAATCTGACCCGGACTTATCGGGAACTGCGGGATGAACATGCCTCCAAAAAAGGTCAGCTGGAACTCTTGAAACAGCAGCAGGCCATCCAGCAGAAGCAGCTGCTTGAGGCCGGAACGGCCCTGTCCCGCTCTCGGGAAGTCATTGCCGCCAGAACGGCGGAATTGCAGAAGAGCCGCGGCGAGATCCGCAAGCTGGAGATGGAAGGCAATGTCCAGCTGGAGAAACGTCGCGCGGCGGAATCGGCGCTGGCCTTCGCCCGGGGAAAATTGAATGCCACGGAGCAGGAGCTTGTGGAGGCTCAGAGTCGTTCGGACCGGTCGGCCCGGCAGCTCGCATCCCGGGATTTGGAACTGAAGGAAGCCCGCCGGCAGCTTGAGAATCTGCAGAAGATGCTGAAGACCGCTGTGACGGATCTTTCCGCCACCCGGGCGGATCTCACCAAGACCAAGGAGACATCCATTCGCAATGCACGGGCTCTGGCCCAGGCCTCCGGAGAACTTGCCGCAGCCAGAGATATGCTTACCGCCGCAGAGGCCAAACTGAGGAGCGATGTGCAGAAGAAGTATTCCGGTGCAGTGATCCGCGTGGATATGCAGATGGAGGAAACCAGGATGCTGATTCCGGTCAAACGGCAGGGGAGTTTTTACCTGCCGGTCATTCTGGCCGGCGGACGGACCTGCGTGGTGGGGGAACTGCCGAATTTGACCGGCAATGTGCGCAACCGGCCGGATTATGCGGCTGTTACAAGCCTGAAGTACCAGGTGTCGCCGGCGGAGAAGTCCGGTTCCGGCAAGGCCTGGCCCGGGCCGTTGTATGTCTTCCGTCAGGAACCGTCCATCGTGCTGATGGAGGTGAAGCTTGAGGGGCGGACGCCATTGAAGGCGCTGACCATGACGGAACTCAAGCAGCGGGGACTGCAGGATCTTTATCTCTTCAAGAATTCCTCTCTTGGGCGGGATTCCGCCGCGCTGGGCGGGCGCTGTTCGCTGGAAAAACAGTATTTTTACATCCGCAATGCCGTCCACGGTTCCGGCAGCGAACTTCGGGCGGAACCGGGAGATTTCGTGCTGACCAAGCAGGGCGAATTTGTGGCGCTGGTGGTGGGAATCGTCAATTCCGACATGGGCCGCCGGCAGGAAGCCTGCTGTGTCATGATGCCGGAAAACTTCGACTGGAAAGATACTGCGGCACTGCCGGTCAGCGGCGCCGATGCGCTGAAAAAGTTCAATCAGGCGGCTGTGCCGCTCTTACGGGAGATCCGGATGCGTTCGTTCCAGACGGACCGCCGTTAAAAGAGTTGCTATGGTCGCGGACAGTACGAATTCCACCGTCCTGACCCGGGTCGTCAGCGATTTGAAGGACCGGACTCTGTCCGATGAAGAATTGCAGGCGATGCTGGGGGAGAAAGGCGGCGGCGGTCTTGCCGGGTTCGGCCGTCTGCGGACCATCGGGCTGGGCGGGGTCGGTGCGGTTTTTTCCGCCATGGACCCCGGATTGCGCCGTGAAGTGGCGCTGAAGATGCTCCGCTGCGAGTACCGGTCCCGCCGCAAACATGTTGCGGGATTTATCCGGGAAGCCCGGATCACGGCTCAGATCGATCACCCGAATATCGTGCCGGTTCACCGCATCGGTTACAGTCCGGAGGCGGGACTCTATTTTACCATGAAGCGGATCAAGGGGCGGGATCTGCGGACATTGATCCGCATGATCCGGCAGCATGATCCAATGGCTTCGGCTTTTTTCCCCCTGAGCCGGCGGCTGGAGATTTTCATATCCGTCTGCCAGGGAGTTGCCTTTGCCCACAGCAAGGGGATCGTCCACTGCGATCTTAAGCCGTCCAATATTATGGTCGGGGACTTCGGTGAAGTCATGATCATGGACTGGGGACTGGCGGTTTACCGCCGTGAGAAGGACCGGTCTTCCGTCGGGCACCGCATTCATATCGAGGACCCGGAGTTGTCCGGTTTTGTTTCTCAGGAAGACTCTGCGCTGGAAATTCCCGCCGGGGCGGTGGCGGTCAGCGGGACGCCGGCATTCATGTCGCCGGAGCAGGCTGCCGGTCGTGAAGATGAAATTGATGAACGTTCCGACATTTACGGGCTGGGGACGATCTTATACTGTCTTCTTACGCTGGAACCGGCACCGGTGAACCCGGATCGGGCTACCCAGGAAGTGCTCCGCGATGTGACCCGGGGGCGGATCGCCCGTCCCCGGCGGCGGGCCCCCCGGCTGGGGATCCCCCGGGAACTGGACGCGGTGGTCTGCAAAGCCATGTCTCCGGACCGCCGGAACCGGTACGCTTCCGCAAAGGAACTTATGGAGGATGCGCGGAAATACTGGAATAATTATCCGGTGTCCGCTGTCCGGCAGACCTGGTTTTACCGGCTGCGGAAACTGTGCATGCGGCGGCCGCTGGTTCCGGTGACGCTGCTGGCAGCCGTATTGACCGCCGGCGGGGTATTCGGCATGAATGCAACGAATGAATATGCCCGGAACAAGGTTCTGCTGTCCGAAGTGCGCCATGCTGCCCGGCAGGCGGATGTCTTTGCCAAACTGGCACAGCGTTCCTACCGGAATCTGCAGAACAGCAGTTCGGTCAATGCCGAGAGGGATTTTTTCCGGCAGGTGCTGGAATTCGATAATTATGAGAAAGCCGCCCTGGAGGGACTTTCGGTCATGGAATACGGGCAGGTATTATCGCCCGGGCGAAAAAAGGCTCTTCTGACCATGCTTTGTCGCCTGATCCGTCTGAAGCTGGATCTTTTTCAGAACACGGATAATTTTGCGGCGCTTCAGCCGGCGGTGCGGCATCTGCAGGCCCGTTGGCGGAAATATTTGCCGGATCTGACTCAAAAGGATCTTCCGCTGGTGTTGCGGATGCGGCGGATTGCTCGCGGACAGAGCTCCATTTCCCTGGATATGCCGGCAAATGTCCGGCTGTCGATCCGCCGCAGCGATCCGGACCGGGAAAAGGCCGGAGAATGGATGTCGGTGGGGGAGCGGGAACTCTGGGGGCTGCCGGCGGCAAGTTATCTTGTCCGGGCGGTGTATCCGGATGGAAATGAGGTGTTTTTCCCGGTGGAGACTGCCGCCGGGGCAGAGGTCAATGTCCGGGGATGCGATCTGCCGGAGATCCCCGGAGGATTTGCCCTGGTCCAGCACGGCAGGTTTCTTTCCGGGGACCCCATGATGCAGAATATGCGGGCCCGGAACCTGCCGGATTATTTTATTCAGAAGCATGAAGTGACCTTTGGCGAATATCTGGAATTCTGGAGGCAGATCCGCGATCCTGCGGAGAAGGAGCTGTGCCGTGCCGTGATCCGCCGGCCTGGCGAACTGGGGATGTATGCGTGGGATGACGCCGGGAAACTGTATCCTGATCTGAATCCGTCCCTGCCGGTCGCCGGTATTCCCGGACAGGCGGCGGAAGCTTATTGCCGCTACCGGACTGGAAAGACCGGTCTGGTGCACCGGCTGCCGACGCCGTTGGAGTGGGAAAAGGCTGCCCGGGGAGTGGATGGGCGGATGTATGTGTGGGGAAACCGGTTTTCAAAGGAAAATGCCCATACCCGGGATCACTCCCGGCGCAGGTTCTTCCGCTTTGCCGCGCCGCCTGGAAGTTTTCCGGAGGACCGTTCCGTATATGGCGTGATGGACATGGCCGGCAACATGCGGGAGATAGTGAGGCGTCCGGGGGCGGATACCCCGGTGTACCGGGTCATGGGGGCGTCCTATCTTACGTCGGCGGCGGAAGCGACCGCTGTTCAGAGAGGAAGTACCGGCAGCGGAGATATGGATGTCGGATTTCGTTGTGTAATCGAACCGCCGAAGCAAGGCGGAGAAAAGATCGGGAGTAAGAAAAAATGAGTTTTTCCTGTGGTTTCGTGGGTCTGCCGAACGTCGGCAAATCAACCCTTTTCAACGCTTTGTGCAAAGGCGGCGCGGAGGCGGCGAATTTCCCCTTCTGCACCATTGAGCCGAATACCGGCATGGTGCCG
Source organism: Lentisphaeria bacterium UBA1776 (assembly GCA_002314605.1). Taxonomy (GTDB): domain Bacteria; phylum Verrucomicrobiota; class Lentisphaeria; order Victivallales; family Victivallaceae; genus UBA1776. The sequence goes on along the minus strand of DCGO01000048.1, from coordinate 7,387 downwards.
GTGCCGGACAAGCGACTCCAGGTGCTTTCGGATCTGGAGCATTCCGGCAGAATTGTGCCGTCGATGCTGAAATTCATCGACATCGCCGGTCTGGTGAAGGGTGCCAGTCAGGGGCAGGGGCTGGGCAACCAGTTCCTCGGACATATCCGGGGAGTGGATGCCGTGGCACATGTGGTGCGGATGTTTCAGGATCCCGATGTGGTCCGGGTGGAAGGTTCCACCGATGCGGTGGACGATCTGGACGTCATTATGACGGAACTCATGCTGGCGGATATGGAGATCATGGAGCGCCGGCGGGACCACGCGCACAAGCAGGCCAGAACCGGTGATGCGGATGCCAAGTTCGAGTACAATCTGATTCTGGATGTCATCAGACAGCTGGGGGAGGGCCGCCGTCCGGAATATGACCGGGAGGACCCGAAAGCCGTGGCGCTGATGCAGTCCTTCCAGCTCCTGAGCACCATGCCCAGTTTCATCTGTGCCAACACCGATGAGAATACTTTTGTGAATTTCGGGGAGTCCGATGGCGGCAAAAGGCTCATTGAGTATGGCCGGGAACACCAGATGGAGGTGGTCCCTGTGTCCGCCAAGCTGGAATCGGAGCTGAGTGAACTGGATCCGGAAGAGGCGGCGGCCTTTATGGAAGACCTCGGGATCAAAGAAACGGGATTGACCAAGGTGATCCACACCGGATACCGGCTGCTGGATTACATCACCTTTTTCACCGCCGGCCCCATGGAATCCCGGGCATGGACGGTCCGCCGGGGAGCCCTTGCGCCGGAAGCGGCGGGAAAAATCCATACGGATCTGGAACGGGGCTTCATCCGCATGGAAACGGTGTCTTATGACGACATGGTTTCCTGCGGCGGCTGGAACAGGGCCAAGGAGGCCGGCAAGCTCCGGATCGAGGGCAAGGAGTATGCCGTTCAGGACGGAGACGTGATCCACGTCCGGTTCTCGGTCTGAAGCCGTGACCCGGAGGTGAATCTATGGCACGCGAGACTTTGGGGTCCCGGCTGGGTTTTCTGCTGCTGGCGGCGGGATGCGCCATCGGGCTGGGCAACATCTGGCGGTTCCCGTTTGTGACCGGCAAGTACGGCGGGGGGGGATTTGTTCTGCTGTATCTCCTGTTTCTGGCGGTCATGGGGTATCCCCTGATGGTGATGGAGCTGGCGCTGGGGCGGGCATCCCGCCGGAGTCTTTTCGGGGCCATGAGCATAGCTGCGGGGGGGCGGCGCATCTGGCGGTGGATCGGAGGGATCCTGAGTTGCGGATGCGCGATCCTGATGATGTATTACACCACCGTCACCGGCTGGCTCTTCGGTTACATGTTCAAATTCATCGGCGGAACTTTTGACGGGTTGAAGCCGGCGGAAATTCAGCATGTTTTCGGTTCCATGACCGGTTCGGCGGCGGAATGCGCCGGTTTCATGTTCCTGGCGGTATTTCTGGGGTGTCTCGTTTGCGGGATCGGACTGCAGGCGGGAGTGGAACGGATCAACAAGTTCCTGATGGGAGGGCTTTTTCTACTGCTTCTCATTCTCTGCGGATATGCCTTGACACTGCCGGGCGCGGGGGCGGGACTGAAATTCTATCTTGCGGATTTTTCACGGATCTCTCTGGAAGCGGTGCCGGCAGCCATGTCCCAGGCTTTTTTCACCTTGAGCATCGGCATCGGTTCCATCACCATTTTCGGCAGCTACATCGACCGCGCCCGTTCTCTTGCGGGGGAAGCGGTGGTGGTGATCGTGCTGGATACCATTGTTGCCCTGCTGGCGGGGATGGTGATCTTCCCCGTCTGCGCCACCAGTCATGTGGAAGTGGGGAGCGGACCGGGATTGATTTTCCTGTCTCTTCCGAACATTTTCGGCACCATGCCAGGCGGCCGGTGGTGGGGGGCTGCGTTCTTTCTCTTTATGAGCATGGCGGCCATGACCACGGTCATTGCGGTGCTGGAGAATCTGGTGGCTATTCTGATGGATGAACTGCACTGGACCCGCCGGTTTTCTTCCGCCGCAGTCTGCATCGGGATGCTGATCCTTTCTCTTCCCTGTTCCCTTGGATTCAATCTCTGGAGCGGGATCCAGCCGCTGGGGAAGGGGAGTACCGTGCTGGATTTCGAAGATTACATCGTAAGCGACAATCTGCTGGTGATCGGAGGTCTGGTGCTGATCGTCTTCTGCTGCAGCCGCTTCGGGTGGGGCTGGCGTAATTTTGAGGAAGAAGCCGAGGCCGGAAACGGAATGAAACTGCCCCGGATCTACCGCTGGATCGTCCCGTGGCTTCTGCCGTTTCTGATCCTGTTCCTTTTCGGTATCAATTTTTACAGCCGCTGGTGGAAGTGATCCGGTTATGGTCATTGATTTTCACACTCATTATTATCCGGAGAAGATCCGTGTCCGGGTCATGACGTTCTGCGGGCGGTTTGCTCCGCCGGTGCTTGACGGGAGCCGGCGGGCGCTGGAGGAGGACATGCGTCTTGCCGGAGTTGATTTTTCGGTGGGTCTGCCAGTGGCCGGAGTACCGGGAAAATCCCGTTCGGTAAGCGAGTGGGCCCTTGGAGAAAATCACGGCGTCATCCGCATGTTCGGGAGCATCCACCCGGAGGATCCGGACTGGCGGGAGGTGCTGGATTTTATTGCCGGGAACGGTCTTCCCGGCATCAAGCTCCATCCGGAATATCAGCAATTCCGCCTGGACGATCCCCGTTTTTACCCCATTTGGGAACGGTGTCAGGATCTGGGGCTGATCGTCCTTTCCCATGCCGGATGGGACCCCGCTTTTCCGCCGCCCTACCGGACGGATCCGGAACATCTTGCGGCGTTCTGCGGACGTTTTCCGGGACTGAAACTTGTCCTTGCCCATCTGGGAAGTCTCCGGATGTGGGATGCTGTCGGGCAATATCTCGCCGGTCTTCCGGTATGGTTCGATACGGCGATGATCGATGCGGTGCATCTGCCGCCGGACCGGTTGCTCCGGATCATCCGCACCCACGGGGCAGGGCGGATTCTTTTTGGAAGCGACAGTCCGTGGTGCGGAGCCCGGCAGGTGCTGGAACTTCTCCGTTCTCTGCCGCTGAAGGCAGAGGAATGGAGCGCCATTACGGGGGGGAATGCTCTCCGGCTGCTGCAGATGGAGAATTCTTTCCTCTGATTTTTCTTTTTTTGCGGCGGGAAACTTGCCAAATAACAGTGTCAGTGTATATTGATGTCATGCTGATATGTCATCATGAAGATTTAAGGAAAAAACATGAAGCGGATTCTGGTCATCGGCGGCTCCGGTTTTCTCGGAAGCCGGCTCTGCGAAAAACTGCTGGAGCAGGGGAACGAAGTCATCTGTGTGGATAATTCCTGCACCGGTTCCCGGCGAAACGTCTATGGCCTGATGGACAATCCCCGTTTGCGGGATGGAGTGCAGAAGACCATTGCGTACTTTGATGACCTTCTCCGGACCGATCCGGAGTTCTGCCGCTCGTAAGAGCGTTTCCGGAGGAAGGCGGATGGACAGGTACAAGCGTCAATTCAGGATTCTCCACCATGAGGCAGGGCCGGAGGGGGAACTGCGGCTGGCGCCGCTTTTTGATCTCTTTCAGGATGCCGCTGCGGAACACGCATCCATTCTGGGGTGCGGTATGGATTTTCTGCGGCGGAAAGGTCTTATCTGGGTCCTTTCCAGAATCTCTCTGGAAGTGATCAGAATGCCGAAGATCGGCGAGACCGTGACGGTGGAGACTTATCCCTCCGGCGTGGAAAGACTTTTCGCTCTCCGGCAGTTCACGGTGACCGATGCTGACGGTAATGTGCTGGTCCGAGCCTCCAGCTGCTGGCTTCTCCTGTCCATCCCGGGATTCCGGCCCAGAAGGATCGAGGAAAATCTTGAGATGCCGCTTCCTCGGAATGAAGACCTGCCCCGACACTTTGCCGTGCCGGACCGCCCGGTGCCTCTGCCGGAAAAGGTGGTCGAGCTTGTGCACACGGTCCGTGCCTCCCAGATTGATGTCAACGGGCACTTGAACAACGCTTTCTTTGCCGCCTTTGTTCACGATCTTGCTGCAGAGCTTACTGGAGTGAATCATCCGCCGAGGAGTCTGCAACTGTATTTCCAGCATGCCGGGATGATTGGAGACCGGATTCTCTGCCGTGGCGGAATGGAGAAAGGTGAGTACCGTATGGAAGGCTGTTCCCCGGATGGGAGAACGGTCTTCTTTCAGGCGCAGGGAACGCTTTACCGCAGTTGAGCCGCGTAAATGGAAAATAGAGAAAGCTGAACGTGGAAAGGCCGGGCGATCCAGGCCCCGACAAGGCTGTGACAGCTGTGCGGGAATTATTTTGCCGCCGGTTATCGGTCTTTCTTCAAGGGCAGAATCCTCTGAAATAATTGTCTTTCCGGCTTGCGGAAATCCTGAAAAAAGCCCCTTATACTGCTTGTAAAATCGCCATTTGCAAGTATTTTATTGAATCAGAAAATCAACCTTGGAGAGGTCATCATGATTGACGAAAACAAGCGTCCCGAGAGTATGCCGCGCATCAATACCGAAGCATTGGCGGATCAATTCATCGCCGAGCAGGTGGAAAAGGTGAAGAAGCAGGTTGGCAGCCGCAAGGTCCTGCTGGCCCTTTCCGGGGGCGTGGACAGTTCAGTGGTCGCCGCACTCCTCATCAGAGCCATCGGCAAACAGCTGGTCTGCGTCCATGTCAATCACGGTCTGATGCGCAAGGGCGAGAGCGAACAGGTCATCAAGGTCTTCCGTGACGAGCTGAATGCCAATCTCATTTACATTGATGCCACAGACCGCTTTCTGGACAAGCTCGCCGGCGTGGCGGATCCGGAAGTCAAACGCAAGATCATCGGCGGAGAATTCATCCGCATTTTTGAGGAAGAGGCCCGAAAACTTACGGATGTGGATTTCCTTGCTCAGGGGACCATCTATCCGGATATTCTCGAGAGCCATGGTGTAAAAGCCCACCACAATGTGGGCGGCCTTCCCGAGGATCTGAAATTTGAACTGGTGGAGCCGGTGAAACTGCTCTTCAAAGACGAGGTCCGCGTGGTGGGTTCTGCGCTGGGGCTGCCCGACGGCATGGTGAACCGTCAGCCCTTCCCGGGGCCGGGGCTCGGGGTCCGTTGCACCGGTGCCATTACACGGGACCGTCTGGCGGCTCTCCGGGAGTCTGATGCGATCCTTCGCGAAGAGTTCGACAGGGCCGGATTGACCGGCAAGGTGTGGCAGTTCTTTACGGTGGTGCCGGATTACCGCTCCACCGGTGTCCGCAATGGCAAGCGGCTTTTCGACTGGCCGGTCATCATCCGCGCCGTGAATACTGTGGATGCCATGAGCGTCACGGTGCCGGAACTTCCCTGGCCTCTGCTCAAGAAGATCACGGACCGGATCCTTGCCGAAGTTCCCGGTGTGTGTCGTGTCCTCTATGATCTGAGTCCCAAAGCTCCCGCCACCATTGAGTGGGAATAATTGTCTCGTCTGACCTTCTGCCGCCCCCCGGTCTCAAGGAGGGCGTGCGGAACGCCTTCTTCCTTTCCTGTATTGGACCGTCAGGGGGCAGGACTGGGGGGCATTCTCTGTCTATTGCCAGAGAAACAGCTGTTCTCTGAAAGCGTTTTTATCAGCTCCTCCCGGCAGAAAAAGTGTTTTGCCGTGGTATTCTTCCCCGGTTCCAGCCGTACATAAAAAAAGACTGCCGCATTTGCAGCAGTCTTTTTTTGTACGTGCGCCCGGCAGGGCGCACGATGTGTGAACGATTCTGAGCGATTATTTCTCGTGATAGATCGTATGCAGCAGGTGATGAGCCTTTTCGCCGCCGGGCTCGCCAAGGAATTCCTTGTAGAGCGCCTGGATGTCCGGGTTCTCGTGAGACATGCGGAGAGCCTTGGACGCATCTTCGTCGTAAAGTCCCTGCATGCGCCGCTCCAGGAGGGCGACGTCGCCGTGCAGATAGGGCTGACCGCCGCCGTTGATGCAGCCGCCGGGACAGGCCATGATCTCAATGGCCTGGAACCGCTTGGGATCCTTGCGGACCATTTCCAGCACCTTGCGGGCATTGCCAAGTCCGCTGCAGGCGGCCACTTTTACAGTGAGTCCCGGCATGACTTCCACGCTGGCTTCCTTGACGCCGTCCAGACCGCGGACGCTCCGGAAGTTGATGGCATCACCTTCGAGGTTCTTGCCGTTCAGCATGTAGTAGGCGGTACGGAGAGCCGCTTCCAGCACGCCGCCGGTCACACCGAAGATGTCGGCGGCGCCGGTGGAGTTGCCCAAGGGGCTGTCGTATTCCTCATCCTCCAGATTGGCCAGGTTGACCCCCGCTTCGCGGAACATCCGGCAGAGCTCGCGGGTGGTGACCACATAGTCCACGTCGCGGACACCGTTGGGGGCGAATTCCGGACGGGCGGCTTCATACTTTTTGGCCTGGCAGGGCATGACGGAAACCACCACCAGATCCTCCGGCTTTACGCCGATCTTTTCAGCATAATAGCTCTTGGCAATGGCGCCGAACATCTGCTGCGGAGATTTGCAGCTGGACGGGATGTGGAGAAGATCCGGGAAGTTATGTTCGATGAAGTTGATCCAGCCCGGGCAGCAGCTGGTGAGGATCGGAAGATTCTTGTTTTCCTTGATCCGCTGGACCAGTTCATTGGCCTCTTCCAGAATGGTGAGGTCGGCGGAGAAATTGGTGTCGAACACCTTCTTGAAACCCAGCGCACGGAGTCCGGCAACCAGTTTTTTGGTCACCGGTTTGCCCGGCGCGAACCCGAATTCCTGTCCCACGGCTACACGGACCGCCGGGGCGGTCTGGACGATCACCGTCTTGGACGGATCGTTCAGTGCGGCCCACACTTTCTTGACATAGCTGATGCCGGTAATGGCGCCCACCGGGCACACATTGACGCACTGTCCGCAGAAGGTGCAGGAAGTATCCGCCAGCGGGATCATGCTGGCGGTGCCGACCTTGGCGGAGAAGCCGCGACCGTAACCGGTGAGAGTCCCCACCGTCTGGACCTTGTTGCACACCGTTTCGCAGCGGCGGCACATGATGCACTTGGTGAGGTCTCGCTGAATGGCATTGCTGGAGGTATCCACCGGGAAGCTGTTGACTTCCCCCTTGAATTCAATGTCGCGGATGCCGAATTCCGACGCCAGCTTCTGAAGCTCGCAGTTCTGGTTTTTCGGACAGACAAGGCAGTCTTTCGGGTGGTCGCTCAGGAGGAGCTCCAGCACCGTGCGGCGGGCCTGCAGGGCACGCTGCGTATTGGTATAGACCACAACGCCCTCAGCAACGGGGGTGGCGCAGGCCGGGACCAGGATCCGGCGGCCCTTGCGGATGCCTTCGGCTTCCACCAGACAGATACGGCAGGAGGCCGGCTTGTTGGC
>DCGO01000110.1 GCA_002314605.1 Lentisphaeria bacterium UBA1776 | reverse complement strand
TCTTCGATTTTCGGCTGTTTTCTGCGTTTTTCTCGTGTTTTCGAGAGTATTAAACTCCGGGATCCTTATTCCCACTCGATCGTGCCGCTGGGTTTGGGGGTGATGTCCCACAGGACGCGGTTGACGCCTTTGACCTCGGTGGTGATGCGGGCGACAAGGTGCTTCATCAACTGGAAATCCAGCTCGGCGACCTCGGCGGTCACGGCATCAACGGTGTTGACGGCACGGATGACCACGGGCCAGTCGTAGGTACGCTGACCATCGGTGATGCCGGTGGACTTGAAATCGGGGACGACGGTGAAATACTGCCAGACCTTGCCGGCCAGACCGGCCTTCTCAAACTCCTCGCGCAGGATGGCATCGCTCTCGCGGACAGCCTCCAGACGGTCGCGGGTGATGGCACCCACACAGCGGACACCCAGACCGGGGCCGGGGAACGGCTGACGGTAAACCATATTGTCCGGCAGGCCCAGTTCCTTTCCAACAACGCGGACTTCATCCTTGTACAGGAACTTGACAGGCTCCACCAGTTCAAATTTCAGATCCTCCGGCAGTCCGCCCACATTGTGGTGGCTCTTGATGCCCTTGGATTCCAGAATATCGGGGTAAATGGTGCCCTGCGCCAGAAATTCCACGCCGTCCAGCTTACGGGCTTCCTCGGCGAACACATCAATGAACTCGGCGCCGATGATCTTGCGCTTGCGTTCGGGGTCATCCACACCGGCCAGCTTATCCAGGAAACGATCCACCGCGTCCACATAAATCAGGTTGGCGCCCATTTCCTCGCGGAAAACCTTGATGACTTGTTCCGGCTCACCCTTACGCAGAAGGCCGTGGTTCACATGGACGCAGGTGAGCTGATTGCCAATGGCCTTGATCAGCAGGGCCGCAACGACAGAGGAATCCACGCCGCCGGACAGAGCCAGCAGGACTTTCTTATCGCCGATCTGGGCTTTCAGTTCCTTGAGTTGTTCCGCAATAAATGCCTGTGCCAGTGCCGGGGTCGTAATCCGTTCCATGGTCTCGGGACGCTTCATTTCACTCATATCCGTACTCCTCCATATTCCGTCCGAAACCCGGCAGCGGGCCTCAGCTCGACAGTTTGTGTGGCTTGATAATAGTGGATTTTAACACAGCATCCCCCGTATTGCAATTTTTTTCCTGCTGAAATCTGCACAAATCTTCTTTGAAAACCGCCGCTTTTCTTTGTGCAGCGGCGCAAATCGGTCTTTTCCCGCATTGTCAAAGTCCGCGTAACATGATACACTGTGACCATCGAAATTATGAAAACGGAGGTCGGAACATGAACATACCCGATTCTTTTCTGAAAAACCAGAGCTTTGACACCCGTGCGCTGGGTTTCAACCGCCAGCTTACGCCCAACTATACGCCGGATCCCTTTGCTCATGTGGAAAAGCCGCTGGGCATTGAGGTACAGCCGGACGGGCAGGCGCTGGTTCGCTTCTACGGGCCGGAGGCACAGACCGTCCGCGCCGGTCACGAGGATGTGTGGATCGATCTTGTGAAGCAGCCTGACGGACTGTGGACCGGACTGCTCCCCTATGCGGATCCGGGCTTCAAGCAGCTGGCATTTCTGGTGGACGGCGTGAAGGTCATTAACCCGCTGGCCCCCATCGGCTGGGGCGCAGGCTGCGCCATCAACTATGTGGAGGTTCCGGATCCGGAGCAGGACTTCCTGCTGATGCGGGATGTGCCCCACGGCACGGTCTCCATGGAGTATTTTCCCTCTGCCGTCACCGGCGAGACGGAATGCTGCTATGTATACACCCCGCCGAAATACCGGCAGAATATCGACGAGGACTACCCGGTGCTGTACCTTCAGCACGGCGGCGGCGAAAACGAGACATGTTGGGTGCATCTGGGCAAGGTCAACATGATTCTGGATAACCTGCTGGCGGAGGGCAAGTGCAAGCCTTTCATCGTGGTCATGAACAACCTGATGATGCAGGTGCAGAAGAACGGCAAATGGGAAGAGGATGTGAATCAGTTCGGCGATATGCTGATCAAGGACTGCATCCCCTTCATTGAGGCCAACTACCGGGTGCGCCCCGGCAAGTTCAACCGGGCCATCGCCGGTCTGTCTCTCGGCTCCCTCTACTCCGGCCAGATCGTCATGGAGCATTACGACCTGTTCGGTGCCGCCGGTCTGTTCACCGGCTACACATGGCCGGTCATGCGGGGCTACCCCACCAAGGTGCAGCCCTGGGTGAAGGCGCTGGACGATGCGGAGACCTTCAACCGGGAGGTGCCCCTGTTCTTCGGCGCCATCGGCGATCAGGAAGTTTCCCTGCCCCTGTTTGAGGCGGAGCGCACCTACTGCGCCGAAAAGGGCATCCACTACATTCAGAGGATCTACCCCGGCGTCCACGAATGGCGTGTCTGGCGCCGCGCCGCGTATGAGTTCTTCCAAATGCTGTTCCGGTGATATGTTTCGGAGCCGCTGCGACTTTGCAGCGGCTCCGATGATTCGTGTGCACATAGCAATACCGGACTTTTCCTTTCGGAAAAGTCCGGTATTTTGGTGGAGACTACTGGACTCGAACCAGTGGCCTCATGCGTGTGAAGCATGCGCTCTAACCAGCTGAGCTAAGCCTCCAATGGTGACCCGTACGGGACTCGAACCCATGTTACCGCCGTGAAAGG
>DCGO01000009.1 GCA_002314605.1 Lentisphaeria bacterium UBA1776 | reverse complement strand
TGCAAAGAGACCAACAACATTGACGAAAAACTGGCCGACCAGATCTGGGAGAAGATCAAACTTTTTGCCGGATACGGGTTCAACAAATCCCATTCGGCGGCTTACGGATTTGTCTGCTATCAGACGGCGTATCTGAAGGCCCACTACCCGGTGGAATTCATGGCCGCCATTCTGAACGGCGAGATCGAATCCGCCGACCGGATCGCCTTTATGATCAACACCTGCCGGGAAATGGGCCTGAAAGTCCTGCCGCCGGACATCAATTCGAGCCTGATCCAGTTCGGCGTGGACCAGGGCTCCATCCGGTTCGGTCTGGGGGCCATCAAGGGCGTGGGAGAGGTGGCCGCCGCCAAGATCATTGAGTCCCGGACCCGGGACGGCAAATTCAAATCCTTTCAGGACTTCTGCGAGAGGTGCGGGGGGGCGTTGAACTCCCGGATGATGGAGTATCTCACCCGTGCCGGCGCCTTCGACAGCCTGAAACTGCGTCGGTCCCAGATCCTGGCCATTGCGGAACCCATGCTGAAATTCTCCGCCACACGGGCGGCGGATCTGGCCAAGGGACAGGGATCTCTCTTCGACATGCTGGACGAGGCGGATTCCGGGGATACAAATATCCAGATCCCGGACATTCCGGAATTCTCCATGGAGGAAATTCTGGCCAACGAGAAACAGCTGCTGGGCTTTTATGTGACGGGGCATCCCTTCGATCGCTGGGCCCCGGTGGGAAAGGCCCTCACATCCTCGCCGATCCGCAATATCGACCATCTGGAGAACAATACCGGGGTCCGGCTGGTGGGCATGGTTTCCAGTTATACTCAAAAATTCTCAAAGTCGAGCGGCAAGCCCTTCGGGATCCTGACTTTGGAGGATCTGGATTCCACGGTGGAATGCATGATCTACGATCGGACCCTGAGCAGCATGGCCAAGGCCGGAATCACGCTGGAACCGGGCATGCCGGTCATGATCGAGTCCGTGGTCTCCAAGCGGGACGAGACCGAGCGTGCCCGGGTGGTGGTGGACAAGATCTTCTCCATGGATCAGGCCATGGGGCAGCTGACGGAAATGTTCATCCATCTCAACGCCGAAACCGGCAGCCGGAAACAGCTGGAGGCTCTGCAGAAAATATTCGCCCATTCCCACGGCAATACGAAACTGGTATTCTGCGTGGTGGACGAGCATGATTCGGTGATCTTTGTGGAAACAAGTTCCCGGAACGGTTTTGAAATCCACCCGGAAATGCTGGAGAAGCTGGATGCTCTGCTGGGGCCGGGACATTACCGGTTCAAAGCTGATCCCTTCGACACGGAACGGGCCAAAAACGCGGCCCAGTGGCGTGCCAACCGGGCGGCGGAAGCGGCGGCCCGGCAGCCGGCCCAGTAAATTCACCAATTTCCCGGCAAAACAATGAAGATCAGCCCTTTTCCGTTATCGGATTTTGAAAAGATCGCGCCGGTTTTGCTGGCATGTTTCCCGGCATTCTGGACGGCCCGTTTTGCCCGGGGGGAGCGGACTTTTTCATACGATCTTGAGCTTTTTTCGGCAGAAATGGACCAGGAGATCATTGGGACTGCGGGGATCCATGATTACTCTTTTCTTCTTCCTGGAGCGGACGGGAACCCGGCGGTCCTGCAGGCGGCGGGATTGTGTGACCTGGGGATCATTCCGGCAATGCGGGGGCGCGGCTGCGCGGCGGAACTGCAGAATTTCGTGATGGACCGGGTGCGTCATGAAACACTGTCCGGAAAACTCCCGCTGATTGTTCTTTATACGGACAAGCCGGGAGTCTATACCGGACGGGGGTGGAGAGAGTATCACCCGGATGCGGCAAAGGAGATCCGGACAGAAGATTTTCCGTCAGGCGGAACCTTCCGGCTGGATGCGTCGAAGATCGGCAAGAGTTTTTTGACTGGAACGCGGAATCCGGAGACCTTTGAGGAAAAGACTGTGAAGAGGATCCGGCAAATCTACGAAGGGGGGGCGGTCTTTCCGGGGAAGGTCGTGCGTTCCTGGAAAACGTGGCAGGAATTGTTCAGTGATCCGCAGTATCACTGGCGCCTGGAGGAGACGGCCTGTTTTCTGTACGCGGGGGAGCGTCTGATCGAAGGATACTCCACGGATCCGGAGCATCCGGTCAATGGTTTCACCCCGGTAAACGGGGGCTCCGGCGATAACAAGGTCATGCTGAATATCCTTTACAGGGGTTTGCCGGAGACATTGGAGCGGGCCATCCGGAATGGGAAACTTCAGTTTCCGGTGGCGGATATTTTCTGACTGGTCAACGGGACCGGGAACTGCGGGCATCCGCCCCATGCATACGGATATGGAGAAGACGAAGGTAATGAAGGAACGCCTTGCCTCCCGCAGGATCCAAATTCTGTCATGATTGTGTCAAATTCTGTTCAATTTTGGGGAATCTTGCGTATTTTTTTGAAATCCGGCTTGAAAAAAACGAAAAGTGTGGTTTATTATATCACACGCGCTGGCATCTGTCGGCGATACCGGTGGTGGGATAGCTCAGTCGGTAGA